>NZ_JBICZA010000013.1:140904-216351 GCF_043201585.1 Streptomyces sp. NPDC048297
ACGCTAGCGCCCCTCAGGGGGCGCGGGTCTGTATCGATATGCGGCTCCGCCGCGCGGGCGCGCCCAGCCACGACGGCGCCGCACCCGAAACCGCACCCAAACAGGGCGCGTAGCGCCCTCCGAAGGGGCGCGGGGAACTGCGCGACCAACCACAACGCACCCGCACCGAAACACGGCGCCAGCCACCCGCACCCGAAACCGCGCCCCGCAGAACCGCTACGCGGCCTCGCCGAGCAGCCGCCCCAGATGCCCGCGGCCAGCGCCCAGCAGGGCCGGGAGCGGGGCCGCGGAGTCGTACCACCGCTTCTCGTACTCCCAGCACAGCCAGCCGTCCCACCCGTGACGGCACAGCACGTCCACGCACTCGGTGAGCGGGAGGACGCCCGCGCCGAGCGGGAGCGGGGTGGTGTCGTCGGCGGAGGCGATGTCCTTGACCTGGACGTAGCCGAGGTGGGGAGCGAGCGCGGCGTAACTCTCGTCGGGCTGCTCGCCGCCCAGCCAGGTGTGCATGACGTCCCACAGCGCGCCCACCTGCCGATGCCCGACCGGCCCGAGGACGCGGATCGCGTCGGCGCCGGTGCGGTGCGAGTCGTGGGTCTCCAGCAGGATCCGGACGCCGAGCGCGGAGGCGTCCTCGGCCGCGGTTCCCAGCCGGCGGGCGGCGAGGGCGTCGGACTCCGTACGGGGACGGTCCGGGTCGGCTCCGGGGAAGACCCGGATGAAGGGGGCGCCCAGGTCGTGTGCCAGCTGGAGGAGGCCGCGGATCTCGTCGAGGACGGGGGCGTCGTCGCCGGGCGCGGCGACCCGCGCGTATCCGGCGAGGCCCAGCACCTCCACCCCTTCCGCCTTGAACAGCGCGGCCGTCTCGGCGCGCTCGGCGGGGGAGAGGCCGGTGTGCACCGGCTCCTCGGGATGCGTGCGGAGTTCGACGCCGTGGTAACCGTGCTCGTTCGCGAGCGCGAGAACCCCGGGTACGGACATGCCGGGGACACCGAGAGTGGAGAACGCCAGCTTCATGGCTTCGGACCCTACTCGCCGCAGGCCCGCTCCACCCGCGCCCCACCCGAAACAGTCACCCGAGCCGGCCGCACAGGACACCCACCCAGACCGACCACCCACCCAGACCGACCACCCACCCAGACCACCCATACCACCCAGACCGACCACCCAGGCCGCCCCCGGCAAGCCACCCCCCGCATGCCCCCCCCTCACACCACCCGCGGCACCCCCGTCGACCCCCGCACCATCAGCTCCCCCCGCACCGTGGCGATCCCCCCGGGCGGAGCCTCCTCGCGGTTCATGGCGATGCGGCCCGCCCTGGCGCCGGCCTCGGCGAGGGGCAGCCGGACGGTCGTGAGGGCGGGTACCGCGTCGATGCTGAAGGGGAGGTCGTCGAAGCCGGCGACCGAGACGTCCTCGGGGATGCGCAGGCCGGCGTCGCGCAGGGCGGCGCACGCGCCGAGGGCGATGGTGTCGTTGGCGGCGACGACGGCGCTCAGGCCGGGGTCGCGGCGCAGGAGTTCGACGGTGGCCTCGTAACCGGAGCGGCGGTCGTAGCGGCCGTAGACCGTCCAGCCGGGGTCCTCCGCGATGCCGGCGGCCTCCAGCGCGGCGCGATGGCCCTCCAGCCGGTGACGGGTGGTCGTGCGGTCCCGCGGGCCGGCGACGTAGCCGAGCCTGCGGTGGCCGAGGCCGATCAGGTGCTCGGTCAGCTCCCGTGCCCCGCCCCGGTTGTCGAAGGTCAGGGCGACGGCCTCGGTGCCGGCAGCCTGCGGGCGCCCGCACAGCACGACCCGTGTCCCCGCCTCCGCCAGCTTGCGCAGTTTCGCCGCGACCTTCGCCGCGTGCGGCGCGTCGTCCACGGCCCCGCCGGTCAGCACCACGGCCGCGGCCCGCTGCCGCTGGAGCAGGGTGAGGTAGGTCAGCTCGCGCTCGGGGGAGCCGCCCGTGTTGCAGACGACGGCCAGGCGCTCGCCGCCCGCCCGGCCGCCCGGCCCCCCGATCTCGGACTGGATGGCGCCGGCCATGATCCCGAAGAAGGGGTCGGCGATGTCGTTGACGAGGATGCCGACGAGGTCGGAGGTGGCCGCGGCGAGAGAGCTCGCGGGTCCGTTGAGGACGTAGTCCAGCTCGTCCACCGCCCGCAGCACCCGCTCGCGTGTGGAGGCGGCCACCGGGTAGTTGCCGTTCAGCACGCGCGACACCGTCGCGGGGGAGACCTGGGCGCGGGCCGCCACGTCCGCCAGGGTCACCGTCATCTCGTCGTCCTCCGGTCGCGCGCATCGGGCCGCGCGTGTCGTTCTCGTCGTTCTGGTGTCGTACGTCCTCGACCCGTACGCCCTCGCCCCGCACGTCCTCGTACGTCGCCGGACGTCGGTACGTCGCCGTCCGTCCTCGTAAGACAGGGCGCACGCGGCCTCGGTTCCCTACGGTGTCGAGCCGACTTTAGGGCCAACCAACCGGTTTGTTCGCCCCTTCGCCCAACGTGACCGGTGATCCGCAATACGGCTCGAAGCCGCGCAGACCTTGTCGGGGCCACGAGGAAGAGGCTAGCTTCACAGGGATAGAAAGCGCTTGCTACGCGATTGCCGCGCGCTTGCCGCACAAGTGACGGGAGAGGACCCACGTGACACGCAAGACGGTGCGTATCGCCATGAACGGCGTGACCGGACGCATGGGCTATCGCCAGCACCTCGTCCGGTCGATCCTCGCCCTGCGCGAGCAGGGCGGCCTCGGCCTCGGCGACGGCACCGTGCTGTGGCCCGAACCGGTCCTGGTCGGCCGCCGCGAGCACGCCCTGCGGGAGCGGGCCGCCCGGCACGGCCTTGAGCACTGGTCGACGGACGTCGACGCCGTCCTCGCCGACGACAGCGTCGACATCTACTTCGACGCCCAGGTGACGTCCGCCCGCGAGGAGGCGATCAGGAAGGCGATCGCCGCCGGGAAGCACGTCTACACCGAGAAGCCCACCGCCACCGGCCTCGACGGCGCCCTCGAACTCGCCCGCCTGGCACGGGAGAAGGGCGTCCGGAACGGCGTCGTCCAGGACAAGATCTTCCTGCCCGGCCTCCTCAAGCTGAAGCGGCTCGTCGACGGCGGCTTCTTCGGCCGGATCCTGTCCGTGCGCGGCGAGTTCGGCTACTGGGTCTTCGAGGGCGACTGGCAGGAGGCCCAGCGCCCTTCCTGGAACTACCGTGCCGAGGACGGCGGCGGCATCGTCGTCGACATGTTCCCGCACTGGGAGTACGTGCTCCACGAACTCTTCGGCCGCGTGACCTCCGTCCAGGCCCTGGCCACCACCCACGTCCCCCAGCGCTGGGACGAGAACGGCAAGCCCTACGACGCCACCGCCGACGACGCCGCCTACGGCATCTTCGAACTCGACGGCGGCGCGATCGCCCAGATCAACTCCTCCTGGACGGTCCGGGTCAACCGCGACGAACTCGTCGAGTTCCAGGTGGACGGCACCGAGGGATCCGCCGTCGCCGGGCTGCGCCGGTGCCGTGCCCAGCACCGCTCGGCCACCCCCAAGCCCGTCTGGAACCCGGACGTCCCCGCCCCCGAGGTCTTCCGCGACCAGTGGCAGGAGGTCCCGGACAACACCGGGTTCGACAACGGCTTCAAGGCCCAGTGGGAGCTGTTCCTCAGGCACGTGTACGCCGGCGCCCCCTACCGCTGGGACCTGCTGGCCGGCGCCCGCGGCGTCCAGCTCGCCGAACTGGGCCTGAGGTCCTCGGCCGAGGGCCGCCGCGTCGAGGTACCGGAGATCTCCCTGTGACCATCCGACTGCCCGACGCCCAGGGCGACGTGAGGACGTACGAGCCCCGCACCGAGCCCCTCGGCCTCGCCCCGGGCACCCCCTTCACCTCCCGTACGGTCTTCTCCGCGGCGCACGTCGTCGCCGACCCCCGCGCGGACACGAACCCCGACGCGCCCGCCGCCGTCGACTGGGACGCCACCCTCGCCTTCCGCCGCCACCTGTGGTCGCACGGGCTCGGCGTCGCCGAGGCGATGGACACCGCCCAGCGCGGGGTGGGCATGGACTGGGCGGGCGCCGCCGAACTGATCCGCCGGTCCGCGGCGGAGGCGCGCGGCGAGGGCGGCCGTATCGCCTGCGGCGTCGGCACCGACCAGATCGCCGCGGGCACGCTCGCCGAGGTGAGAGCGGCCTACGAGGAGCAGCTCGCGCTCGTCGAGGAGACGGGCGCGCAGGCGATCCTGATGGCGTCCAGGGCGCTCGCCGCCGCCGCGTCGGGCCCCGAGGACTACCTGGAGGTCTACGGCCACCTCCTGCGCCAGGCCGCCGAGCCGGTGATCCTGCACTGGCTGGGCCCGATGTTCGACCCGGCGCTCGCGGGCCACTGGGGCTCGTCCGACCTGGACGCGGCGACGGACACCTTCCTGGAGGTCGTCGCCGCCCACCCCGACAAGGTCGACGGCATCAAGGTCTCCCTGCTGGACGCCGGGCGCGAGATCGGCCTGCGCCGCAGGCTCCCGGAGGGCGTCCGCTGCTACACGGGCGACGACTTCCACTACCCCGAGCTGATCGCGGGCGACGAACAGGGCTTCAGTCACGCCCTGCTCGGCATCTTCGACCCCCTGGGACCGCTGGCCGCCGAGGCGGTACGGGTCCTGGACACGGGGGACACCGGAGGATTCCGCCGGCTGCTGAACCCCACGGTCGAACTGTCCCGCCACCTCTTCCAGGCCCCGACCCGCTTCTACAAGACGGGAGTCGTCCTCCTCGCCTGGCTCGCGGGCCACCAGTCCCACTTCACGATGGTCGGAGGCCTCCAGTCGGCCCGCTCCCTGCCCCACCTCGCCCGCGCCTACGAACTCGCCGACGGCCTGGGCCTGTTCCCGGACCCCAGACTCGCCGAGGAACGGATGAAGAACCTGCTCGCCCTGTACGGGGTCGTCCAGTGAGTCGCCGAGTGAATCGTCCAGTGACCGGTCTCGAACGCTTCTCGATCAACCAGATGACGGTCAAACAGCTGTCGCTGCCCGAACTGGCCGACGCCTGCGGCCGGTCGGGAGTCGGCAGCGTCGGCCTGTGGCGGGAACCCGTGCGGGCGTACGGGGTCGAGGCCGCCGCCAGGCTCGTACGCGACGCCGGTCTCACGGTGAGCACCCTGTGCCGGGGCGGCTTCCTCACGGCGGGCGACCCGGTCGAGCGGGCCGAGGCGCTCGGCGACAACCACGCGGCCGTCGAGGAGGCCGCCGCGCTCGGCGCCGAGGTACTGGTCCTGGTGTCCGGCGGCCTGCCCGCCGGCTCCAAGGACCTGCGCGGCGCCCGCGAACGCGTCGCCGACGCCCTGTCCGTCCTCGGCCCCTACGCCGAGCGGCACGGGGTGAGACTGGCCATCGAGCCCCTCCACCCCATGTACGCCTCCGACCGCTGCGTGGTCTCCACCCTCGCCCAGGCCCTCGACCTCGCCGAACGCTTCCCCGCGCACCAGGTCGGGGTGGCCGTGGACACGTATCACGTCTGGTGGGACGACCGGGCCCCGGCCGAGATCGCCCGCGCGGGCGCGGCCGGCCGCATCCACACCTTCCAGCTGGCCGACTGGACCACCCCCCTGCCCGCGGGCGTCCTCGACGGCCGCGGCCAGATCGGGGACGGCTCGATCGACATGCGGGAGTGGAAGGGGTATGTGGAGGCGGCCGGCTACCACGGGCCGATGGAGGTCGAACTGTTCAACGAGGGGCTGTGGGCCCGCGACGGCCGTGAGGTCCTGGCGGAGACGACGGAGAGGTTCCTGAGGCACGTGGTGCGCTGAGACCTCCGTGCGGTGACACCTCCGTGCGGTGACCCACTGTCACACCCCGCCTGTACCGTCGGAGCATGGCTCAAGAGGTGGGGACGCGGACCGGCGAGCGGCAGCTCGCCGTCCTCGAAGGCGTGCTGGAACGGATCACGTACGCCAACGAGGAGAACGGGTACACGGTCGCCCGGGTCGACACCGGCCGCGGCGCCGGCGACCTCCTCACCGTCGTCGGCGCGCTGCTCGGCGCCCAGGCCGGGGAGTCGCTGCGCATGGAGGGCCGCTGGGGCTCGCACCCCCAGTACGGCAAGCAGTTCCACGTCGAGAACTACACGACCGTCCTGCCCGCCACCGTCCAGGGCATCCGGCGCTACCTGGGATCCGGCCTGGTCAAGGGCATCGGGCCGGTCTTCGCCGACCGCATCACGCAGCACTTCGGGGTGGACACCCTCAAGATCATCGAGGAGGAGCCGAAGCGGCTCATCGAGGTGCCGGGGCTCGGGCCCAAGCGGACGAAGAAGATCGCCGACGCCTGGGAGGAGCAGAAGGCGATCAAGGAGGTCATGCTCTTCCTCCAGACCGTCGAGGTGTCCACCTCGATCGCCGTCCGGATCTACAAGAAGTACGGCGACGCGTCGATCTCCGTCGTCAAGGACCACCCCTACCGCCTGGCCGCCGACGTCTGGGGCATCGGCTTCCTCACCGCCGACAAGATCGCCCAGTCCGTCGGCATACCGCACGACAGCCCGGAGCGGGTCAAGGCGGGTCTGCAGTACGCGCTGTCCCAGTCCGCCGACCAGGGCCACTGCTTCCTCCCCGAGGAGCGGCTGATCGCCGACGCGGTCAAACTCCTCCAGGTCGACACCGGCCTCGTCATCGAGTGCCTCGCCGAGCTGGCCGGGCCGGGGGAGGACGGCGAGGAACCGGGCGTCGTACGGGAGAAGGTGCCCGGCCCCGAGGGCGACGACGAGCCCGTGACCGCCGTCTACCTCGTCCCGTTCCACCGCGCCGAGCTATCCCTCTCCGCCCAGCTGCTGCGCCTGCTGCGCACCGACGAGGACCGGATGCCGGGCTTTCGGGACGTGGCCTGGGACAAGGCACTGGGCTGGCTGAAGTCCCGCACCGGCGCCGATCTCGCCCCCGAGCAGGAGGCCGCCGTACGCCTCGCGCTGACCGAGAAGGTCGCCGTGCTCACCGGCGGCCCCGGCTGCGGCAAGTCCTTCACGGTCCGCTCGATCGTGGAGCTGGCCCGCGCCAGAGCGGCCAAGGTGCTGCTCGCCGCGCCGACCGGGCGGGCCGCCAAGCGGCTGGCCGAGCTGACCGGCGCCGAGGCCTCCACCGTGCACCGGCTGCTGGAGCTGAAGCCCGGAGGTGACGCGGCCTACGACAGGGACCGCCCGCTCGACGCCGACCTGGTGGTCGTGGACGAGGCGTCCATGCTCGACCTGCTCCTCGCGAACAAGCTGGTCAAGGCCGTGCCCCCGGGCGCGCACCTCCTCTTCGTCGGGGACGTCGACCAGTTGCCCAGCGTCGGTGCCGGCGAGGTGCTGCGCGATCTGCTGGCCGACGGCGGCCCGATCCCCGCCGTCCGGCTCACCCGCGTCTTCCGGCAGGCCCAGCAGTCCGGCGTGGTCACCAACGCGCACCGCATCAACGCCGGGCAGCACCCGCTCACCGACGGCATGAAGGACTTCTTCCTGTTCGTGGAGGACGACACCGAGGAGGCCGGCCGGCTCACCGTGGACGTGGCCGCGCGGCGCATTCCGGCCAAGTTCGGGCTCGACCCGCGCCGGGACGTGCAGGTGCTCGCGCCCATGCACCGAGGCCCGGCCGGTGCCGGCGCCCTCAACGGCCTGCTCCAGCAGGCCGTCACGCCCGGCCGCCCCGATCTGCCGGAGAAGCGGTTCGGCGGCCGGGTCTTCCGCGTCGGCGACAAGGTCACCCAGATCCGCAACAACTACGAGAAGGGGGAGAACGGCGTCTTCAACGGCACGGTGGGCGTCGTCACCTCCCTCGATCCGGTCGAGCAGCGGCTCACGGTGGTCACCGACGAGGACGAGGAGGTGCCGTACGACTTCGACGAACTGGACGAACTGGCCCATGCCTACGCGGTGACGATCCACCGCTCGCAGGGAAGTGAATATCCCGCGGTCGTGATCCCCGTCACCACCGGAGCGTGGATGATGCTCCAGCGGAACCTTCTGTACACGGCGGTGACGCGGGCGAAACGACTGGTCGTCCTCGTCGGTTCACGCAAGGCGATCGGGCAGGCGGTGCGCACGGTGTCGGCCGGACGGCGGTGCACGGCCCTGGACTTCAGGCTCGCCGGCCGCTGACCTCGGCCGTCGCCCCCGGTAGCGAAAAATGATCGATCAAATGAGTCGTGAAGGTCACAGAGCCCTTCCGGTTGCCCCTTGGAGGGGGCAGGATGAGGAGGTTGGCGGCACTGAGTGCCGCCATTAGGCCCAATGGTCGACCCCGAGTGCACTCTCCTGAGCCAAATGGGGGATGGTAGAGACAGTCAGGGCACCTCGAAGATGAGGCACTACGTCGGTGAGGGAAGACGTGAGCGACAACTCTGTAGTACTGCGGTACGGCGACGGCGAGTACACCTACCCGGTGGCCGACAGCACCGTCGGCGACAAGGGCTTCGACATCGGGAAGCTCCGCGCCCAGACCGGCCTGGTGACACTGGACAGCGGGTACGGGAACACGGCCGCCTATAAATCCGCGATCACCTACCTCGATGGCGAGGCGGGCATCCTCCGGTACCGCGGCTACCCCATCGAGCAGCTGGCGGAGCGCTCCACCTTCCTCGAGGTGGCCTACCTGCTGATCAACGGCGAGCTGCCGACCGTCGACGAACTGACGACGTTCAAGGGCGAGATCACGCGGCACACCCTGCTGCACGAGGACGTCAAGAACTTCTACAAGGGCTTCCCGCGCGACGCCCACCCGATGGCCATGCTGTCCTCGGTGGTCTCGGCGCTGTCCACCTTCTACCAGGACAGCCACAACCCCTTCGACGAGCGCCAGCGCGACCTCTCCACGATCCGCCTGCTCGCCAAGCTTCCGACGATCGCCGCGTACGCGTACAAGAAGTCGATCGGCCACCCGTTCGTCTACCCGCGCAACGACCTCGGCTACGTCGAGAACTTCCTGCGCATGACGTTCTCGGTGCCGGCGCAGGAGTACGACCTCGACCCGGTCGTCGTCTCCGCGCTGGACAAGCTGCTGATCCTGCACGCCGACCACGAGCAGAACTGCTCGACCTCCACGGTCCGCCTGGTCGGCTCCTCGCAGGCGAACATGTTCGCCTCGATCTCGGCCGGCATCAGCGCCCTGTGGGGCCCCCTGCACGGTGGCGCCAACCAGTCGGTGCTGGAGATGCTCGAAGGCATCCAGGCCGACGGCGGCGACGTCGACTCCTTCATCCGCAAGGTGAAGAACAAGGAGGACGGCGTCCGTCTGATGGGCTTCGGCCACCGGGTCTACAAGAGCTTCGACCCGCGCGCCAAGATCATCAAGGCCGCCGCGCACGACGTCCTCTCCGCGCTCGGCAAGTCCGACGAGCTGCTGGACATCGCGCTGAAGCTGGAGGAGCACGCGCTCTCCGACGACTACTTCGTCTCGCGCAACCTCTACCCGAACGTCGACTTCTACACCGGTCTGATCTACCGGGCCATGGGCTTCCCGACCGAGATGTTCACGGTCCTGTTCGCCCTCGGCCGGCTGCCGGGCTGGATCGCCCAGTGGACCGAGATGATCAAGGAGCCCGGCTCCCGCATCGGGCGCCCGCGTCAGATCTACACGGGCGTCGTGGAGCGCGACTTCGTGCCGGTCGAGGGCCGCTGACGCCTGCGGCGTCCGTCGGTGAGGCGCGTCCACCGCGGCGGCGAGTGAGCCGAGGGGGCGCGCCGGTGTCGAGGGTGCGTGCGTGCGGAGGCCCGAGGGGCTGAGCGCGGTCGCGGTCTCGGCACCGCCACGCGGCGGCAGCCGCACATCCGGCACGGCGGCGCCCCGGTGGCGAACCGAGCCGCGGAAGAGCGGCAGCCGCAAACAGGCGGCCGAGCCGCGGAAGAGCGGCAGCCGCAAACAGGCGGCCGAGCCGCACACGGCGGCCGAGCCGTGAAAAAGCGGCAGAGCCGCACAAGGCAGCCGACCGCCGACAAGCGGCATAGCCGTAAAAAGGCAGCAGAAGGCGCCCTGACGCCAGTCCCCCCACGGGCCGACGACCAGGGCGCCTTCCCATGTCCCGGTACGGATTCCCCCCACGGGATCCGGCCGGGCGCTCGGAGAGGACAGCGCCTGAATTCGCTGTCTGAGCACGACGGGACGAGCCCGCCGTGCTCCAGTGATGCTGCGATCTGCCGGGACAACGCACGCTGGGAGGGCCGCTCAAAGCTTCCCGGTGTACGTGCCCCGGCAACGCATCTCTGAGGAAGTCCCCCAAGACGACCTCAGACGCCAGTCAGCGCCCCCCAAGACGCTGTGCTGACATCGCCAACTTAGACCTTCGGAGCCCTTCGATGGTTACGTTCACATCACTGTGATCTGCGTCTCTTGCATATGTCCTTTACGTGCGCAAGAGCCCCGATACCGCGATCAGGGCTCAAGCGTAAGGAAGATGCGCGAGCCTTGTGAAGAGCTTATGTGAGGCTCCCGTCCGACTCTAGAGGGACTCTTACTTCGTCTGGGTCGAACCCCCCGGTAACCTTGGGCGACTTCAGCGGAAGCGCCGCAGTCGCAGGCTGTTGGTCACCACGAACACCGACGAGAAGGCCATCGCCGCGCCCGCGATCATCGGGTTCAGCAGGCCCGCCGCGGCCAGCGGCAGCGCCGCCACGTTGTAGCCGAACGCCCACACCAGGTTGCCCTTGATGGTGGCGAGGGTGCGCCGGGAGAGCCGGATGGCGTCCGCGGCCACCCTCAGGTCCCCGCGCACCAGCGTCAGGTCGCCGGCCTCGATCGCCGCGTCGGTGCCGGTGCCCATGGCCAGGCCCAGATCGGCGGTGGCGAGCGCGGCAGCGTCGTTCACGCCGTCGCCGACCATCGCCACCGTGCGCCCCTCGCGCTGCAGCCGTCGTACGACGTCCACCTTGTCCTCGGGGAGCACCTCGGCGATCACCTCGTCGATGCCTACGGCCCGTGCGACCGTCTCGGCGACGGTCCGGTTGTCCCCGGTCAGCAGCACCGGCGTGAGCCCCAGCGCGCGCAGCTCGCGCACGGCCTCGGCGCTGGTCTCCTTGACCGCGTCGGCGACCGTGAGGACCCCGCGGGCCCTGCCGTCCCAGCCGACCACGACCGCGGTACGGCCCTCCTGTTCGGCCCGGGAGCGGGCCGCGGCCAGTTCCTCGGGCAGGGTGTCGTAGAGCCGCCCGGCGGCCACCTCGCGGCCCTCCACGCGCCCGCGCACGCCCCGCCCGGGGACGTTCTCGAAGTGCTCTACGGGCGGCAGTGCCCACCCGTCGCCCACCACCGCCCTTGCCGGAGAGCGCTGCGCGCTCGCCCCTTCCAAGCGTTCCTCGGCGCCCGCGGCGATCGCGCGGGCGATCGGGTGCTCGGAGGCGTGCTCCAGGGCGCCGGCGAGGCGCAGCACCTCCCGCAGGTCCTCGCCGCCGGCGACGTGGACGTCCTGGAGGGTCATCCGGCCGGTGGTGACGGTGCCGGTCTTGTCGAGGACGACGGTGTCGACACGGCGCGTGGACTCCAGCACCTCGGGACCCTTGATCAGGATGCCGAGCTGGGCGCCCCGGCCGGTGCCGACCATGAGCGCGGTCGGAGTGGCGAGGCCCAGCGCGCAGGGGCAGGCGATGATCAGGACGGCGACGGCGGCGGTGAACGCGGCGACCGCGTCACCGCTCACGCCCAGCCAGGCGCCGAACGTGGCAGCCGCGAGGAGGATGACGACGGGGACGAAGACGGCGGAGACGCGGTCGGCGAGCCGCTGCACCTCGGCCTTGCCGTTCTGCGCGTCCTCCACGAGCTTCGCCATCCGGGCGAGCTGCGTGTCGGTGCCGACCCGGGTCGCCTCGACCACCAGCCGGCCGCCGGCGTTCACGGTCGCGCCGGTGACCCGGTCGCCGGGGGCGACGTCCACCGGTACCGACTCGCCGGTCAGCATGGACGCGTCCACCGCGGAGGTGCCCTCGATCACGGTCCCGTCGGTGGCGATCTTCTCTCCGGGCCGTACGACGAACCGGTCGCCGACCGCCAGCGAGGCCACCGGCACCCGCACCTCGCGCCCCGCGCGCAGCACGGTGACGTCCTTGGCGCCCAGTTCCATCAGCGCCTTCAGGGCGGCCCCCGCGCGGCGCTTGGAGCGGGCCTCCAGATAGCGGCCGAGCAGGATCAGCGTGACGACTCCGGCGGCGACCTCCAGGTAGATCGTGGAGGCGCCGTCCGCGCGGGAGGCGATGAGGTCGAAGCCGTGCCGCATGCCGGGCATGCCCGCGTCACCGAAGAACAGGGCCCACAGCGACCAGCCGAACGCGGCCAGCGTGCCGACCGAGACCAGCGTGTCCATCGTGGCGGCGCCGTGCCGGGCGTTGGTCCAGGCGGCCCGGTGGAAGGGCAGCCCGCCCCAGACGACCACCGGAGCGGCGAGCGTCAGCGAGAGCCACTGCCAGTTGTCGAACTGCAGCGCCGGGACCATCGCCAGCAGCACCACGGGGGCGGAGAGCAGGACCGAGACGAGCAGACGGTGCCGCAGGGCGGCCAGTTCCGGGTCGGGCGCGGACGTCTGCGCGCCGTCCTCGGCCGGTGCCACGGGTTGCGGCGGCGCGGGCTCCTCGGCGGTGTAGCCGGTCGTCACCACGGTGGCGATCAGGTCGGCGACCTGGAGGCCCTCGGGGTAGCTGACCTTCGCCTTCTCCGTCGCGTAGTTCACGGTGGCGCTCACGCCGTCCATGCGGTTGAGCTTCTTCTCCACGCGGGCCGCGCAGGAGGCGCAGGTCATGCCGCCGATGAGCAGCTCGACCTCGGATATGCGGCCGGCCGCCGCCGTCGCCTCGGCAGCTGCCTCCGGGGCGGTCCCGGGTGCTGTGGTGGTGCTGGTCATGTCCGGACTCCAGACATCGGACCGGGCCCTGCGGATTCCAGTATGAGCTGGTCGGCGTGGCCCGGTCGGGGAAAGGTGTGCGGGCCCGCGCGAAGGCGGGCCCGGTCGTGCGGCTTCGGTGCTCAGGCCTTGCCGGTCAGTTCGTAGCCCGCCTCGTCGACGGCGGCGCGGACGGCCTCGTCGTCGAGCGGGGCGGCGGAGACGACGGTCACCTCGCCGGTCGACGCGACGGCCTTCACCGAGCTGACACCGGGGATCTGTGAGATCTCGGCACTGACGGAACCCTCGCAGTGGCCGCAGCTCATGCCGCTCACCTGGTAGACGGCGGTGACGGAGCCCGGGGCGTCGGTCTGGGTGCTCATGTCGTTCTCCTCGTCGAGGCGTAAGGGGCGAAAGATTCCACGGTGGAACCCCACGCTCCCGACACTATACCCCTAGGGGGTATTACGCCAAGAGGTGTCCCGGTGTGCCAGCGACCGTGTCCAGCCGATGCCGAGCACGGCGACGATCATCAGGCCGCCGACCGAGAAGAGCGTGAAGAGATGTTCCTGCAGCACGCTGGGCCGGGTGAGGTACCCCTGCGCGAACAGCTCCGCCGCCGCGCCCGGCTCGGTCAGCCGGGTCACCAGCCACAGCGCGATGCCGTGCGTGGAGTCCCACAGGGCGTGCAGCAGGGCGACGCCGACACCGGCGGCGAGCACCGGCGGCGGGAAGCGGAAGCGCCCGCTCGGCCGGCGGTGGGACAGCAGGACACAGCCCGTGATCGCCGTCCACAGGCCGTGCCCGAAGGGGGTGAGCAGCCCCCGCAGGAACTCCGTCTCCAGCAGGGCCCGCAGATCGACGCCGTCGACGGTCACGGCCGCGTCGAAGGCGTACCCGGCGCTCTCCAGCGCGGCGAAGCCGAGGCCGACGGCCGCACCCAGCACCAGCCCGGCCCGCCTGCCGCGGATGGCCGGCTGCCGGCGCAGCACGAACACCAGCGCGCCGGCCTTGGCCGCCTCCTCCACCAGTCCGACGCCGACGAACACGCCGGGGGAGGGGCGCAGCAGGTACGACTCCATCACCGAGGCGCCGAGCACGCCGAGCGTGCCGCCGGTCAGGAAGCAGCCGAGGATCGCGCTGACGCCCAGGTCGCGGCCGTGTCGCTCGTACGCCCACAGGACGAAGACGACGGGGACGAGGAAGCTGCCCAGCAGGATCAGGGTCGGCACCAGCGTGGTGCTCGCCGTCGCGTACGTCACCAGCGCGGTCAGCGCCCACAGGGCGAGCCCGCCGCCCAGGCAGCGGCGCCACAGGCCCGCGCCGATGCGCGGGTACGGCGGCGCAGGCTGCTGCGGGCCCGGGATGCGGGCCCTGGGTGCGCCGGGCGGCGGGGAGTGGGTCACGTCGGGTCCCCCTCGACTCGTCGGACTCCTGGTGGGCGATTCATCCCGCACCCTATGCAGATACACCCTTTGTCGCAGTCCGGCGCACGCCGCGGGGCCCGTCTGGCGCACCCCGTGGGGCCGGGCGTTTCCGAGCCGCTCACCCGTCCCGCGGGCGCCGGTCTCTTCTGGGAAGCTGGGGATCATGAGAGCTGTGGTGTTCGAGCGGTACGGGAAGCCCGCCGAGGTGCGGGAGGTGCCCGACCCGGGGCCCGCCGGGCACGGGGTCGTGGTCAGGGTCGAGGCGACCGGGCTGTGCCGCAGCGACTGGCACGGCTGGATGGGCCACGACCCGGACATCACCCTCCCGCACGTGCCCGGACACGAACTCGCCGGTGTCGTCGAGGCGGTGGGCGACCGGGTGAGCGGATGGCGGCCCGGCGACCGGGTCACCGTGCCCTTCATCTGCGCCTGCGGCAGCTGCCCGTCCTGCGCGGCCGGCGACCAGCAGGTGTGCGAGCGCCAGACCCAGCCCGGCTTCCACCACTGGGGTTCCTTCGCCGAGTTCGTCGCCCTGGACCACGCCGACGTGAACCTCGTCGCGATCCCGGACGAGATGGCCTACGCCACCGCCGCCGCCCTCGGCTGCCGCTTCGCCACCGCCTTCCGCGCGGTGGTGCGGCAGGGCCGGGTCGCGGCGGGGGAGTGGGTCGCGGTGCACGGCTGCGGCGGGGTCGGACTGTCGGCCGTGATGATCGCGGCGGCCTCCGGGGCCCGGGTGGTCGCCGTCGACGTGTCGCCCCGGGCTCTGGAACTGGCCCGGACCTTCGGCGCCGCGCAGTGCCTGGACGCCAGCGGTGTGCCCGACACCGCGGCGGCCGTCCGCGAACTGACCGGCGGTGGCGCCCACCTCTCGCTCGACGCCCTCGGCTCGCCCGTCACCTGCGCGGCCTCCGTCGGCTCCCTGCGCCGCCGCGGCCGGCACGTCCAGGTGGGCCTGCTGCCCTCGCCCGACGGCACCACCCCCGTCCCGATGGCCCGCGCCATCGCCCTGGAACTCGAACTCCTCGGCAGCCACGGCATGGCCGCCCACGCCTATCCGGGCATGCTGGAACTGGTCGGCTCCGGGGCCCTGCGCCCCGACCTCCTCGTGACGCGGACGATCACGCTCGACGCCGCCCCGGCGGCCCTCGCCGCGATGGGTACGGCACCGGGCGCCGGGGTCACGGTCATCGAGCCGTGGAGCTGAGGGCACCCCACTCCCGGTCCAGCATCGACATGATCACCTCGTCCGCCCACTCACCGTCCCGCCGCGACACCTCGCGCCGTACGCCCTCGACCACGAACCCGGCCTTCTCGTAGACCCGCCGGGCCCGCGCGTTGTGGCCGTAGACCTGCAACTCGACGCGGTGCAAGCCGAGTTGCTCGAAGCCGTATCCGACGATCAGCCGGGTCGCCTCGGTACCGACGCCCCGGCCCCGGCCGCGCGGCCCGATCAGAGTGCGGAAGACGCAGCTGCGGGCCTCCCGGTCGACCTCGTACAGGACGACCTCACCGAGGAGTTCACCGGTCGCGGGATCGGTGACGGCGAGGTCCAGCCGGTCGGGTCCGGCGGTGCGCTCGGCGTAGTGGACGCGCACCCGCTCCGGGGTGAGGTCGGTGTCCGGCTCGTAGGTGAAGCGGACGACCTCGGGGTCGCCGATGATCTCCCACATCGGCTCGGCGTCGGCCGCGGTGAAGGGGCGCAGCACCGTCCGCTCGCCGGTCAGAACGGGTTTGACGGAGAAGTCCATGGTCGCCATGGACAGCACTGTGCCCCACGCGGACGGTGGGGCACAGGTGGTTTTCCGCGGCCGGAAGCGGAAGCGCCGGCGTTCGGGCGTTCCGGCGTTTCGGCGTTCAGTCGTCCCTGCGGCCGCGGTTGCCCGGCCGGGAGGCGACCCAGGCACGGACGGTGTCCGCGTACCAGTAGGGCTTTCCTCTCTCCACGTGGTCGGGCGGCGGCAGCAAACCGTGCTTGCGGTAGGACCGTACGGTGTCGGGCTGCACCCGGATGTGCGCCGCGATCTCCTTGTAGGACCAGAGCCTGCGGTCGGTCATGCGCTGCACCTCCCTGCAGCGCCGCGGGGGCGGCCGGGAACGGCCGTCGGGGGAGCCGGGCGCTGCGCTGGCGATCACCAAGCCTGTGCCCGGTGAAACGACACAGAGTGACCGCAGGACTACAGCTGTCGAGCGGATGTGACACAGAGGCCGCGTACGCGTGACATCTGTGACAAGAGAGTCACTTTTGTGACACCCCTGCCGAAAGGCACCCCTACGCCCCGCACGAGCGGAGAAACGCCCGGGTCCGCCGGGCGATCGGCAGCGGAGCGTCCGGCTCACAGGGGTACATGTCCTGCTCGACGATCCCGAACAGATCGACTCCCAGACGCTGAGCCGCCTCCAGTACCGGCCCCAGCTCCGGCACGCCGGATGGCGGCTCGCACATCACGCCCTGGGCGACGGCCGGGCCGAACGGCGTGCCCTTGGCGCGCACGTCGGCCAGGATCTCCGGGTCCACCTGCTTGAGGTGCAGATAGCCGATCCGCTCGCCGTAGGTCTCGATCAGCTTCACGCTGTCCCCGCCGCAGTAGGCGTAGTGCCCGGTGTCCAGGCACAGCGACACCAGGTCGGGGTCGGTGCCGTCCAGGAAGCGGGTGACGTTCTCCTCGCTGTCGATGTGGGTGTCGGCGTGCGGGTGGACGACGATCGTCAGGCCGTACCGCTCCCGCACCTCCCGCCCGAGCCGCTCGGTCAGCGAGGTGAGGTCGCGCCACTGCCCGGCGGTCAGTCCGGACGGCTCCAGCACCCGGCCCGTCTTGTCGTCCCGCCAGAAGGAGGGGATCACGACCAGGTGGCGGGCGCCCGTCGCGCGGGTGAGGGCGGCGATGGCCGAGATGTGCGCCCAGGTCTCGTCCCAGACGGCGCTGCCGTGGTGCAGGCCGGTGAAGACCGTGCCGGCCGACACCTTCAGGCCGCGCCGCGCGGTCTCCTCGGTGAGCACGGCCGGGTCGGTCGGCAGATAGCCGTAAGGGCCCAGCTCGATCCACTCGTAGCCGCAGTCCGCCACCTCGTCGAGGAAGCGCTGCCAGGGGACCTGCCGGGGGTCGTCGGGGAACCACACGCCCCAGGAGTCGGGCGCCGATCCGATCCGGATACGGGAGAGTGAGGAGGGTGACAACGAGGTCATGGCGGTCAGCGTGCGGCGCCCCGGAAAGCGGTGTCAAGGTCTCGTCCGAATGTCCGGACAAAATATTGACAGGGGTCCGCGGGCAGGACTAGAACTCCGGGGAGGGCCGCGCGCCCCGAGGGGCGAACCGGACAGCGCAGAAGGGAAGCCGATGGCGTACGACCTGATCACCATGGGGCGGATCGGAGTTGACCTCTATCCGCTGCAGACGGGGGTCCCGCTCGCCCGGGTGACGTCCTTCGGCAAGTTCCTCGGCGGGTCGGCGACGAACGTCGCGGTCGCCGCGGCCCGGCTCGGCCGGAACACCGCCGTGATCACCCGTACGGGCGATGACCCGTTCGGCGTCTATCTGCACGAGGCCCTGAGCGGCTTCGGCGTCGACGACCGCTGGGTCACCCCGGTCCCCGGCCTGCCCACGCCGGTCACCTTCTGCGAGATCTTCCCGCCGGACGACTTCCCGCTCTACTTCTACCGGCAGCCCAAGGCGCCCGACCTGGAGATCGACGCCGCCGAGCTGGACCTGGACGCCGTCCGGGACGCCCGTGTCTTCTGGGTCACCGGCACCGGCCTGAGCGAGGAGCCGAGCCGTACGGCGACCCTCGCCGCCCTCGCCCACCGCGCCAGGTCCGGCACCACGGTCTTCGACCTCGACTGGCGCCCCATGTTCTGGACCGGCGACGCCCCCCGCCCCGGCGACGACAGTGGCTCCCGCCCCGGCGACGGCAGCGGCTTCCGGCGCGGCGACGGCAGCGGCTTCCGGCGCGGGACCGACCGCGCCCGCCCCCTCTACGCCGAGGCCCTGCGCCACGCCACCGTGGCCGTCGGCAACCTGGACGAGGTGGAGGTCGCCACCGGGATCCGCGAACCCCACGCCGCCGCCCGCGCCCTCCTCGACGCCGGGGTGGAACTCGCCGTCGTCAAGCAGGGGCCCAAGGGCGTCCTCGCCGTGAACAGCGCGGGCGAGTCCGCCGAGGTCCCGCCGCTCCCGGTCAAGGTCCTCAACGGACTCGGCGCCGGCGACGCCTTCGGCGGCTCCCTCTGCCACGGCCTGCTGTCCGGCTGGGACCTGGAGACGATCATGCGGTACGCGAACGCGGCGGGCGCCATCGTCGCCTCCCGCCTGGAGTGCTCCTCCGCGATGCCCACCCCCGACGAGGTGGCCGCCGCGCTCGACGCCGGAGCGGTGCTGTGAGGGCGGGGCGCGTGGCGGGCACGCACACCGAGGGCGGCGACGCCGGCCGGCGCTCCCGCGTGGACGTCACCGAGCTGGTCCGGATCCGCACCCGGCACCCCGAAGCCGTCGCCGAGGCCGCCACGCGCCGCGCCCGGCGCCCGCTGCTCGACGAGAGGGGCCGGCTGCTGATCGTCGCCGCCGACCACCCGGCCCGCGGCGCGCTCGGCGTCGGCGACCGGGGGCTCGCCATGGCCAACCGCGCCGACCTGCTGGAACGGCTGTGCCTCGCGCTGTCGCGGCCCGGCGTCGACGGCGTCCTCGCCACCGCCGACATCCTCGACGACCTGCTCCTGCTCGGCGCCCTCGACCACAAGGTCGTCATGGGCTCCATGAACCGCGGCGGCCTGCAAGGGGCGCGCTTCGAACTGGACGACCGCTTCACCGGCCACCGCCCCGAGGACATCCAGCGGCTCGGCTTCGACGCGGGCAAGCTGCTGCTGCGCATCGACTACGACGACCCGGGCTCCCTGACCACCCTGGAGTCCACCGCCCGCGCCATCGACGACATGGCCGCGCGCCGGCTGCCCGTCTTCGTGGAGCCGTTCATCAGCCACCGCACCGCCGACGGGGGCCTGCGCAACGACCTGTCGGCCGACGCGGTCACCCGGTCCATCGCCATCGCCTCCGGCCTCGGCGGCTCCTCGGCCTACACCTGGCTGAAGGTGCCCGTCACCGAGAACCCCGACGACATGGCCCAGGTCATGGAGACCTCCACGCTGCCCGCCGTGCTGCTCGGCGGTGACATCGGCGACTCCCCCGGGGAACAGGCCGCCGCCTACGAGAAGTGGCGCGGCGCGCTCCGACTCCCCACCGTGCGCGGCCTGGTGGTCGGCCGCTCGCTGCTGTACCCGGCGGACGGCGACGTGGCCGCCGCCGTGGACACCGCCGCAGGACTGCTGTGAGGGCCGCATGACCAGCACCGATCCGTACCTGCCGCAGGGCTCCACCGCGAACGCCCGGTACGCCGTCGACATCGACCCCGAGTTGGCCGGCTGGACATACTGCGGCCTGCGCGTCGTCGAGCTGGTGCCCGGCGGCAGCCATACGTTCACCACCGGGGACAGTGAATGGATCGTCCTTCCGCTGGAAGGCGGATGTACCGTACAAACTGAGGGAAGCGAGTTCCAACTCCTGGGCAGGGAAAGCGTGTTCGCGGGGGTCTCCGACTTCGCGTACGCACCCCGGGACGCCCGGGTCCAGATCGCCTCCGGCGCGGGAGGCCGCTTCGCCCTGGCAGGAGCGAAGTGCGAGCGACGACTCCCCGCCCGCTACGGCCCCGCGCCGGAGGTCCCCGTCGAACAGCGCGGCAGCGGCACCTGCGCCCGCCAGGTGCGGGGCTTCGCCGCGGCCGACGCCTTCGACTGCGACAGGCTCATCGCCGTCGAGGTCGTCACCCCCGGCGGCAACTGGTCCTCGTACCCGCCGCACAAGCACGACGAGCACCGGCCGGGCGAGGAGTCCGAGCTGGAGGAGATCTACCACTTCGAGATCGAGGGCCCGCACGGGCTCGGCTACCAGCGGGTGTCCCCCTCGCGGGAGGGCGGCACCGACGTCCTCGCCGAGGTCCGCTCCGGCGACACCGTGCTCGTCCCCGACGGCTGGCACGGCCCCTCCATCGCCCAGCCCGGACACGACATGTACTACCTGAACGTCATGGCTGGCCCGGGGGAGACCCGGGAGTGGCGGATCCGCTTCCACCCCGATCACGTCGAAAGCGCGGAGAGGTACTCATGACGACCTCGACGACGAGGCTCACCGTCGCACAGGCGCTCGTCCGCTTCCTCGCCGCCCAGTACACGGAACGCGACGGCGTACGGCAGCGGCTGATCGGCGCCACCTGGGGCATCTTCGGGCACGGCAACGTGGCCGGGCTCGGCCAGGCGCTGGTCGAGTACGGCGACCTGATGCCGTATCACCAGGGCCGCAACGAACAGGCCATGGTGCACGCGGCCGTCGGCCACGCCCGCCAGTCCCACCGCCTGTCCACGCACGCCGTGACGACCTCCATCGGCCCCGGCGCGACCAACCTCGTCACCGGCGCCGCCCTCGCGACCGTCAACCACCTCCCGGTCCTGCTGCTGCCCGGCGACGTCTTCGCCACCCGCCCCGCCGACCCGGTCCTCCAGCAGCTGGAGGTGCCCTACGCCGGCGACATCTCGGTCAACGACACCCTGCGCCCGGTCTCCCGCTACTTCGACCGGATCACCCGCCCGGAAGCCCTGATCCCCGCCGCCCTCCAGGCCATGCGGGTCCTCACCGACCCGGTGGAGACCGGCGCGGTGACCCTCGCCCTGCCGCAGGACGTGCAGGCCGAGGCGTACGACTGGCCCGAGGAGTTCTTCGCCGGGCGCGTGTGGACCGTACGCAGGCCGGGCGCGGACCCCGCGGAACTGGCCGAGGCCGTCCGGGCGGTCAGGGCCGCGCGCCGGCCGCTGGTCGTCGCGGGCGGCGGGGTCCACCACAGCCGCGCCGAGGAGGCCCTCGCCGAGTTCGCCCGCGCCACCGGGATCCCCGTCGCCTCCACCCAGGCCGGCAAGGGCTCCCTGCGCCACGACCATCCGCAGGACGTCGGCGGCATCGGCCACACCGGCACCGCGACCGCCGACGAGCTGGCCCGCACCGCGGACCTGGTGATCGGGGTGGGCACCCGCTACACCGACTTCACCACCGCCTCCGGCACCCTCTTCGGGAACCCGGACGTCCGCTTCCTCAACCTCAACATCGCGCCCTTCGACGGCCACAAACTGGCCGGCCTCCCGCTGGTCGCCGACGCCCGCAGCGCCCTGGGCGAGCTGACCGAGGCGCTGGTGATGCACGGGCACCGGGTCGCCGACACGTACGTCACCGGGTACACCGAGGGCAAGGAGCGCTGGGAGCGGCGCGTCGACGCCGCCTACGAGGCGCTCGACGGCGGCGCACGGCCGACCCAGCCGCAGGTCGTCGGCGCCCTCGACGCCCTGGTGGACGAGTCCGACATCATCGTCAACGCGGCCGGCTCGCTCCCCGGCGACCTGCACAAACTGTGGCGGACCCGGTCCGCCGACCAGTACCACCTGGAGTACGGCTACTCCTGCATGGGCTACGAGATCCCCGCCGCGATCGGCGTGAAGCTCGCCGCGCCCGAGCGGAACGTGTGGGCGCTGGTCGGCGACGGCACGTACCTGATGATGCCGACGGAGATCGTGACCGCCGTCCAGGAGGGCGTCGCCATCAAGGTCCTGCTGGTGCAGAACCACGGGTACGCCTCGATCGGCGGACTGTCGGAGTCGGTGGGCGGCGAGCGGTTCGGCACCGCCTACCGCTACCCCGCCGCCGACGGCACCCTCACCGGCGCCCCGCTGCCCGTCGACCTCGCCGCCAACGCGGCCAGCCTCGGCATGCGGGTGCTGCGCGCGGCGACCGTGGACGAACTGCGCGCGGCGCTCGCCGAGGCGCGCGCCGCCACGACTCCCACATGTGTCTACGTGGAGACCGAAACGTCCGACACTGTGTCGGGCGCGCCCGTCGCGCAGGCCTGGTGGGATGTTCCTGTGGCCGAGACCGCGACCCGACCGTCGGCGGTCAAGGCCCGTGAGCTGTACGAACGGCACGTCTCGACCCGACGCCGCCATCTGTAGTTAAGGAGTCTCAGGGCATGACGAAGATCGTCAACCACTGGATCGGCGGCAAGGCCGTCGACGGCGCGTCGGGCACGTACGGGCCGGTCACGGACCCGGCGACCGGCGCGGTCACCACCAAGGTCGCGTTCGCGTCGGCCGACGAGGTGGACGCGGCCGTCGCCGCGGCCAAGGACGCCTACCTGACCTGGGGCCAGTCCTCGCTGGCCCAGCGCACGACCATCCTGTTCAAGTTCCGCGCGCTGCTCGACGCCCACCGCGACGAGATCGCCGAGCTGATCACCGCCGAGCACGGCAAGGTGCACTCCGACGCGCTCGGCGAGGTCGCGCGCGGCCTGGAGATCGTCGACCTGGCCTGCGGCATCAACGTCCAGCTGAAGGGCGAGCTGTCCACGCAGGTCGCGAACCGCGTCGACGTGGCGTCCATCCGCCAGCCGCTCGGTGTGGTCGCCGGCATCACGCCGTTCAACTTCCCGGCGATGGTCCCGATGTGGATGTTCCCGATCGCCATCGCGACCGGCAACACCTTCGTCCTGAAGCCGTCCGAGAAGGACCCGTCGGCGGCGATGAGGATCGCCGAGCTGCTCGCCGAGGCCGGCCTGCCCGACGGCGTCTTCAACGTGGTCCACGGCGACAAGGTGGCCGTCGACCGCCTCCTGGAGCACCCGGACGTCAAGGCCGTCTCCTTCGTCGGCTCGACCCCGATCGCGCGCTACATCCACACCACCGCCTCCGCGCACGGCAAGCGCGTGCAGGCCCTCGGCGGCGCCAAGAACCACATGCTGGTCCTGCCGGACGCCGACCTGGACGCCGCCGCCGACGCCGCCGTCTCGGCCGCCTACGGCTCCGCGGGCGAGCGCTGCATGGCCATCTCCGCGGTCGTCGCGGTCGGCGCCATCGGCGACGAGCTGGTGGAGAAGATCCGCGAGCGCGCCGAGAAGATCAAGATCGGCCCCGGCAACGACCCGACGTCCGAGATGGGCCCGCTCATCACGAAGGTCCACCGCGACAAGGTGGCCTCCTACGTCGAGGGCGCGGCGGCCGAGGGCTGCGAGGTCGTCCTGGACGGCACCGGCTACACGGTCGAGGGCTTCGAGGACGGCCACTGGGTCGGCATCTCCCTGCTCGACAAGGTGCCGACCAGCGCGAAGGCCTACCAGGACGAGATCTTCGGCCCGGTGCTGTGCGTCCTGCGCGTCGACACGTACGAGGAGGGTGTCGCCCTCATCAACGCCTCGCCGTTCGGCAACGGCACCGCGATCTTCACCCGGGACGGCGGCGCCGCCCGCCGCTTCCAGCTGGAGATCGAGGCCGGCATGGTCGGCGTGAACGTGCCGATCCCGGTGCCCGTGGGCTACCACTCCTTCGGTGGCTGGAAGGACTCGCTCTTCGGCGACCACCACATCTACGGCAACGACGGCACGCACTTCTACACCCGCGGCAAGGTCGTCACCACCCGCTGGCCCGACCCGTCCGAGGCCCCCGCGGGCGTGGACCTCGGCTTCCCGCGCAACCACTGACGGTGATCTGAGCCTCACCCACCGTCCTTGTCAGGCCGTTCGGATTCCGGACGGCCTGACATTTTTTTGACGCCTTACCTTCGGTTCTCGTTTCGGCGGGATGAAACGGGTGACGAAGGGGTTACCGCTAGATGACCTTTGAAAACAAGGTCACATCTGGTACGGGCTTGATGGATGCACCAATAGGGCTTCATGGCCTGGGAAAGTTATGTGACGTAGGTCGTATCGCGGGTGCGGATTCCGAAGGTAAATGGCCATTGACGCAATGGTTTTCGTCGGGGTTCTCTAGGCAGCGCCGGGAGCCGACGAGACGACGTACGACGATCCGCCGGAGGCGATAGCGCTCCCGACCACCACCCTCACGCACCAGTCGATCGGAACACCGCCGCATGACCGACACGCTCCGCCCTGTCGAAACAGCCGTCATCGATGCCCCCGCGGGCTCTGACGGCCCTCGGAAGCTCAAGCGTTCCATCGGCGTCGTCGGAGGCACTCTGCTGACGCTCTCGTGCGTCACGCCCGCCTCCACGCTCTTCGTGGTCGTCCCCGACCTCTTCGGTTCCCTCGGCACCGCCACCGCCCTGACGATCGCCATCGGCTCCCTCCTGTGCATCGCCGTGGCGTTCTGCTACTCCGAGCTGGGCACCCTCATCCCCAGCGCGGGCGGCGAGTACGCCATGGTGTCGACGATGGCCGGACGGCTCGCGGGCTGGCTGGTCTTCGTGCTCTCCCTGCTGGTCGTCATGATCGTGCCCCCGGTGATCGCGATGGGCACGGCGGACTACCTGGCACCCGTCGTGCACCTCGACCCCGCGATGACCGGCGCGGGAGTGATGCTGCTGGCCACTCTCGCCGGCCTGCTCGACCTGCGCGCCAACGCCTGGATCACCGGCATCTTCCTGGTCCTGGAGGTCATCGCCGCCGGCGTCGTCGCGATGCTGGGCTTCACGCACAGCCAGCGCGGGATGGGCAGCCTCGTCTCCATGCAGGTGGCCGACTCGGCCGGTCACACCGACTCCGTGACGGCCATGCTCGTCATCTCCGGACTCGCCATCGCCCTCTTCGCCACCCAGGGCTTCTCGACCGCCGTCTACCTCTCCGAGGAACTGGAGAACCCGCGCCGCAACGTCGCCCGCACGGTCCTCGCCACCCTCGCGATCTCCTCGGTGATCATCCTGGTGCCGGTCGTCGCCATCACCCTGGGCGCCTCCGACCTCAAGGCGCTGACCGGCGGTGACCTCAGCTCGATGGTGATCGCCTGGTCCAACTCCGCCGTCGGCACCTTCGTGAGCCTGTGCGTGGCCCTCGCGATCATCAACGCGGGCATCGTCATGGTCATCCAGAACTCCCGCGTCCTGTTCGCCTCCGCCCGCGACAAGGCCTGGCCCGGCCCGGTCAACAACGTCTTCTCCAAGCTCGGCCGCTTCGGCTCCCCCTGGGTCGCCACGCTCGCGGTCGGCGTCCCCGGCGCCCTGCTCTGCTTCGTCAACCTGGACACCCTCTACGGCGTCACCGGCGTCTCGGTGACCGGCATGTACCTGCTGGTCGCGGTCGCCGCCCTGCTGTCCCGCCGCGGCTCCCACAAGCACACCCCGGCCTGGCGGATGCCGCTGTGGCCCGCGATGCCGATCCTGCTGATCGTGGTCCTCGCCTACATCCTCACCCAGCAGGAGACGGTCTACCTGGTGTGGACCGGCGGCATCACCGCCGTCGCCACCCTCTACTGGTTCTTCTACCTCCGCCCGCGCCGCGAGACCCGCTGGCTGGTCTCCGTCCCGGAGGACACGGACGCCTGACCGTCCCGGTCTTGATCCCCGTCGCCCTTGCCGCCTGTCACAGGTGGCAAGGGCGATGTCGTTCCGGGCGCCTCGCGTACCACCTGCCGCGTACCGCGTACCGCGTCCGAAGTACGTGGCGCGGGAGCCGTAGTACCCAGGGATGGGGCGGGTTCAGACCGGTGGCCGCATCCGTTGTCGGTGGCGGCCCGTACCGTTGAGGGCATGGATCTTCGAAGGCCCGCGCTGCGCGGGCTGCTGAAGGGGCCGCGCCGGCTGATCGCCGCCGCGGCCGCTGTCGTGGTGCTCGCCGGTGCGGGCACCTGGACGGCCGTCGCCTCCGACGACGCGCCGCCGGTGCACCGCAGCGACCGGATCATGACCATGGCCGACGGCACCCGCATCGACACCTCCTACTTCACCGGCGCCGCCACCGGCCGCCGCCCCGCCGTCCTGCTGGGACACGGCTTCGGCGGCAGCAAGGACGACATGCGCCGGCAGGCCGAGGACCTCGCCCGCGGCGGATACGCGGTGCTCACCTGGTCCGCGCGCGGCTTCGGCCACTCCACCGGAAAGATCGGCCTGAACGACCCGAAGCACGAGGTCGCCGACGTCTCCCGGCTCATCGACTGGCTGGCGAAGCAGCCGCAGGTCCGGCTCGACCGGCCCGGCGACCCGCGCGTCGGCGTGGCCGGCGGCTCCTACGGCGGCGCGATCTCCCTGCTCGCCGCCGGACACGACCGGCGGGTCGACGCCATCGCCCCCGCCCTCACCTACTGGAACCTCGCCGACGCCCTGTTCCCGGACGGCGTGTTCAAGAAGCTGTGGGCCGGCGTCTTCTTCAACAGCGGCGGCGGCTGCGCCCGGTTCGAGGCGGAGCTGTGCCGGATGTACGACCGGGTCGCCGAGTCCGGCACCCCGGACCAGGCCGCCCGCGAACTCCTTCAGGAGCGCTCGCCGTCCGCCGTCGCCGACCGCATCAAGGTGCCCACCCTGCTGGTGCAGGGCCAGACCGACTCCCTGTTCACCCTCGCCCAGTCCGACGCCGCCCAGAAGGCGATCAGGGCGAACGGCGCCCCCGTCGACGTCGACTGGATCGCGGGCGGACACGACGGCGGCGACATGGAGACCGGCCGCGTGGAGCACCGGGTACAGGCCTGGTTCGACCGCTACCTCAAGGGCGACCGGTCCACCGGCACCGGCCACGCCTTCCGCGTCACCCGCACCGGAGGCGTCGACTCCACCGACGGCGCCGCCCTGCTGCGCGGCGCGAGCGCCCCGGCCTACCCCGGCCTGCACGACCACCAGAAGGCCGTGGCCCTCACCGGCGGCGAGCAGCACCTCGCCAACCCGGCCGGCGCCAGCCCGCCCGGCGTCTCCGCGCTGCCCGGCCTCGGCGGCGCCGGTGGCCTCTCCCAGCTGTCCGCGCTCGGCGTCGGCGTCTCCCTCGACTTCCCCGGCCAGTACGCCAAGTTCGACTCCGCACCCCTGCGCACCGCCCTGCGTATCACCGGCTCCCCGACCGTGACCGCCCGCATCACCTCCACGCGCGCGGACGCCGTCCTGTTCGCCAAGGTGTACGACGTCGGCCCCGACGGCACCCGGCAGGTCCTCCCCTCCCAGCTCGTCGCACCCCTGCGCGTCACCGGCGCCGAGGCCGGCAAGGACGTCACCATCAGCCTTCCGGCGATCGACCACGAGGTGCAGAAGGGCCACCGGCTCCGCCTGGTCCTCGCCTCCACCGACCTCGGCTACGCCTCACCGGCCGCCCCGGCGACGTACACCGTCTCCCTGACGTCCGACCTCAGCGTGCCGACCGCCCCCGCCGTCACCACCGCCGCGACCCCGCTGCCCGCCTGGGTGTGGTGGCTGCCCCTGGCCGGTGCCGCCGTCGCCCTCGCCCTGCTGCTCACCGCCCGGCGCCGCACCACCGCCCCCGCGCCCGACCCCGCCCTCGCCGACGTCCCGCTGCAGATCAGCGACCTGACCAAGCGGTACGCCCGGTCCGCCGACCGGTACGCGGTGCGCGAGCTGTCCTTCCGCGTCGAGAAGGGCCAGGTCCTCGGACTGCTCGGCCCCAACGGCGCGGGCAAGACCACCACCCTGCGCATGCTGATGGGCCTGATCACGCCCGACGGCGGCGAGATCCGCGTCTTCGGCCACGCCGTCCGGCCCGGCGCGCCCGTACTGTCGAGGGTCGGCGCCTTCGTGGAGGGCGCGGGCTTCCTGCCGCACCTGTCCGGGAGGGAGAACCTGGAGCTGTACTGGCGGGCCACCGGCCGCCCGCCCGAGGACGCCCACCTGGACGAGGCCCTGGAGATCGCCGGGCTCGGCGACGCCCTCGCCCGCGCGGTGCGCACCTACTCCCAGGGCATGCGCCAGCGCCTGGCCATCGCCCAGGCCATGCTCGGCCTGCCCGACCTGCTCATCCTGGACGAGCCCACCAACGGTCTCGACCCGCCCCAGATCCGCGAGATGCGCGAGGTGATGATCCGGTACGCGGCCGCCGGCCGCACGGTCATCGTCTCCAGCCACCTCCTCGCCGAGGTCGAGCAGTCCTGCACCCACCTCGTGGTGATGGACCGCGGCCGGCTGGTCCAGGCGGGCCCGGTCCAGGACATCGTGGGCTCCGGCGACACGCTGCTGGTCGGCACCGGCACACCTGTGGAGGAGCCGGTCGTGGACAAGGTGGCCGCGCTGCCCGGCGTCGCCTCCGCCGTCCGCACCGAGGACGGGCTGCTGGTCCGCCTCGACCCCGGCGGCACCGCCGAGGGGCTGGTCGTGGAACTGGTGCGGCTCGCGGTGCCGGTCGCCTCGGTCGGCCCCCACCGGCGCCTGGAAGACGCCTTCCTCACCCTGATCGGAGGTTCCGCATGAGCACGCTGGCCGAGCGCACGGAGCCCATGGAGACCGCCTGCGGCTACCGCGCGGCCCGCACCCTGCCGCTGCGCGTGGAGTTGGTCCGCCAGCTGGGGCGGCGCCGCACGCTGGTCATGGGCGCGATCCTCGCCGTGCTGCCCTTCGTCCTGCTGATCGCGTTCGCCATCGGCGGCAGCCCGTCCGGGCGCGACGGACGGGTGACGCTGATGGACACGGCCACCGCGTCCGGCGCCAACTTCGCCGCGGTCAACCTGTTCGTCTCGGCGGGCTTCCTGCTGGTGATCCCGGTCGCCCTGTTCTGCGGGGACACGGTCGCCTCCGAGGCCGGCTGGTCCTCCCTGCGCTATCTGCTCGCCGCACCCGTGCCCAGAGCCCGGCTGCTGTGGTCCAAGCTCGTCGTGGGCCTCGCCCTGAGCCTCGCCGCGATGGTGCTGCTGCCGGTCGTCGCCCTCGCGGTCGGCACGGCCGCCTACGGCTGGGGCCCGCTGCAGATACCGACCGGCGGCGCACTGGACGCGGGCACCGCCGCACAGCGCCTGGCCGTCGTGGTCGCCTACATCTTCGTGTCCCAACTGGTCACCGCAGGACTGGCGTTCTGGCTGTCGACCAGGACAGACGCCCCGCTCGGCGCGGTCGGCGGCGCGGTCGGCCTGACCATCGTCGGCAACGTCCTGGACGCCGTCACCGCCCTCGGCCACTGGCGCGACTTCCTGCCCGCGCACTGGCAGTTCGCCTGGGCCGACGCCGTCCAGCCACAGCTGGAGTGGTCCGGCATGATCCAGGGCACCGCGATCTCCGTGACGTACGCCCTGGTGCTGTTCGCCCTGGCCTTCCGGGGTTTCGCCCGCAAGGACATCGTCTCGTAGGTCACCGGAGGATCACCTACCTGTCTCGGCGGGCCGCCGCCGTGGCCGGTTCGAGACGCATCCGCAACACCCCGGGGCGCACGTTCCGGACCCCCGCGCCGTCACAGTCGGCAGAGAGGTCGCGGAAGGCGGCCCCAACTGGCTTGGGGGGACAGCGAGATGGAGCGGGACGGGACACAGCGAGCACGGCGGGTGAGGGCGGCGCTGCTCGCCCTCACGGCCACGGGCGGCCTGCTGCTCACGGCCTGCTCGGGGAGTGGCACGGCGGATCACAGCGACAGCGCCGAGCGTCACGGTCTGCCCGCGCCGGCCCCCGCCCCCGGCGACAAGCGCGGCGGGAGCACCGGCCAGGACTCGCCGTCGGCCGCGCCGCGCAGCGACCTGTCCACCTTCGCCCTCGACGTCGACACCGCCTCCTACACCTACGCCCTGCGCACCCTCGCCGACGGCCGCACCCCCGACCCCGCGGCCGTCCGGCCCGAGGAGTTCGTCAACAGCTTCCGCCAGGACTACCGCCGGCCCGACGGCGACGGCTTCACCGTCACCGTGGACGGCGCCCGCACCACCGGGAAGGACTGGTCGCTGGTCCGCGTCGGCCTCGCCACCCGGGCCGCCCAGCCGGACGACGAACGCCCGCCCGCCGCGCTCACCTTCGTCATCGACGTCTCCGGCTCCATGGCCGAACCCGGCCGGCTCGACCTCGCCAAGCGGTCCCTGGACACCATGACCGACCGGCTGCGCGACGACGACTCGGTGGCCGTCGTCACCTTCAGCGACCGCGCCGAGACCGTGCTGCCCATGACCCGGCTCGGCGGCCACCGCGCCGAGGTGCACGACGCCGTCGACAGCCTTGAGACGCAGAGCTCCACCAACCTCGGCCAGGGCGTCGAGCGGGGATACGCCACCGCCGTCGACGGCCTGCGCAAAGGCGCCACCAACCGGGTCGTCCTCGTCTCCGACGCCCTCGCCAACGACGGCGAGACCGACCCCGACGCCATCCTCGACCGCATCGACACCGCCCGCCGCGAGCACGGCATCACCCTCTTCGGCGTCGGCGTGGGCAGCGACTACGGCGGCGCCCTCATGGAACGCCTCGCCGACAAGGGCGACGGCCACGCCGTCTACGTCTCCGACACCGGCCAGGCCCGCACGGTCTTCTGCGAGCAGCTCCCGCGCAACATCGAGCTGACCGCACGCGACGCCAAGGCCCAGGTCGCCTTCGACCCGCACACCGTCGCCGACTTCCGCCTCGTCGGCTACGACGACCGCAAGGTCGCCGACGACGACTTCCGCAACGACCACGTCGACGGCGGCGAGGTGGGTCCCGGCCACACCGTCACCGCTCTGTACGCGGTCCGCACGAAGCCCGGCGCCGACGGCCACCTCGCCACCGCCACCGTCCGCTGGCTCGACCCCACCACCCGCGCCCCGCACGAGGAGTCCGGCGCACTGGAGATCGGCGCCCTGCACGACTCCGTGTGGGAGACGAGCCCCCGCTTCCAGGTCACCGCGGTCGCCGCCTACTTCGCCGACGCCCTGCGCCGCACCGGCGAGGACCACGGCCCCGCCCTGCCCGGCGCCCCGGGCCCGGCCCGCCTCGCCACCCGCGCGTCCACCCTGGCCGACCTCACCGAGGACCGGGACGTACGGGCACTCGCGGACGCGGTCCGGCAGGCGAGCGGCACCCGTTCCGCCGACTGACGCGCCGGTCGACCAGGCCAGGAGCGGACCGGGCACACCCCATTGACCTTTCCCTGCCTCTGAGTAAGTTGACGCTCCTGTAAACAGGTTCGGCACGTCGGCACGATCCGCGACCGGGAGCCGTCATGGGCGTACGCAGGGATCTGAAGCGGGCACGGCGGCGCACCGACCTGGCGGCGCGTGCCGAGGTGGAGATCGTCAGGGACGCGGAGGGCACCGTCAGCGAGGTGCGGGCGGCCCCCCTCGCGCCCCCGCTCGCCCACGGCTCCCTCGCCGACCTGCCCTTCACGCACGCGGCCGAGACCCCCGACGCCGTCCTCGTCCGCCGCCGTACCGAAGCGGGCGACTGACGGCCGGTCACGGCCGCCGCCGTACCGAAGCGGGCGACTGACGGCCGGTCACGGCCGCCGCCTTCGCCGACCTCAACCTGTTCTTCCTCGCGGCCGGCATCGTCGTCTACGAGGGCTACGGCCTGACCGAGACCAGCGCCGCCGCCACCGTCGTACCCCCGCTGCGCCCGCGCCCCGGCACGGTCGGCCTGCCGATCCCGGGCGTGTCCGTCCGCATCGCCGACGACGGCGAGGTGCTGATCAAGGGCGGTGTGGTCTTCGGCGCGTACTGGAACAACCCGGCCGCGACCGACGCGGTCCTGGCGGACGACTGGTTGGCCACCGGCGACCTCGGCGCCCTCGACGAGGACGGCTACCTCACCATCACCGGCCGCAAGAAGGACCTCATCGTCACCTCCGGCGGCAAGAACGTCTCCCCGGCGGTCCCGGAGGACCGGCTGCGCAGCCGGGCGCCGGTCGGCCAGTGCGTCGTCGTCGGCGACAACCGGCCCGTCGTCGCCGCGCTGATCACCCTCGACCCGGAGGCGGTCGCCCACTGGCTGACGGTGCGGGGGCGGCCCCTGGACACCCCGTCGGCCGAGCTGCTCGGCGACGACGAACTGCGCGCCGAGGTGCGAAAGGCGGTCGACCACGCCAACCGGGCCGTCTCCCGCGCCGAGTCCATCCGCGCCTTCGCGCTGGTGGAGGGGGAGTTCACCGAGGAGAACGGGCTGCCGACCCCCTCGCTGAAGGTCAGACGGCACGCGGTGACGGCGGCGTACGCCGAGGAGATCGAACGGCTCTACCGGAGGTAGGAAAACACGGCGGCGGGTCACCGGAAGAACCGGTGACCCGCCGCCGCGGGGGTACTCGCTCAGCCGTTGCTGGACAGCGCGGAGAGGTTCGACAGGAGGTGCGAGAGCGTCTCGTCGCCCTTGGCCTGCGTCGAGTTCTCGGTGCACTGCTGGTTCTGCGGGTTGGACAGGACCGGGATGTCCTGGACGCCGACGTTCGCGATGAGCGCGGCGATCGACTGGGCCTGGACCTTGGCGGGCAGACCGACACAGGGCTTGTTCAGCGACCCCTGGACCAGCGACAGCTGCGGGCTCTGGTCGCCACTCGTGGCCGAGTTGCCGAACGACTGCGTGGCGTCATTGCCGCTGAGGGAGGTCGTGCCGGTGTCGTTGTTGACGGCAAGCGCCTGGGGGGCGGCGATGCCAGCGAAACCGGCGACGGAGGCGGCGACAGCCGCAGTTGCCCACAGCTTCTTCATTGTTGTTTCCCTTTCGAAAGGCGGACTCCGGGGAGGAGTTGCATGATCGTCAACGGTCGAAACGCCGCCGGGGTTGCGGCCTTTACCCCGTTTGGGTCAGCGTGGTCGGACAACCGCACAAGCACCCGTCCGGCCGTCGTGCGAACGCCGACGTCGTGCGAGCGCGCCCGGACACGCCGACGTGCCGCCCGGACACGCCGACGGGCCGCCCGGACACGCCGACGGGCCGCCGGGAAACGGCGGCCCGTCGGACGGGACCCGAAGGGCCCGGGGATCTTTGGATCAGCCGTTGCTGGAGAGCGCGGAGAGGTGGTCGAGCAGGTGCGAGAGCGACTCGTCGCCCTTGGCCTGCGTCGAGTTCTCGGTGCACTGCTGGTTCTGCGGGTTCGACAGGACCGGGATGTCCTGCACGCCGACGTTGACCAGGGCCAGGATCGACTGGGCGTTGAGCTTCGCCGGCAGGCCGATGCAGGGCTTGTTGAACGAGCCCTGGATGAGGCCGATCTGCGGGCTCATGTTGCCGTACGTGGCGGAGTTGCCGAACGCCTGCGAGGCGTTGTTGCCGCTGGACGTCGTGGTGCCGTTGGTGTTGTCGACGGCCAGGGCGGGCGACGCGACGGCGGCGGAGGCGCCGACAGCGGCGACTGCGACCGCGGCGGAGGCCAGAACCTTCTTGATCACTTGCAATTCCCTTCAGGAGAAACCCCGTCCACCGGAGCGTCCTGGATCAACTGCCGATGTCCCTGATGAGTTGCTCCCGTTCACTCCAATGGCCCACGCGGGGGCGTGCGGCGCGCCCGGAGGAGTGCCGAAGGAGTGCCGAAGGAGTGCCGAAGGAGTGCCGCAGGAGTGCCGGAGGGGTGCTCGGGAATTCCGTCGATTCCGTGACGCGGAAGGATCCGATCGAGTGACGCCCCGCAACCAATCGGTGCCGACAGGGTTGATGCCAGGGCAGGAACATGAGTCTTGGTGAGAAGCCAGGAAAGGAAAGCGAAATGCTGAAGAAGGCAATGGCCGCGGCTGCGGTCGCCGCGTCCCTCGTCGGTATGTCGGCGGCGGCGGCCCCGCAGGCGCTTGCCGTCAACAACGACACGGGCACCACCTCGGCGAGCGGCAATGGAGCCACGGAGGCCTTCGGCAACAGCGTGACCGGCGGGAACATGAGCCCGCAGCTGTCGCTGGTCCAGGGCTCGCTGAACAAGCTCTGTGTCGGTCTGCCGGCCAAGGCCCAGGCCCAGTCGATCCTGGCGGCGGTCAACGTCGGCGTCCAGGACATCCCGGTCCTGTCCAACCCGCAGAACCAGCAGTGCGCCGAGGACTCGACGCAGGCCAAGGGCGACGAGACGCTCTCGGGCCTGCTGTCCGACGCCTCGGTCCTGTCCACCAACCGCTAGAGCGGCAGGCGGTCCTGGCCGGCCGAAGACCGTTCGGGCGACGTGCGGGTCATCCGCGCCGCCCGAGCGGTCTTCGTCGTCTTGCGGGGCCGTCCGCCGGAGTCTGTCCAGAATCCTCGAAGAAGCGCTTCTCCACCGAATCCCGCCGGATCCTGTCGAATCCCGCCGGATCCCGCCGGATCCCGCAGAGCCCGCCGATTGCGCCAACGTGTCAATTCTATGTAGGCGTTCGAGTGAATTGACCGGCGACGCGTGTTCCGTAGTTTCTTCTTCCGTCTATCCCTCGTTTTACAGCCTGCTGGTCATGGTGCGAGCCGTTCAAGCTGTGCTCGCTCGGTTGCGGCCGACAAATGGACATGACCGCAGAGAAGGGAAAGTTCATGAAGAAGAGCGCTGCTGTCGTCGCCGGCGCGATCATGGCCCTGGGCGTTGCCGCCCCGGCCTTCGCCGACTCCGGCGCCGAGGGTGCCGCTGTCGGTTCCCCGGGTGTCCTCTCCGGCAACACCGTCCAGGCCCCGATCCACGTTCCGGTCAACGCCTGCGGCGACACGGTGGACGTCATCGCTCTGCTGAACCCGGCGTTCGGCGGCGGTTGCGCCAGCAGCTGACCGTGTAGCACAACGCACCAGCCCACCGGCTGTGTTCTGGCCGGCCTCGGATCGCCGATCCTTCGATTCAGCGTTCCGAGGCCGGCCTTCCCACTTCTTCGAGCAGGAAGACAACTCGAATTGCGACAGACCCTCAGCAAGGGCATCGTCGTGGCCGCCGCCGCGACGAGCGTGCTGTCCTTGTACGGCAGCCAGGCGCTGGCCGACTCGGGCGCGCACGGTGCCGCACAGGGATCCCCCGGTGTGTTGTCCGGTAACTCCGTCCAGGTTCCGGTGGACGTCCCGGTCAACGTCTGCGGCAACTCCGTCGACGCGGCGGCAGCGCTGAACCCGGCGTTCGGCAACGCCTGTGCGCACGTCCACGGTTCGAAGCCGAAGCCGCACCACGACGACACGTACGGCGACTCCGGCTACGGCGACGAACTCCCGCCCCCGTACGGTGGCGAGGAGACGACCCCGCCTCCGAGTCATACGTCCACTCCGCCTCCGTACGGCGGGGAGGAGACCACCCGGCCTCCGACTCATACGTCCACTCCGCCTCCGTACGGCGGGGAGGAGACCACCCGGCCTCCGAGTCATACGTCCACTCCGCCTCCGTACGGCGGGGAGGAGACCACCCGGCCTCCGAGTCATACGTCCACTCCGCCTCCGTATGGCGGGGAGGAGACCACCCGGCCTCCGACTCATACGTCCACCCCGCCTCCGTATGGCGGGGAGGAGACCACCCGGCCTCCGACTCATACGTCCACCCCGCCTCCGTACGGTGGTGAGGAGACGACTCCGCCCCCGACTCATACGTCCACCCCGCCTCCCTACGGCGGCGAGGAGACCACCCCGCCTCCCGGTGGGGGCGAGCACACGACGCCGCCCACCCTTCCGCACACCGGTGGTAACGCGGAGGCCATGATCGCGACCTCGGCCGCCAGTGCCGCGCTGATCGCGGCCGGCGCCCTGCTCTACCGGCGCGGCCGAGCCGGAGCCCACCGGTAACGTGCCGTGCGGGGTGCCGGACCCAGGGTCCGGCACCCCGTCCTCCATACGACTCCGCCCTCACGGGCGGCACTTCGGCGCCGTGCTGCCCACGGCGCCGAACGCATCCTCCAGCCCCGCACCGCGTCCGGCACCTCGCCACGCCGTTCCGGCGAGCAACAAACCTCACCCGTGCGGGGGGCCGGGCCACCTGAAAGCCCTAACCGCGCTGGCCGTTCCCGTACAGATATGACTGGGTGTCCATCACGGGAACCGTGCGGCGGGAAGGCGGTTCGAGGCATGAGAGGAGCGGTCATGGCTCCACAGAGGCGAAGGCCCCGGCCCTGGCGGCTGACCATGGCCGCGGTGGCGTTCACCGTGTCCGTCGCGCTGGCCACCGGTTCCGGATTCGCGGCGGGAGCGTCGCGGGCCGGCGACCCGCCCGTCCCCTCGGCCACCGTCTCGCCCCCGGCACCGAAGGCGCTGCCCCCCTTCGGTGCCTTTCTCGACTCCGGGCCCATGGGCATCGCCCGCATGGCCGAGCTGAGCCGGTGGCTCGGCGGGACCGAGCTGAAGGTCGCGCACACCTATCTGCCCGGCGACCGCTGGCGGGACATCGAGGGCGAGCCCGGGTTCCTGGACGCGTGGGCGTACTGGCGGCGCGAGAAGCCGGACCGCACGCTTGTCCTCAACGTGCCCATGCAGGAGCGCAACGAGGACAACCTGCCCGACCCCGAGGTGTCGGCGCTGCTGCGGCAGGGCGCCGCCGGGCAGTTCGACGGGCACTTCCGCGCGCTGGCCCGGCGGCTGGTGCAGCTGCGGGTGCCGGACACGGTGATCGTGCTCGGCTGGGAGATGAACGGCATCACCTACACACATCGCTGCGGACCGGACCCGCAGGCCTGGAAGACGTACTGGAGACGGATCGTCACCACCATGCGGTCGGTGCCGGGCCAGCGGTTCCGGTTCGACTTCGCGCCGAGCCGCGGCCGGGACGCCGTCCCCTGGACCGAGTGCTATCCGGGCGACGACATGGTCGACATCGTCGGCATGGACTCCTACGACCAGCCGGCGGGAGTGACGTTCGACGAGCAGGTGACGGAGCCCTACGGCCTCCAGCAGCAGGTGGACTTCGCGAAGGCCCACGGCAAGCCCCTCTCCTACCCGGAATGGGGACTCTTCCGCAACGGCGACAACGCCGACTACATGCGGCGCATGCTCGACTGGATCGACGCGCACCGGCCGCTGTACAACACGCTGACCGACTACTGCCCGCACGGCGTGTGGCAGTGCTCCGCCAACCCCCGGTCGTCCCAGGTCTACCGCTCCGCGCTGTACGGCCGCCTCACCGACCAGCCGTCCCCGGCCCCGGCACCCGAGACCCCCACCTCCACGCCCACCCCCACGTCTACGCCGACCACGGCCCCCACCGCGACGCCGACCCCGGTCGCGCCCGCCACGCCGGTGCCCGCGCCGGAGTCCGTCCCGCGGCATCCGGCCGGCTGCTCGCCGCTGGACCTGAGCGACTGGGTGGAGTACTGGATCGGCGGCAGGCTCTGCGTCCGCCTCGCCTGGTGGTCACCCACCCGCTAGCCGGACACGGGGCGTTCCCGCCACTGGTGCAGCACGTCCCTGCCCCGCTGCCGGGCGGCGGCGTCGGCGAGGGCGGCGGACAGCAGCGGCGCGGTGCGCCGGCGGGCCAGCAGGAGCCGCTGGTTGGCGACCGGTTCGGGGCGCCAGTGGTGCTTGTACGGCTCGTCGCCGCGCAGCAGGCTGAGCGCGCCGCGTGCGCCCGCACCGGCGTTCGCCGCGAGTTCGCCGCACGCGTCCAGCAGCATCACGGCCACGTCCGCCTTGCGTTCGCGCAGCCCCGGATGGGCGCCGTAGAGATAGCCGCCGGCCAGGCTCCGGGACAGCAGCGTCAGGTCCACGGCGACCACGTCCGCGCCGATCCGGAACTCGGTGACGACGGCGTCCCCGGAGCGGACCATCGGTCCCACCGCGCGCACCAGGTGCTCGTGGAAGCGGGGTCGCAGATGTTCGGTCGTCACCTTGCGGTCCTGCCACTGCAGCCGGTGCAGTTCCAGCAGCCGGCGCAGTGCCGCGTCCACGTCCGCGGGGCCGGCCACCTGCCGGGTCACGTCGAGCGCGGCCAGCTTGCGGAGTTTGGCGCGCACCCGCTGGGCCTTGCCCGACGGCAGCCGGGCGAGCAGCCCGTCCATGGGCACGGCGGGCAGCTCCAGGCACAGCGAGTCCCGCACCCGTCGGCGGGGCCCGCACCAGCGGTCGTAGACCTTCTCCGCCGCGCCGCCCGGCCGCACCTCGCGCAGGTCGATCAGCGCCGTGCGCGCCGCGTGCGCGAGGGCGGCGGTGAGGGCGGTGGCGGCGCGCCCGTCGTCGGCGTCGTCCAGCAGGACGTCGCCGTAGTCGGAGATCGGGCCGCCCAGCGGCACCAGCGCGGGCAGCGGGCCGCGCGCCCGCATCAGCGGGGCCGCCGCGACCAGGTCGCCGCCCGAGCGCACCAGGAGCAGCCGCAGCCGCCCCCGCTCGCCGTACGACTGCCACCACGAGTGCAGCCAGGCGTGAGTCTGGAACGGGGTCGCCGAGGCGCACCGCCGGTACAGCCGGCCCCAGGCCGGGGCCAGCGCGGCGAAGGCCGCCTCGTCGGTGACGCATTCGGTGACGAGTCCGGTGACGAGTCCTGTGCCGAGCCCGGTGCCGAGTCCGGTGCCGTGCCGGCCGGCGGGTGCGGACGGCGCGGACTGTCCGGTGCGCGCCCTGGTGCGCGCCGCGTACGTGGCGGTCACCGCGAACGGTGTGCGTCGGCGGCGAGGGTGGGGCCCGGTACCGAGGCCGCGCGCACGGGCTCGTCCTGCGGGCGGCGTCCCGGCCGTACCAGCAGCACCAGAGCGCCGAGCAGCCCGCCCGCGCTCGCCCCGACCAGGGTGGTCACGCCCGCCGAGGCCGACGTCGGCGTGGTCGGCCGCACGGCGGGCGAGAACGACAGGAGTTCGACGCGGGTGCCGGCCTTGGCGGCGTCGGCGCGCCGGGTCAGGGAACCGGCGACCGCGTTGGCCATGTCGGCGGCCCGGCCGGGGTGCGCGGAGGTGGCGGAGACGGCGACCATCGGGGCGTCCGGCGAGGTGGCCGTGCGGACGCTGTCGCGCAGGGTGGCCACCGGTACGCCCGCCCGCGCCTGGGCGTCGCCGAGCACCGCCAGGTCGGTGGCGACCCGGCCGTAGGCCTGTGCGAAGCCGAGCGCGGAGGCGGTGTCGGACCGGTCGGTGGGTACGGCGATGACATAGCTGGTGGCCGTGTACGTCGGCGGTGTCAGCACGCCGTACGCGCAGCCCAGCACTCCGCCCGCGAGGACGCCGGCCGCCACCAGCGACCAGGGAGGGAGGGCTCGGACGCCCGCGAGACGGGAGGTGCGGCGGCGCCGGTTGGTGTTGTCGGTCATGACGGGACGGCTTTCTGCGGGGAACGGGACGAAGGAGCCGGATGGGCCAGCGCCGTGGCGTAGACGTCCATGAGCCGGGCGGCGCTACGGGTGATGCAGTAGTGACGGGCCGCCTGCGGGGCGGCGCGCGGGCCGGGCCCGGCGGCCCGGACCCCGGCCAGCGCGGCGGCGTACGCGCCGGGGTCGCACGGGACGCGCAGGGCGTCCGGGGCTGCCGGGTTGTCCGGGGCGGCCTCGGGCGGCAGGTCCTGGAGGGCGGGGCAGGAGGTGTAGCGCACCGGAAGCCCGGCGGCCAGCGCCTCGACGACGGCCAGGCCGAAGGCCTCCTCAGGCGACGGCGAGGCGAGCACGTCCATCGCGGACGTCAGCGCGGGCAGGTCGGGGCCGGACGAGCCGTCGCCGGCGTACGGCCGCTCGCCGGCGAACACCACCCGGTCGGCGACCCCGGCCGCCACCGCGCCACGCCGCAGCGCGCTCTCCTCGGGGCCCCCGCCGACCAGCAGCAGCCGGCACTCGCGCGGGAGGCGGGCGAGCGCGTCGAGCAGGACGTCGAAGCGCTTGCCGGGGGCCAGCCGGCCGACACCGCCGATGACGAACGCGTCCTCGGGCAGCCCGAGTACGGCCCGCGTGCGCAGCCGCAGCGCCGGATCGAAGCGGAACCGGGCGAGGTCGATGCCGTTCGGTACGACCGTGATGCGCGGGCCGGGCACGCCCCAGCGGGCGAGGCGCTCGGCGACCGTGGGCGAGACCGCGACCGTGGTCCGGCCCAGCCGCTCCCCGGCCAGGTACAGCGCGCGCACGCCCGCGCCGAGCGGCCGGCCCTCCATCTGCAAGTCGCCGAGGGAGTGTTCGGTGGCGACGACCGCGCGGACCCCGGCGAGCCGGGCCGCGATCCGGCCGTACAGGCAGGCCCGGTAGAGGTGGGTGTGCACGAGGTCGTAGTGGCCGCGCCGGATCAGCCGGGCCAGCCGGGGCAGTGCGGTCAGGTCGCGGTTGCCGGCCATGCCGAGGTGTGTCACCCGTACCCCGTCGGCGGCCAGCCCGTCGGCGACCGGCCCGGGGTCGGTGAGCGTCACCACGTCGCACGTCAGGGGCAGATGCCGCAGCAGCAGCCGCAGTTGCTGCTCGGCGCCGCCCACCCCGAGCCCGGTGATGACGTGCAGGGCCCTCATCGCAGCCCCGCGACGGGACGGCGGCGCAGCCGGTGCAGCCGGTACTTCAGGAGCAGGCGTACGGCGGTGTCGTTCTGCCCGACGTACACACGGGGCAGGACGTGCGGGCTGCTCAGCCCGCCGGGGTCGATGGCGCAGGCGTAGGCGTAACCGGCGGCCCGTACGGCGTCCCGGGCGCGCCGGTCGACGGTGCCGTACGGGTAGCAGAAGCCGGTGACCGCGGTGCCCGTCAGCTCCTCCAGCAGGGCGCGGCTGCCGGCGGTCTCGGCGTGCAGCGCGGTGTCGTCGGCTCGGGTCAGGTCGACGTGGGTGAGGCCGTGCGAGCCGATCTCCATGCCGGCGCGGGCGGCGCGCCGGATGCCGTCGGCGGTGAGCAGCGGTTTGCGGGGGCCCAGCGGGTCCCAGGCGTTGTCGCCGCCCAGCCGGCCGGGCAGGACGAACAGGGTGGCCGTGCAGTCCCAACGGGCCAGCAGGGGAAGGGCGTCGGTGACGAAGTCGGCGTAGCCGTCGTCGAAGGTGAGCCCCACCAGACGGCGTCCCGCGCCCCGGGCGCGGGCGGCGAGCAGCTCCGCGACGGACACCCCTCTCAGGCCCCGCCCGCGCAGCCAGCGCAACTGCAGCTCCAGGCGGGCGGGGGAGACCGTGACGCGGTACGGGTCGTCGGCGCAGTCGCCGACCGAGTGGTACATGGCGATCCACGGGGCGGGGCCGGGCCGGGGCGGGCGGCTGGGGGAGCCGGTGCGGGGGGCGGTGAGAGGGCCGGTACGGGGGCCGGGCACCGCGGACGACTCCGCGGAGGGCTGCGCCGACGGCTGTACGGATGGCTGTACGGACGGCTGTACGGACGGTTGTGCGGACGGTTGTGCGGACGGTTGTGCGGGCGGCTGTGCGGGTTTGAACGGCTCAGCGGAAGACGGCATGGGCGAGCCTCCGGGTGCGGGTGCGTACGGAACGGAGAGCGGGTGCGAAGCCCTGGGCGCCCAGGGCCCAGCCGAGCAGGACGAACACGACGGTCACGGTGAGGCCTCCGGCGGCGAGAGAGGCGACGGGCGCGGAGGGCGCGGCGGGCCCGCTCGCGGCGAGCGTCCCGGCAGCCGTGGCCGCCACCGCCGCGCACAGCGGGCGGCTCAGCTCGCGCAGTACGTGCCCGGTGCGGACGGGCACCCCGCGCGGCCTGCCGTGCCGGGCCGAGCGCATGCCGCACAGCAGCAGCGCGGCGGTGAGCGTGATGCCGGCGGCGTTCGCGGCGGCGATCCCGGTGACTCCCCAGGAGCCGACCGTGCCGGCGCCGATCCAGCAGGTCACGACGATGCCGGCGGCCATGGCGCCGAGCGGGTACCAGGTGGCGCGGCCCGCCGAGAAGTAGGAGCGGACCAGGACGCCGGTCAGGGTCTGGCCGAGCAGACCGAGCGCGTACACCCGTATCACGCCCGCCGTCGCGGCGGTGTCTCGTGCGGTGAACGCGCCCCGCTGAAAGAGGAGTTCGACGATCTGCGGGGCGCAGGCCAGGACCGCCGCGGTGCCGAGCAGCACCACACCGGAGGCCACCGCGAGGTCCCGCTCCACGCGGGCGCGGGCCCGCTCGGTGTCGCCCTCGGCCAGGGCCCGCGCCACCACCGGGAAGGTGACCGTGCACAGCATCGTGGACAGCGTCATCGGGATCTGCGCGATCTTCTGGGCGTAGTTCAGGTGCGAGATGGCCCCGGCGGGCAGGCTGGAGGCGAGGAACCGCTCGACGAGCACCTGCGCCTGCCGGCACAGCGCGAACAGCACCACGGACGCCATGAGGAGGATGTTCAGCGGCTGTGTGTCGGTGCCGGTGCTGGTGCCGATGTCCGAGCTGGTGCTGGCATTGGTCTCGGTGTCGGTGGTCGGCCGGGTGGGAGCGGCCGGTGGCCTGGTGCACAACTGCCGTACGAGAGACGGAAGCTGGGTCAGGACCATCAGGATCCCGCCCGCCGCGACCCCGAACGCGGCCGACCGCACACCCCAGGCGCCGCCCAGGGCGAACATCGCCGTGACGATGCCGACGTTGTAGACGACGTAGATCGCGGCCGGTGCCAGATAGCGGCGGTGGGCGCGCAGGGCCGCGCTGCCGTATCCGGCGAGACCGAAGCTGAGCACGCAGGTCGCGGTGAGCCGGGTGCAGTCCACGGCGAGCGCGGGATCCGGCAGACCGGGTGCGAGCACCCCGACGAGCCGCGGCGCGGCCACGGCGACCAGCGCGCCCACGGCGGTGAACGCCAGCGCCAGCCGGGGCAGGGTGACGGCCACCAGGGACCGTACGGGGTCGCCGGACGCGCCCTGGGAACGGCGGGCCAGGGCCTTGCTGAACGCCGGGATCAGCGCGAACGCCAGCCCTTCCTCGATCAGCAGCGTGGCCGCGAACTCCGGCACGGTCCAGGCGACCAGGAACGCGTCGGTGTCCCGTCCGGCCCCGAACAGCCGCGCCAGCGACTGGTCCCGGACCAGCCCGAGCAGCGCCCCCGCGACGGTCAGGGAGGCGGTGAGGAGGGTGGCCCTGGCGAGGAAGCGGGGGGTGAGGGGGGTGTGCTCGGCGGTGTCGTCCGCCCGGCGGGGGGTGGTGCCGGCACTGGTACTGGCACCGGTTCCAGTAGCGGTGTCGGTGCCGGTATCCAGGCCGGGGCTCGGGCCGGTGGCCGTTTCGGTGTCCGGGCCGGTGGCGTGGCGGGGGGTGGGGGGCAGTGTCATCGGGCCGCGGCCTCCTCGGTGCCCACCAGGGACCACCACGCCACCAGCCCGAGGGCGACCCCCGTCAGGACCGTCGACGGGCCGCCGATGTCGGCGTAGGCGAAGTCGACCAGCAGCCAGACCAGCAGGCCGCAGCCGACCAGGGCGCACTCCCGGCCCCGGCCCGAGCGGCGGCCCCGCCGAAGCCCCCGCAGCGCGCACACGAGCAGCGCGAGCCAGCCGCCCGCGAGGCACAGCAGTCCGATCAGCCCCTGCTCGCTGAGGACCAGCAGGTACATGTTGTGCGGGGACAGCAACGGCTGCCTGCGGAAGGCCGCGCCGGCGCCCTCGGTGTCGCTGCCCGAGGACAGCGCGAGCGAGGCGTGCCCGTCCCGGTACTCGGGGAAGCCCTTCAATCCGACGCCGGTGAGCGGGTGCTGCCGCCACATGTCGGTGGCCGCCGCCCACATGGTGTACCGGTCGGTGACGGACTGGTCGGGGGCGTCGGCGACCCGGGTGATGCTGTCGATCCGCTCCTGAAGCATCGCCGTACCCACCCCGAGACCCCCCACCAGGACCACACCCGCCGCCACCACGGCCGCGCCCACCTTCAGCGCCCGGCGCGGTCCGGACAGCGCCAGTTGCAGGACGAGGGCGACGGCGGTGGCGATCCAGGCGCCCCGGCTGAACGACAGGGCCAGCGGCAGCAGAAGGGCGAGTGCGCAGGCGGTCGCGACCGCGCGCTCCCGGGCCGGCGACTTCCCGAACTTCCCTGACTCCCCGGACTTCTCTGACTCCCCGGTCTTCTCTGACTCCCCGGTCTTCTCTGACTCCCCGGTCTTCTCTGACTCCCCGGTCTTCTCTGACTCCCCGGTCTTCTCTGACTCCCCGGTCTTCCCTGACTCCCCGGAATTTTCGGGAGCGGCTTTCGCGGAGCGGCCAAGCGCCAGCCCCGTCGCACAGAGCAGCCCGAGCGACACCACCGTCGCCATGCCCATCACGTCCTGCGCGCCGAACGTGCCGACCGCGCGGATGTCCTCACCCTGGTACGACGCCCCGGTGCGCGTGAGGTACTGCTCGACGCCGATCGCCCCCTGCCACAGCGCGAGCCCCACGAACGACCAGGCCAGCAGCCGGAAGTCACGCCGGTCGCGGACCAGGAGCAGCACCGCGCCCGGCACCAGGACGAAGACCTGCAGATAGCGGCCGAGGCCCGCGATCCCCTCGGCCGGCGACACCGCGCCCATCGCGGCGAGCGCGAACCCGGCCACGGGCAGGCCGAGGATCACGGCGGCGGCCGGGGTCAGCGGACGCCGGCGCGCGCGCAGCAGTCGTACCACGCAGAACACGACGACCAGGGCGGACATCGCGTCGGCCGGGCCCGCGCCGCCGTCCCCGGCGGGGGAGACGGGCAGCGCCAGAAGCGCGACCACCGCGACCACGGCCAGTACCGGGGACGGCCTGAACGGCCGGTGCCGGTCCAGGGGCAGGTGCAGGGGCAGGGGCAGGGGCAGGCTCATCGGTCAGCTCCCCGTGGACCGTACGAGCGCGGCCGCCGTGCGCAGCAGGATGCAGACGTCCTGCCACAGCGACCAGGTGTCGATGTAGGCGTTGTCGTAGCGGGCGCGGTCCTCGATGGAGGTGTCGCCGCGCAGTCCGTTGACCTGGGCGAGGCCGGTGATGCCGGCCCGCATGCGGTGCCGGGCCGCGTATCCCGGATAGGCCTGGCTGAACTGCCGTACAAAATAAGGGCGTTCGGGGCGCGGTCCGACCAGGCTCATGTCGCCCCGGAAGACGTTCCACAGCTGGGGCAGTTCGTCCAGCGAGGCCGTGCGCAGGAGGCGGCAGAAGCGGCTCATCTCCCGCTCGCCCGCCACGCTCCACCGGGTCGCCGCCTCGTGCTCGTCGACCGGGCGGTGGGTGCGGAACTTCAGCAGCGTGAAGGGGCGCCCGCCCTCGCCGATGCGCTCCTGCCGGAAGACGACCCCCGGCCCGCCGGTGAGCCGGAGCACCACCGCGCACACCAGCAGCACCGGACTCGCCAGGACGAGCAGGATCCCGGACACCACCACGTCCAGCAGCCGCTTACCGAGGCCGCCGCGCCGCCCGGAGCCCAGATCGAGATGCCGGACGGAGAACCCGGCGAGCTGGTCGCGCATCTCGTACGCCGGACAGTCCGCGTCCACCTCCCACACCGTGCAGCCCGACTCGACGAGCGCCCGCAGCAGCGGCCCCTTCTCGGCGCGTACGTCGGAGGTGACGGTGAGCACCGCCCGCACCCCGTTCTGGATGAGCGCCCGCTCCACCTCCTCGCCGGTGGTGAGCACGGGCAGCCCGCCGCTGCCGACCGGGCGGTCCGTGACCACGCCCACCGGACGCACCCCGCAGCGCGGATCCCTGAGCAGCGCCGCCGCCACCCGCTGGGCGGTCGCCGCCGGGCCCACGACCAGCGCCGTGCGGGGGCGCCGCACCTGCGTGGCCCGGCGGTGCCGGCGCACGGCACCGCGGCCCGCGCAGGCCGCCGCCGCGTGCAGCGCCCAGCCGAGCAACAGGGTGCCGGCGGACAGGGCGACGGCCGGATCGTGGGCGGCGAGCAGCGCGGCGAGCGCCAGCCAGGCGACCGCGGTCCGGCCGCAGACGGCGGGCAGTTCGTCGAGCACACCGGGCAGCGCCCGCCCGGCCCGCGGACGCAGCACCAGCGCCACGCCCAGCAGCGCGGCGACCTGGAGCGGGCGGTGCGCGGCCTCGTCCAGGGCCGTGGCGCCGACCAGCGCGGCGCCCAGGTCGGCGGCGAGCAGCGGCAACGGCGAGGCGGGCCGCGCGGGCGGCCGGCGCAGCGGGAACCGGAAGCCGCGTTCGGGGCGGGCCGGCAGGACCGAGACGGGCGGGAATCCGGGATCCAGGGGCTGCGCGCCGGGGGAGGGGGCGGTGCTTTCCGCGGTCACGAGGGGGTGGACTCCCTGCACTCGGTGGACTCCCTGCACTCGGAGGGCATGGGCGCGGGCGTGGGCATGGGCGCGGGCATGGGTACGGGTACGGGCGCGGGCGTTGGCACGGAGGGCCGGGCGGCGAGGAGTTCGCGGTAGAGGTCCGCGATCCTCGCGGCGGTGTGCCGCACGTCGTGCGTGGACAGGACGTACCGGCGGCCTTGTTCGCCGAGGGCCGCGCGCAGCGGTGCGTCGGACAGCAGGGCGGCGACCACCCCGGCCAGCGCCGCGGCGTCCTGCGGCGGGACCAGGCAGCGCGCCGCGAGGGCCGGCGGCAGACTCTCGCGGGCGCCGCCCACATCGCTGAGGACGACGGGCCGTCCACAGGCCAGCGCCTCCAGCGGGGCGAGCGCCATGCCCTCCCAGCGCGAGGGCAGCGCCACCAGGTCGGCGGCCCGGTACCAGGGCAGCGGATCGGCGACCGCGCCGGTGAACAGCACGTCGGGGTGGGCCTGTCGGCGCAGCGCGTCCCGGTCGGGCCCGTCGCCGACCAGCACGAGCCGCGCGTCCGGAACCGTGCGCAACACCTGCTCCCAGGCCCGCAGCAGCACGTCCTGCCCCTTCTGCCGGCACAGCCGCCCGACACACACGACCAGCGGGGCGGCGGCGAACTCCGGTGGGAGGCAGCGGCGGACGGGGGCGGGGGAGAAGGGCGAGAAGGGCGAGAAGGGCGAGAAGGGCGAGAAGGGCGAGAAGGGGGGGAAGCGGGTGAGGTCGATTCCGTTGGGGACGACGGTGTACGAGGCGCGCACACCGGCGCGCAGACCCGTCGCGCGCTCGGCCTCGCTGACGCACACCACCCGGTGCGCCCAGCGCGCCCCCCACCGCTCCCAGCGCAGGGCGAGTGCGGCCGTGGTCCCGTCGACCGCCTCGAACGACCACGCGTGCGGCTGGAACACGGTCGGGATCCGTCCGCGCACGGCGAGCCGGGCCGCCAGCCCGGCCTTGGCGCTGTGCGCGTGCACCAGTTCGGGCCGTACCGCGTCGACCAGACGCGCGAGCCGCCGTACCTCGCCCGGCAGACCGGGACCCGGCGAACGGTCGGCCCGCCATTCCCGTACGTCGGCTCCCAACTCACGCAGGCCTGCGGCCAGTTCGCCGCCTGGGCAGCCGGCCGTCACCCGCAGACCGGCCGCCAGCTGGGCCCGCGCGAGATCCAGTACGACCCGGGCGACTCCGCCGTCGACGGGCTGCGCGAGGTGCAGGACCCGTGGCCGGAATTCGGGTACTGGCTGGTGCATTCGCGGGTTACCTCGCTCACGGGGCGCTCGGGACGACAGGGGGCGCGCGGGACCGGCAGGGGCCGCTCGGCGCGGCGGCCGGGAACGCGCCTCACTGCGCGGCGGCGTCCACGGCGTCCGCGACGTTCGTGATGTCCGCGATGCTCGCGGCGTCCGCGACGGCGCGGGGTGCGCCGGGCCCTGCCGGGTCCGCGTGGGAAACGAGCCGCGAGCCCGGCTGGTCACCGCCGCCTCGCCGGCCCGGACGAAGATCGGACATATCCGGGACCCGGCCGGACGCATGGACGTAGCCCGGAATCCGCCGGGCCCCTACGCGCTCCGCCGCACCGATCGTGGTGGGGCGTACGCCGTCCGTGGGACGGGGGGTGGCGCCCGGTGCGAGAGGGGTGCGGTCGCCGTGTGCGGGCCGGAGCGTGCGCGGATCGCCCGCGCGGCCCCGGTCCCGATCCCGGTCCCGGTTCCGGTCCCGATCCCGGTCCCGGTTCCGGTCCCGGTTCCGGTCCCGATCCCGGTTCCGGTCCCGGTTCCGGCCGCCGCCCCGGTCGCCGCCGGGGGCGCAGAGCCCGGCGGGACCGGTGGCGAGGCCGGCGCTCACCGTCGTACGTGGCAGCGGGTCCAGGGAATTGCGCATGGCCGGCGGTGCCTTTCGCACGTACGGGAGAGGTCGGCAACATTAGTGACCAGATGTACCAATGGGTGGATTCGGCGCAAGTGTGTCGGAAATGTGAAGGTCGCCCCCGGGGAGATCACTCCATTGGCCGCACAACCCCGGGGAGAACGCCGCGTTGACAACAACGCCGGGCATTCGCCCGATGTTTGTGTCGATTCCAAGGAGCACCTCTCCATGTCGCGTTTCGCGAAGGGTCTGGTCCTGACCTCCGCCGCCGTCGCGGCCGTCGCCGGCGGTGCCGGTATGGCCTCCGCCGACTCCGGCGCCTCCGGCCTCGCCACCCACTCGCCGGGCGTGCTGTCGGGCAACGCCGTTCAGATCCCGGTGCACGTTCCGATCAACCTCTGCGGCGACACCGTGGACGTCATCGGTCTGCTGAACCCGGGGTTCGGCAGCACCTGCGTCACCGACTGACCTCGGGACGCAACCCTTCGGCCGGCCGTCCGCCCGCGCTTCGTCAGCGGGCGGGCGGCCGGTTCGCTTGCCCGGCGCGGAGAAACCGCTCACCCGAAGGGATCTCATATGTCTTCTCCCGGCCGGGGTTTCCGGCCCGGCGGAAAGTCGTTGAACGGGGCGTCAGAAATCTCTGGGGTGACGTGAGTTGCCGAAGAAAGGAACATGATGAAGTCCCTGAAGGCCGCCGCTGTCGTTGCCGGTTCCGTGGCCCTCGCCGGCGTCGCCGCGCCCGCGTTCGCCTACAACACCACCGACGTGGCGCCGATGAGCCTCAACGGAGGCGTCAACCGCCTCACCTCGGGTGGCCTCACCGTGCGCGACGTGATGCCGCTGCAGCACCAGTCCGACGCGCTCGACACCGAGAACAAGGACTCCGTCCTCAGCACGGTCAAGGGCGCCACCACCGCCCTGAACCAGCACAACCCGCTGCTCGGCGGCCTGCCCCTGCAGAGCTGACACCGCGGCCCCGTACATCGCGGCCCCGCACACCGCCGTCCTCGCACACCGCCGTCCTCGCACACCGCCGTCCTCGCACACCGCCGTCCCCGCGCACTGCGGCCCGCGCACCGTCGCCCCCGCACACCGCGGCACCGGCCCCCGGCGTGTTCGACCCCGCTTCGCTCGATCGTGTGGAGCGCCCCCCGGCACTCGTCCGGAAGGGTGAGAAGCCCCCCGGTCGCGGCACGGCCCGTCGATAGGGTCGCGCGGTGACCTCAACCTCAAGCGAAGCCCGCCCCGCCGTCCGCGCCGCCTCCCTGGGCACCCTCGTCGTCCTGGCCTGGAGCGGCGAGGCCCCCGACGGCACCGACATGCCGTATCTGCTCGCCTACTCCCTCGGGGACACCGAGGGCGGGCCCGAGGCCACCGCGGCCGCGGTCCACCAGATGCTGGCGGACAACGGGCTGCCGGTCGGCGGCAACCCGGTCGACGGCACCGCCAGGCCCAGCCTGCCCGTCACCCTGCTCGTCGAGGCCGGCCAGGCCGTCGTCAACATGCCGCAGTTCGTCGCGCAGGCCGACGCGCCGCCGGAGTGGCTCGCCGCGGTCGCCCGACGCGGCTACGCCTACCTCGTCTTCACCACCCGCGCCTGGCCCGAGGCCGCCCCCGGCCGCCCCGTCGAGGCAGCCGCCCTCGCCGACTTCGCGGGGGCCGAGGAGACCCTGACCGCCGCCGCGCACGTGATCCTGCCGGCCCGCAGCCTGCGCGGCTGATGCCCGGAGCCCTGGCCGGCGGCAGGGAGTTCGGGCTGCTGCTGGTGCTCACCCGCTGGTGGGACTTCTGGACGAGCCGACCGCCGAAGATCAGGCTTTCGGTGAGCTGACTATTGCTGCAGTCGGGCGAATTGTGTGCTGACGGCGTTTTCCGGCTCGTTACGCGGTACGGACGTCGAATTCCCGCATCCTGAAAGGGACCGTACCTGACATGAAGTCGACCACCCGAGGAACCCTTGCCGCCGTCGTCACGGGCGTCGCGGCCGCCGTGGGTGCCGCAGCCACCCCCGCAGCCGCGGTCGGCACGGTCCCCGTTCCCGTGCCGCTGGAGGGCGTCTCCCGGTCCCTGCACATGGAGGTGCCCGAGGCCGGTCTGGAGGTGCCGCTGCTGTCGCCGGGCGCCCCCGAAGGCCCCCGCTTCGTCACCGGCCGGCTCCTTCCCGACCGCACGCTGCCCCAGGTGCCGCTGAACGGTGCGCTGCCGGGCGCCCATCTGCGGGCACCGCTGCCGCACGTCCTCGGGGACGGCTTCGACCACGTCGGCTTCGACGCCCCCGCCTCCGACCTGCACGCCCTCGCCCCGGGACTGGCCGTGGACGCCCCGCTCACCCGGCCGAGGGGCGACAACTTCGGACTCCCGGACCTCAAGCTCCCCCAGGCCGGCGTCATCGCCCCCGTCCTGCGGACGGTCCCGGCCGCCGACCTGGTCATGGGGCCGGGCCTCTAGCGGACCTCGCGCACAGAGCCGTCGTACCACCGGATGGCCCTCCCGGTGGTGACCCCGACCGCGGTGCGGCGGTTACCGGTACGGACATCTGATCCCGGACGAGGAGTGAGTGATGGTCGTCGGTGCCGATGGTGTGGCGGTGGGCGCGAAGCGGCAGGTCAGAGCGGGGCTCGGGAGAGCGTCGGTGTCACGGAGGGAGGTGGCGCGAGGGCTGCTGGCCTCCGTCGCGGCCCTGGCGCTCGCGCCGGTCGTCGCCGCCTCCCGCCCCCTGCCCGTGTCGTCGTACGGACCGGGGGGCACCTCCTTCGACGAGGTCTACCGGGGCCGCCGTATCCAGGGCTACCTGGTGCCGGTCGCGGGCCGCAAGCGGGTCGACGGCGACTGGGAGATCACCGTCGACGGCCGCCTGCTGCACCTGATGCGCCGGGCGGACGGCAGCTGGATGAGCATGATCGACCACTACACGTCGTACCGGACGCCGCTGGAGGCGACACGGGCGGCCGTCGACGAGATCGGCCCCGGCCAGCGGCTGCTCGACCTCGCGCCCGGCCCGGTCGGCGGGGAGCCGATGGGTGGCCAGCCGATGGACGGGCAACCGATGGACGGACAGCCGATGGGCGGGCACGCCGGCATGCGCATGGACGAGTCCGTGACCGGGAGCGCGGGGGGTGGGTATGGCGTACGTGCGTAAGAACGTCAGCACGCTCACCGCCTCCGAGCGCCGGCGGTTCGTGAACGCTCTGCTGGAGCTGAAACGGCGCGGTGAGTACGACGAGTTCGTGCGCATGCACATCGACTACTACACCGCCGACGGCGAGAACGGCCTGCGCACCGCCCATATGACCCCCTCCTTCCTGCCCTGGCACCGCCGTTTCGTGCTGGAGCTGGAGCGGGCCCTGCGGCGCGTGGACTCCTCGGTGACGGTGCCGTACTGGGACTGGACCCGGGACCGCAGGACGACGTCCGTGCCCTGGACGAAGGACCTGCTCGGCGGCAACGGGCGTCGCTCCGACCGGCAGGTGACGACCGGTCCGTTCGCCTACGCGGCCGGGCACTGGCCCATCAAGACCGGGATCACGGACGGCAGGTTCCTCACCCGCGACCTGGGCCGCGCCGCCGCCCCCCTCGCCCTGCCCACCAGGAGCGAACTGCAAGGGGCCCTGGACGATCCCGTCTACGACGTCGCCCCCTGGAACTCCACGGTCACGCGCGGCTTCCGCAACAAGCTGGAGGGCTGGGGCACGGGCAGCGGCAGCGCCTCCTGGCGCAACCACAACCGGGTGCACCGCTGGGTCGGTGGCGTGATGCTCGGCGGAGCGTCTGTCAACGACCCGGTGTTCTGGCTGCATCACGCCTTCCTCGACCTGCAGTGGTCCCGGTGGCAGCGCGCCCACAGCAGCCACCGCTACCTGCCCGCCGAGCCCCCCGGGCCCGGCGACGCGCAGCACCGGCGGGTCGTCGCCCGCCACGAGAAGCTGCCACCGTGGGGCGTCACCCCGGACTCGCTGGAGAACGTGAGCGGGATCTACCGGTACGCCTGAGCCGGTAGGCCTGAGCCGGTACGCCCGATCCGGTACGGCCGATCCGGTACGCCCGGTCCGCCGGACGCGGCCGGCGGACCCTGGGCGTGGCCGGTGGACGTGGGAAGGCCCCGGCACCACGAGGTGCCGGGGCCCTTCCCACGTCCGCGGGGCTGTTCAGTTGCCGTACCCGCTGAAGCCGCTGTCGCCGTAGCCGCCCGGGGTACCCGGGTTGTCGGTGGTGCCGGGGGTACCGGGAGTGCCGGGGGTGCTCAGGCCGTCGCCCTGGTTGGCGCACTGCTCGCCGAAGGCCGGGTTCAGCAGGCCGATCACGTCGACGGTGTTCCCGCACACGTTGACGGGGACGTGGACCGGGACCTCGAGCAGGTTGCCGGACAGCACGCCGGGCGAACCGGCGGCCACACCCGCGGCGCCGCTGTCGGCCAGGGCCAGCCCGGCCCCACCGATCACCACGGCGCCCGTGCCGAGGGCGACGACGGCTGCCTTCGCGATGCGAGACATCACGTTCTCCTTCTTGCTTGTTGCTCGGGACGTACCGGCGGCAGGACCCGCTCGCCGCACTTCCCGTTCAACGGCGCAGTACGGGGCTGGTCACGGTGATCGCGCCCGGATCACCCTTTCCACGCGCGGCACACCGGATCGGGTCCCCCACCTGGCCGTACGCGCACGGACCGGGGCGGCGGGCAGGGCCCAGCGGATCGGGCGGAGGATCAGGGCAACGGGCCAGGGCAACGGTTCAGGGCAGCCGTCGTACCGGGGAGCCCGCGAGCCAGGCCTGGATGTCCTCCACCGCCTGGCCGTAGTACGTCGCGTAGTTGCCGCGTGAGACATAGCCGAGGTGGGGTGTGGCGAGCAGGCGCGGTGCGGTGCGCACGGGGTCGCCGGCGGGCAGCGGCTCGGTGTCGAAGACGTCGACGCCGGCGCCCGCGATGCGGCCCTCGCGCAGCGCGGCCAGCAGGGCGTCCTGATCCACGATCGCGGCCCGGGAGGTGTTGACCAGGTAGGCGGTCGGCTTCATCAGGGCGAGTTCGGCGGCGCCGACGAGGCCCCGGGTGCGGTCGCCGAGGGCCAGGTGGACGGAGACGAAGTCACTGCCGGCCAGCAACTCCTCCTTGCTGCGGGCGAGTTCCACGCCCACCTCCCGCGCCCGCTCCTCGGTGAGGTTCCGGCTCCAGGCGCTGACGCGCATGCCGAAGGCGAGCCCGACCCGCGCCACCCGGCTGCCGATCTTCCCGAGCCCGAGCAGACCGAGCCGGCGGCCGTGCAGGTCGGCGCCGACGGTGGACTGCCAGGGCCCGCCGGAGCGCAGCGCGTTGCTCTCCTCGACGATCCCCCGGGCCAGGCCCAGCAGCAGCGCCCAGGTCAGCTCCACCGGAGGCGTCGACGCGCTCGCCGTACCGCACACGGTGACGCCGTGCGCCTCGGCGGCGTCGTAGTCGATGACGCTGTTGCGCGTCCCGGAGGCGATCAGCAGCTTCAGCCGGGGGAGCCGGGCGATCAACGAGCCCGGGAAGGGGACGCGTTCGCGCAGGGTGACGACGATGTCGTAGTCGGCGAGCGCCGCGGCGAGGGCGTCCTCGCCGTCGAGGTGCCCGCGCAGCGCGACGACCTCCACCCGGTCCCCGAGCACCGTCCAGTCGGCCACCTCGGTGGCCACCCCCTGGAAGTCGTCCAGCACCACACAACGAAGCCGCACGTCGTCTCCCTCCTGCCTCACCTGGCCCACCTGTTCCACCTGGCCCACCTGTCCCACCTGGGGGTGACTGTAGTGAGGGCCGCGCCCGGGTCACCCACCGCATGTTTCGTGCCAGGAAGGGAAGTTTCGAAAGTGCCTGCTCCCATGGCGACTCGGGAAGCTCCAGCTCGGCAATGAGCTCGCGCACGCCGTCCTGGAACGCGGAGGACCCGGTCGATGTGACCAGCAGTTGGACGCGAAAGCCGTCGTGGAACAGCGGCAGTAGATCCAGCAGGCGCCCGGCCGAGGTGACGTTGTGGATCACCAGCAGCACCCGGCGCTGGACGGTTCGGCTCGTCCACTGCCGGGATCCCTCCCCGACCGGCACGCGTATCGGCAGGGGTTCGGCTGACCTCACGCGTGACCGCCTGAGCGAGCATGGTGTCTTCGATGCGGGCCCTCGAATGGCATGTCAGACCGGTTCTCTCCGCCTGATCGCGTCACATGGCCGGAGGGCCGAAGACCACGAGCAATGGTCTTCGGCCCTCCGGCGGGGTGAGACGGCTGTGCCGACTATGGCGACGGGTGGCAGAGGGTCTGGTCGCCCTCCGCGTGACGGCCCAGCCGCCGAGGCGGACTAGCGGTGGCCGAGGTGGCGGTGGCCGGGGTAGCGGTGGTCGTCCCGGTACCGGTCGCTGTACCAGCCGTGGCGCCGGTCCTGGTCCCGATCCCGGTACCAGCCGCGGTCCCGGTCCCGGTCGCGGTCCCGGTCCCGACCCCGGTCCCGATCCCAGTCGCCGAAGTGACTGTCGTGGCGGTGGCCGTCCCAGCGGCTGTGTGAGTAACTCCTCCCGTTGTCACGGTCATGGTCGCCTCCGGCTGCCAGGGCCGGCATGGCGGCCGCGCCGACGAGGGCGCCCGAAGCCACAAAGGCGGCGATCAGACGGACCGTCGTACGAGAAACAGACATGAATCTGTCACCTCACGTTCGTGCGCCCCGCCCCTGGTTGAGGCCGGGCGCGTGATCCTGATTTCCCGGCTGGGTGCCGAGGCCCCACACTGTGGCCCTCCGCCACGGCACCAGGCCCGCGAAAGGATTCGCGTTACAAAGGACGGATATATCCGTAACTCTCCCTTGTATGGGCCATCGACACCGGGGGAGCGGCCCTGGCGCCCGCCCGCCCAGGCTCCGAACCATGCCGCGAGCAGGAAACGAAGCGGCTGACGCCCCGTGGCACGCTCGGCGATCTCGCCGCCCCGACTCCTTCGAACGGCCCAATGCCTTCGGTAACGATGCGCGGCCTCTGTTCGGGGGACCCGCTGCGATCGGCGGCGATCCGGCGGGGTTGGGCGCGGGGTGGTGGACGGCCAGGGCTGCTTCCATGGCGACGAGGCGGCCCGATCCGGGCCTGCGGAGCCTCCCCATGATCGTCGGGGGAGTCCGGCGCTCTGCCGCGTGCTGCCGCACCTGCCCTGAGCAGCAAAAAAGCCCTCCCGAAGGAGGATGAGGAGTGGGCGCCCCCGGCAGGACTCGAACCTGCGGCCAAGTGCTTAGAAGGCACCTGCTCTATCCACTGAGCTACGGGGGCCTGGTGCGGGACAAGGATAAAGCTCACCGTTCCCTGGCCCGGTCGCTTCGCCTCCGTGGCTCGGTGTGGAGGTTCGGTGAAGCGGTCCCGATAATCGCAGGCAGGTACGAATCGCGCACCGCTTTTGGCGTCCGACGCACCGGGTGTTGTGCACTCGTTATGCCTGAGCTGTGCCCGCGTCCCGGTCGTCCCTTCCATCCCTTCTGTTCCGTCGGCGCGCAGACATGTCTATATGCTTCAGAATTCCCCTAAAATTGGGCATTCTTCGCATGTGGTGACCTTGGACGTACGGCCTCAGCTGCTCGACACACTCTCCGCGCTGCGCGACCGTGTCGCCGCCGCACGCTTTCCGCTGCCGCTCGCGGGAGCCCCGCGCGCGCGTGCCAACCGCGACGAACTGCTCGCTCAGCTCGACGACTACCTGGTCCCCAGGCTGCGCTCGCCCGAGGCCCCGCTGCTGGCCGTCGTGGGCGGATCCACCGGCGCCGGGAAGTCGACCCTGGTGAACTCCCTGGTGGGACGGCGGGTCAGCGAGGCGGGCGTGCTCCGTCCGACGACCCGGACGCCGGTGCTGGTCTGCCATCCGGAGGATCATCACTGGTTCAGCGGCATGCGCGTGCTCCCGGACCTCACCCGCGCCTGGGTGCCCCACCGGGAGCGCGGCGACGACCTTCCGCTCCCCGGTGAGGATCCCGCGCGCGTGCTGCGCGTCGAGACCGCCGACAGCGTGCCGCGCGGGCTCGCCCTGCTCGACGCCCCCGACATCGACTCCCTGGTCGCCGAGAACCGTGTCCTCGCCGCCCAGCTGCTCGGCGCCGCCGACATCTGGGTCATGGTGACGACGGCCTCCCGCTACGCCGACGCCGTGCCCTGGTACATGCTGCGCACCGCCAAGGAGTACCGGGCCACCCTGGTGACCGTCCTCGACCGGGTGCCCCACCAGGTCGTCTCGGAGGTCTCGCGCCAGTACGCCGCCCTGCTCACCAAGGCGGGCCTCGGCGACCTGCCCCGCTTCACCGTGCCCGAGCTGCCCGAGTCGGCCTGGGGCGGCGGCCTGCTCCCCTTGACCGCCGTGGCACCCCTGCGCACCTGGCTCGTGCAGCACGCCCAGGACCCCGCGTCCCGCCAGCACGTCATGGCCCGGACCGCGTACGGCATCCTGGACTCGCTGAAAACCCGCATGCCCGAGCTGGCCAGCGCAGCCGCCGCCCAGTACGCGGCCGCCCTCCGCCTCACCTCCGCCGTCGACGGCGCCTACGACAGCGAGCACGCGCGCGTACGAGGCCGGCTGCAGTCCGGGGCCGTGCTCGCCGGGGACGCCCTCAAACGCTGGCGCGCCTATCCGCTGGACTGCAGCGCGGGCGAACTGCTCGACGCCCTCGTGGGGAGCCTGGCCGCGCTGCTGCTGTGCGCCGTCACCGCCGCCGACGAGCGGATCGACGAGGCCTGGCGGCGCGAACCGGCCGCCGGCGCCCCGGGACTCTCCGAACGGGATCCCTCCCTGGAGAGCGCCGAGCACCGCATCGGCATCGCGGTACGACGCTGGCGACGCGAGCTGGAGGAGTACGCCGAGGAGGAGGTGCGGGAGCTCGAACGCGGTGCCGCGCCCGACCCCGAGTCCGTCGCCGCCCTCGTCGCCACGGTGCTGCTGGGCGGGCGCCGGGCGCGTGTCGCGGGCGAGCGGCTCGCCGAGCGGATGGGCCCGCGCGGCGCGATGCGGCTGCGCGAGCGGGCGGGACGCCTGCTGACGGAGCACGTCGACCGCGTCGTGCGCGTCGAACGCGAGCGCCGCCTCGCCCCGCTCGACGCCCTGGACGTCCAGGCCGAGCCCCAGGCCGAACTCATCGCCGCGCTGTCCGTACTGCAGAAGGAGAGGTGACCGGTGACCGCCGTCACTGACCAGGAACACAGGGAGCGCACGGAGCATACGGATCACGCAGATCACGCAGATTGCATGGATGACGCAGATCGCACGGACGACACGGGCTACATGGATCACTTGGGTGCGGATCACATGAACGACTCGGGCCACACGAATCACTTGGGTCACCTGGATCGCATGGGCCGCTTGGGCGACGTGAGGCAGATGAAACCGGACGAGCATGTTTCCGAGCACGTGGACGGCCTCGGGGGAGCGGACTCCGGTACCGGGGGCGGCCGGGAGGGCCGTTCGGGTGGGGAGGGCACGCAGGTACGACGTACGGAGGGCGGTGTGGAGGTCCGTACGCAGACCGGGATCGGGGTCGAAACCGCGGCTGACGTCGACGCCGACGGCTCGGGAGAGCCGGCGGGCGTAGCCGCTTCCGTGGATCCGGCGGGTTCTGCGGAAGCGGCCGACGCGGCCAATGCGGCCAATGCTGCCAACGCGGTCGACGCGGTCGCCGCAGCGGATTCCGCGGACGGGGAACGGCACGCGCGCGTGCCCAAGGGCGACCGAGCCGCCCGTGCCAAGGGTGGCGGCACAGGCGGTGCTGCCGCCGGTGTCGACGCCCGCCCGGCCCCGCGATCCGCTCCGCGATCTGCCCCGGATCCCGCCCCGCGATCCGTCCAGGATCCCGCCCCGCGATCCGCCCAGGATCCGGCCCCGCAATCCTCCCCCGGCTCCGGCCCGGACGCGGACCCCGAGTCCGCCGAGAGCTGGGACGACGGTCTCATCGCCCGGCGCGTGACCGAGAGCAACGCCGCCGCCCTCGCCGCCGAGCGAGCCGTCGTACTCGACGCCTCCGCCCGCACCGGCTCGGCCGGGGGTGCCGTGGAGCCCCTCGCGTACGACGGCCCGCTGCGCTCCCGCCTCGACGCCCTGCGCGAACTCGTCGGGCTGTCCCGCGCCCGGCTGGACAGCCGTACCCTCGCCGAGGCGAGCCACGTCCTGGACGAGGCGTCCGCGCGGCGCAGGCTGTCCGGGCAGCACACCGTCGTCGCCATCGCGGGAGCCACCGGCAGCGGGAAGTCGCAGCTGTTCAACGCCCTCGCCGGAGTGGCGATCTCGGAGACCGGGGTACGGCGTCCGACCACCGCGCTGCCCATCGTGTGCAGCTGGAGCGACGGCGCCTCGACCCTCATCGACCGACTCGGCATCCCGGGGCGGCTGCGCCGCCGGCCGCTGCAGAGCGCGGAGGCGGAGGCGCAGCTGCGCGGGCTGGTGCTGGTCGACCTGCCCGACCACGACTCCGCGGCCGTGCAGCACCGCCAGCAGGTCGACCGGATCCTGAAGCTGGTCGACGCGGTGATCTGGGTGGTCGACCCGGAGAAGTACGCCGACGCCGTCCTGCACGAGCGCTATCTGCGGCCGATGGCCGGCCACGCCGAGGTCATGTTCGTCGTCCTCAACCAGGTCGACCGGCTGCCCGGAGACGCCGCGGACCAGGTCCTGGACGATCTGCGCCGGCTGCTGGACGAGGACGGCATCGCGCTCGGCGAGCACGGCGAACCGGGCGCCACCGTGCTCCCGCTGTCCGCGCTCACCGGCACAGGTATCCCTGAACTACGGGAGGCCCTCGGCCAGTTCGTGAAGGAGCGCGGCGCGCCGGCACGCCGGGTCTCGGCCGACGTGGACTCCGCCGCGGCCGGGCTGCGGCCCGTGTACGCCACCGGGCGGCGCGCCGGCCTCACCGAGGACGCGCGGGAGGAGTTCTCCGCCCGGCTCGCGGACGCGGTGGGCGCCACCGCGGCCGGCGAGGCCGCCGAACGCGCCTGGCTGCGCAACGCCAACCGCGCCTGCGGCACGCCCTGGCTACGGCTGTGGCGCTGGTACCAGGACCGCGGCGGAGCGCCCACGAGCAGACTGCCGGTGCGTTCCCCCGCCGACGAGGAGGCCACGGCACGCCAGCGCGTGGAGCAGGCGGTCCGTACGGTGTCCGACCGGGCCTCGGCCGGCCTGCCCGCGCCCTGGGCGCTGGCGGTGCGCGAGGCGGCCCTGCGCGGCTCCCAGGGCCTGTCCGAGGCGCTGGACGAGCTGGCGGCGGGGGCGAGCGTGCCGACGGGCCGGCCGCCCCGGCCCGGGTGGTGGCCGGTGGCCGTCATGGTCCAGGCGGCGATGACACTGCTCCAGGTCGTCGGCGGCCTGTGGCTGGCGGGCCAGATCGCCGGTGTCATGGCGCCCAACCTCGGTGTGCCCGTGCTGCTGATGCTGTGCGGGATCGTCGGCGGCCCGCTGCTGGAGTGGGGCTGCCGGATGGCGGCACGGGGGCCGGCGAAGAGGTACGGCCTGGACGCGGAGAGACGACTGCGGGAGGCCGCCGCCGGCTGCGGCCGGGCCAGGGTGCTGGATCCGCTGGCGGCGGAGCTGCTGCGGTACCGGGAGGTCCGGGAGCAGTACGGGCGGGTGGTGCGGGCCGGCTGACGTACGACGTCGTACGGGTGGGGCGGGGCAGGCGCGGCGAACGGGGGCGTGTCGGGGGCTCGGCGGCGGTGGGGCACGGCGTCGGGGCTTGGCGGCGGTGGGACGACTCGGTGGTGCATCCGCCGGGTCGTTCGTGCGTGTTGATGGCAGTGGCGTCTAGATGGCAGCGGCGTCGTACCTGCTCACGGGACGGATGAGCGGTTGATGGGCGGGGGTCCCTCGTGCGGGTGAGGGAGATTTCCACAGCCCGGAGACCGTCCACAGCGCTCGGCGGGCTCGGCCGGTGCGGGGGCAGTCTGGTCCCGGACACAGCCGTACGGGAGGGGCCCGTAGGCGAGACCGTCCGGCCGTGAGGGCCGGGCGAGGGAGGGGTTCGTGATGAACGAGACCGTGGTCTGTGTGGTGGGGAACGTGGCGACGCGGCCGGTGTACCTGGAGACGGCGGCGGGTCCGTCGGCCCGGTTCCGGCTGGCGGCGACCGCGCGCTACTGGGACCGGGAGAAGAACCTCTGGAAGGACGGGCACACCAACTTCTTCACGGTGTGGGCCAATCGCCAGCTCGCCACGAACGTGGTGGCGTCGGTCGACGTGGGGCAGCCGGTCGTCGTCCAGGGCCGGCTGAAGGTGCGCTCGGAGGGACGCGAGGGGCAGCAGCAGGGCTGGGCGTCGGCCGACATCGACGCGACGGTGATCGGTCACGATCTGTCACGCGGCACCGCGGCCTTCGTCCGCTCCGCAAGGCCCGAGTCCGCGCAGACGGCGGCCCGTCCGGAGCCCGCCTGGGAGACACCGCGCCCCGCTGACCCTCCGGGCACCGGACCGGATCAACAGCGCCCGGAACCAGCGGCGGTGACATGACGTCAGAGACCTGACGCGCTGCGCCCGCACCCGCGCCGAGCTGTGGTCCGACGGCGGTCACGGTCCGAACGGCCCGTCCGGACCGTGGATTTGTCGATACGCCAAGCTCACGCGCCGTGCTCGCGATAACGATTGCGGATCGGATCCGCCCTGTGACGATCCGACCGGCGAGTGGGGGTCCCGTTGATCCATAGGATGCCGGGCGTGCCCTTCTGGGGCTGCCGATTCTGCTGGTGGGACCTCCCCCCACGTCCAACGGGTCCTGCTCGAAGGGGAATTCTGTGCTTGTTGCGTTCTCCGGGTTCACCCGGTCCGTCATGGCCGCTCGCGTCGGCGCCGTGGTCCTTGCCTCCGGCCTGACGGCGGCGGGTGTGCTGTCCTGCGCCGGTACGGCCATGGCCGACGAGGCCCCGCAGACCCAGGGCGGGGCGGCGGCCACGATCAACGGCCTCAAGGTCTACGGCCAGGCCGTGATCCACGAGGACGGCACCGATCTGCCGGTGTCGGCGGGCCTGTTCGAGATGTCCGTGGACGGCGGCGGCACCCTGCAGACGTACTGCGTCGACCTGCACAACCCGACCCAGCGCGACGCGCGGTACCAGGAGACCCCCTGGAGCGGCACCTCGCTGGGCGGCAACAAGAACGCCGGCCGGATCCGCTGGATCCTGCAGAACTCCTACCCCCAGGTCAACGACCTCGCCGAGCTCGCCCGGAAGGCGGGGGCGAGCGGCCTGACCGAGCAGGACGCGGCGGCCGGCACCCAGGTGGCCATCTGGCGCTACTCGGACGACGCGAAGGCCGACGCCGCCGACCCGCGCGCCGAGAAGCTCGCCGACTACCTGGAGAAGAGCGCCCGGAACATCGGCGAGCCGCAGGCCTCGCTGACCCTGGACCCGCCCGCGGTCTCCGGCCGCCCCGGTGACCTGCTGGGACCGGTGACCGTGCACACCAACGCGGGCAGCGTGACGGTGACCGGACCGCAGGACGCGGCCACCAGCGGGGTGCGGATCATCGACAGGACCGGCAAGGTGATCACCTCGGCGAAGGACGGCAGCCGGCTGTACGTCGACATCCCCGAGGACGCGGCGGACGGCGCGGCCCAGCTGACCGTGCAGGCCTCCACCACCGTGCCGGTGGGCCGTGCCTTCGCCTCCGACTCCCGCAGCCAGACCCAGATCCTGGCCGGCTCCAGCGAGTCCACGGTCTCCGCGACCGCGAGCGCCACCTGGGCCGGCGAGGGCGCGATACCGGCCGTCTTTGCCCGGACGGACTGCGCCAAGGGCGGTGTGGACGTCACCGCGGTCAACAAGGGTGACCAGCCCTTCACCTTCGAGCTGATGGGCGCCGAGCACACGGTCCCCGCCGGGGCCGTCCGCACGGTCACGGTCCCGCTGGAGGAGGACCACCCCTACGACTTCACGATCAGCGGCCCGAACGGCTTCACCCGCCGCTTCGCCGGCGTCCTCGACTGCAAGACGCAGGGCCTCGTCACCACGAAGACCACCCAGACCCTCGGCGAACCCACCCCTCTCATCACCCCCGGCGCCGACAACACCGACCTCGCCGCCACCGGCGGCTCCGCGATCACCCCGCTGATCGCGGGAGTGGCCATCGGCTTCGTGGTCATCGGCGGCGCGGCCCTGGTCATCCTCCGCAACCGCGAGACCCGCCAGTCCGAGTGACCCCACCCCGGCCGGCCTCCGGCCGTGTTGAACCCCCAGGTCAGAGCGCCACAGCCTTACGGGTTTCCGCCCAGGGGTGGCCGTACGGCAAGATGGGGTGTATCTGCCCACTGCCAGATTTCAAGCTGCCGGACGGTTTCTCTTGGCTGAGTTCATTTACACCATGCGCAAGGCGCGCAAAGCGCACGGCGACAAGGTGATCCTCGACGACGTCACCCTGAACTTCCTGCCGGGCGCGAAGATCGGCGTCGTCGGCCCGAACGGTGCCGGTAAGTCGACCGTCCTCCAGATCATGGCGGGGCTGCAGCAGCCGTCCAACGGTGACGCCTTCATCTCTCCCGGCTACAGCGTCGGCATCCTGCTCCAGGAGCCCCCGCTGAACGAGGAGAAGACCGTCCTGGAGAACGTCCAGGAGGGTGTCGCCGAGATCAAGGGCAAGCTCGACCGGTTCAACGAGATCGCCGAGCTGATGGCGACCGACTACTCCGACGCGCTGCTCGACGAGATGGGCAAGCTCCAGGAGGAGCTGGACCACGCCAACGCCTGGGACCTCGACGCCCAGCTGGAGCAGGCCATGGACGCGCTGGGCTGCCCGCCCGGCGACTGGCCCGTCACCAACCTCTCCGGTGGCGAGAAGCGCCGCGTCGCGCTCTGCAAGCTCCTGCTGGAGCAGCCCGACCTGCTGCTCCTCGACGAGCCCACCAACCACCTCGACGCCGAGTCGGTGAACTGGCTGGAGCAGCACCTGGCCAAGTACCCGGGCACCGTCGTGGCGATCACCCACGACCGGTACTTCCTCGACAACGTCGCCGAGTGGATCCTCGAACTGGACCGCGGCCGCGCCTACCCGTACGAGGGCAACTACTCCACCTACCTGGAGACCAAGGCGACCCGCCTCAAGGTCGAGGGCCAGAAGGACGCCAAGCGGCAGAAGCGGCTCAAGGAAGAGCTGGAGTGGGTGCGGTCGAACGCCAAGGGGCGCCAGGCCAAGTCCAAGGCCCGCCTCGCGCGGTACGAGGAGATGGCCGCCGAGGCCGACAAGATGCGGAAGCTGGACTTCGAGGAGATCCAGATCCCGCCGGGCCCGCGGCTCGGCAGCATCGTCGTCGAGGTCGACAAGCTGGGCAAGGCCTTCGGCGAGAAGATCCTGGTCGACGACCTGAGCTTCACGCTGCCGCGTAACGGCATCGTCGGTGTCATCGGCCCGAACGGCGCCGGCAAGACCACGCTGTTCAAGATGATCCAGGGTCTGGAGACCCCGGACTCCGGCGACATCAAGGTCGGCGAGACCGTCAAGATCTCGTACGTCGACCAGACCCGCGCCAACCTCGACCCGAAGAAGACGCTGTGGGAGGTCGTGTCCGACGGGCTCGACTACATCAACGTCGGCCAGGTCGAGATGCCGAGCCGGGCGTACGTGTCCGCCTTCGGCTTCAAGGGCCCCGACCAGCAGAAGCCGACCGGTGTCCTCTCCGGTGGTGAGCGCAACCGCCTCAACCTGGCGCTGACCCTCAAGCAGGGCGGCAACCTGCTGCTCCTCGACGAGCCCACCAACGACCTCGACGTCGAGACCCTCTCCAGCCTGGAGAACGCGCTGCTGGAGTTCCCCGGCTGCGCCGTCGTGGTCTCCCACGACCGGTGGTTCCTGGACCGGGTCGCCACCCACATCCTCGCCTACGAGGGTGAGTCGAAGTGGTTCTGGTTCGAGGGCAACTTCGAGTCGTACGAGAAGAACAAGATCGAGCGGCTCGGTGCGGACGCCGCCCGCCCGCACCGCGCCACCTACAAGAAGCTGACCCGGGGCTGATCGGTCGTGCGTCACGTCTACCGCTGCCCCCTGCGCTGGTCCGACATGGACGCGTACGGCCACGTCAACAACGTGGTGTTCCTCCGCTACCTGGAGGAAGCCCGTATCGACTTCCTGTTCCGCCCGGAGAAGGACTTCAAGCAGGGGTCCGTGGTGGCGCGCCACGAGATCGACTACCGGCGCCAGCTCGTCCACCGGCACCACCCGGTCGACGTCGAGCTGTGGGTCACCGAGATCAGGGCCGCGTCCTTCACCATCACCTACGAGGTGAAGGACGCCGACCTGGTCTACGTACGGGCCTCGACGGTCATCGTGCCGTTCGACTTCGAGACCCAGCGACCGCGCCGGATCACCGAGGAGGAGCGGGAGTTCCTCCAGGAGTACACCGACGCGGTCGACGAGGAGGCCGTCGCCGCATGACGGTGCTGCACCTGGCCGACGAGACGGAGGCGGCCGACCTCGCCGCCTTCCTCTCCCGGCTGCTCCACTACGACCGTGGAGCCGCGGTGCGCCTGCAGGCGGCCGGGACCGCGCTCGCCGTCTTCGGGCGCCCGCCGTCCTTCGAGGTGCTCGCGGTCCGTGCGGTGCGGTTGGCGAAGCCGTACGAGGACGGGCTCGACGTCACCCTCGACGTGACCGTCTCCGCGGGGGAGTTCCTGGAGTCCGTCGACGAGCGCGCGGCCACGGCCGCCGTCCCGGCCGCGGTCACCGGGCCCCCGTGGGCCGGAGTGCTGCCGCCGCGCGGCGGCTGGCGTCCCGAGCCGGGGCTGCCGGCCCCGGACACGCTGCGGACGACGGTCGTCCGGTCCGTCGCCGAATTCCGTTCCCGTACGCAGGAGCTGGCGCCGGAGCGGCGTACCCGCGCGGAACTCGACCGGATAGGGCGGGACATCTGGTCCCGTGAGATCGGGGAGACCCGCCTCCCGGTGCGGGCCGTGCACGCGGCCCAGTCCCTCGGCTTCCTGCGGCCGGGAACTCCCGCGCAGGACACCGCGCTGTTCTCGTCGGGGGCGTGGCTGAGGCTGAGGACTCCGTACGGTTCCGTGGCCGTCCGGCGGGCGGGGCTCGGGACGCTCGGCGTCAGCGTGCGTGGATGAGCGGACGTGCCGACGCGCGTTCCGGCTCGCCGTTCTCCCGCTCACCGCGACCCGCTCGACTCGTTCCCCCTCCACCGCGACCCGCTCGACCCGTTCCCCCGCACCCTGAGCCGTCCTGATCGCGGGGCGGCTCACTGCGTCCGTTCGTCCTCGCTGTCGTCCGGCCATACGCCGATGTGGTCCGGTTCCAGTTCCAGGGCCACCCGGTCGCGCATGTTCAGGGCCCGGGTGTACTCGGCGGGCAGTTGGAGGCGGCCGGCGCGGTCGAGCATGGCGTACTCGCGGGCGACCACCGTCTCGTGGCCGGTCGTGGCGTCCACCTCGCTGCGGCGCAGCACTTCGGTGGAGGTACGGCCGTCGCGGATGGCGACCGTACGGCGGACCTCGCCCGCCACCGCCTGGTCGTGGGTGACGATGACGATGGTGGTGCCGAGGCTCTCGTTCGCCGTGCGGAACGCCTCGAAGATCTGCGCGGCGGTCTGGGAGTCGAGTTCGCCGGTGGGCTCGTCGGCGAGGAGCACCGCCGGGGCGCCCGCGAGGGCCACCGCGATCGCCACGCGCTGCTGCTGGCCGCCGGACATCTCCTGCGGGCGGCGGTCGCGGCAGTCGGCCACCTGGAGGAGCTCCAGGAGTTCCAGGGCACGGGCGCCACGGGCGCGGCGGGCGCGGCGGCCCCGGGTGCCGGCGAGTTGCAGGGGAAGGGCCACGTTCTGGGCCGCGGTGAGGTAGGGGAGCAGATTGCGGGAGGTCTGCTGCCAGACGAAGCCGACGGTGTCGCGGCGGTAGGCCAGGCGGTCCCTCGCGGTCATGGTGAGGAGGTCCTGGCCCGCGACCCTGGCCGCGCCCGCGGTGGGGGTGTCCAGCCCGGCGAGGATGTTCATCAGCGTGGACTTGCCGCTGCCGGAGGCGCCGACCAGGGCCATCAACTCGCCCTCCCTCACGAGGAGGTCGAGTCCTTGCAGCGCCTGCACCTCGATGCCGTCCGCGGAGAAGACGCGGACCAGGCGGTCGCAGGTGATGAGGGCGTCGTGGCCGTAGGCGGGGCGGTTGCGGGACTCGGTGACCTGGTTGGCGAGGTCGGTGAGGGTCGGTTCGACTGTCATGGGGCCTCCTGGGTGCGGTGCCCTGTGCCGGGGCTCGGGGCTGAGTGGCCGCCTCATCGCGCATCCCCCGCCCGCAGCTCCGCCACGGCACCCCGTCTCCCCGTCCACCATGCCTGCACCCCCGCCACGCCCACCGTGGCCGTCACCACGGCCAGCGCCGGGACGGTGAGGGACCAGAGGTCCGGGTGGAGGACCGCCGACCCTGCCGGGGTCTGGGCCGAAGGGAGGGCGATGGCGGTGAGGTCGACTCCGGGGGACAGGAGACGGATGGCCGTCCAGCCGGTGAGGGTGCCGCCGGCCGCCGCCAGCAGGGCCTGGGGGAGGGATTCGAGGACCAGGAGGCGGCGGCCCTGGGCGCGGGTGAGGCCCATGGTGCGCAGGCGGGCGAGCAGGGCGGCGCGCTCGGGGGCCGCGCGCAGCAGGGCGAGGAGGAGGGCGAGCAGGGCCAGGCCGGCGCCCGCGACCACGGCGGCCGTGTAGACGTGCTCGGCGCCGGTCTGGAGGGGCGAGGCCTGGTACCGGGAGCGTTCCTCGGCCCGGACGAGGACGTTCGCCGAGCCGCCGGCCGCGCGTCGCAGCGCGCCCGCGTCCAGGTGGTCGCCGGTCAGCAGCAGCGCGGTCGGGTGGGCGTCGGCCGCCGGGAGCCCGGCGCGGTCCACGATCAGGAAGTCGGAGCTGGTGATGGCGGGCGTGCGGGCCGTCACGGCGGTGATCCTGACGGTGACCGTGTCGCCGTTCGGCAGGTTCACCGGGAAGGGGGTGCGGGTGCCGTACGTCTCGGCGAGGGAGGGGGAGGCGAGGGCCGGGATCGGGGCCTCGGCCCCGTCGCCGCCGTCGCCGGTCGTCTTCAGCGCCTTCTGCTTCAGAGCCTGCTGCTTCAACGCCTTCTGCTTCAACGCCGTCCGCTTCAACTCCCCCTGCTTCAGCACCTCCTGAGAGAAGGCGCCCAGCCCCGTGTGCCTCGCCAGCTCCCCGTACGTGCGCGGGTCCACGCCCACCAGGGGAACCTTGCCCGGAGCGTCCCCCGGCTGCGCGTCGTACGCGATGCTCACCGCCGTCACCCCGCGCACCCCGGGCAGCGGCCGTACGCGTCCTGCCAGATCCGCCGGGAGCGCAACGCTGGATTCCAGGCGGGCGTCGGCGCCGACGGTGAGCAGGGCCGCCCGGTCCCGGGCCTCGGCCACGCCCGTGAGGACCGAGCCGCCGAAGGCCGCCGTGGTCAGCGCGGTCAGCAGGGCGAGGAGCGGCAGCACCCCGGAGGCGGAGGTGCGTGCGGCGCGGGCCAGGGACAGCTGGGCGACGGCCCCGCGCAGCCGGCCCGCCGGGTGGGCCGCGAGGCGCAGCAGCGGCGGGTAGAGGCGGAGCAGCAGCAGCGCCGCGATGACACCGATCAGCACCGGGGCCAGGGAGACCAGTTGGTTGCCGGTCGCGCCGCGTCCGCGCAGCACCTCCACCGCCGCGCCGGCCGGCACCAGCAGGGTCAGCTCCGCGACCGTGCGGCGCCGGGAGGGCCGTACCGTCGCCACGTCGTCGCGGGGTGCGGTGACCTGGACCGGGCGGTGGGCGAGGACGGCGCGCAGCGGGAGCGCGGCGCAGGCGGTGAGCGTGACGGCCGCCGCGGCGGCGACGGCGTAGCGCGCGCGGCCACCGGGGAGCAGCAGGAGCGCGGCGGCCAGGCCGAGCGCCCCGGCCGGTACGGCGATCACGGTGCTCTCGGCCAGCAGCCGCCCGGCGAGGCCGGGCAGGGACGCGCCGCGGGCCCGCAGCAGCGCGAGTTCGGTGCGGCGCCGGTCTGCGGCCAGGCCGCCCGCCATGAGCAGGACGACGGCGGCGACCGTGCCGGTACCGGCGCCGGCCACGGCGACGAGCGGGGAGATGCCGGAACGCAGCCCGGAGAACGAGTCCAGGACGGTGTCGAGACCGGTCTCGACGTCGCTGAACTCGGTGGTGGCGGCGCGGGTGCGGTTCAGGCCGGGGCCGTTCTCCAGCGAGGCGACCGCGGAGCGCAGACCGCCCAGGTCGTAGGCGCGCAGCCCGCTGAGGTCGGGGGCGAGGTACCAGTAGCGCTCCGGGTTCCCGCCGGTGTACATGAGGGCGGGGGCCGCGTCCGGCGGAATCAGGAGGGCGCCGAGCCAGTACCGCACCGGCGGGACGGACTGGGGCACCGGGACGAGGGAGGGGGTGCGCCGCAGCGGGTCGGTCGACCAGTAGGCGCCCCCGGGATCGCGCGGGGTGAGGATGCCGGTGACCCGGACCGCGAGCGGGGGACGGCCGACGCCGGGCACATGGATGACCGAACCGACCCTGATGTGCAGGCTCTTGGCGGTGGCGGCGGTGACGGCGGCCTCGATCCCCGGGGTCCTGGCGCCCAGCGGGCCCGGGACGCGCGGCAGACGGCCCGCGCGGACGCTCGCGTGCTCGGCCATGCCGCTCAGCGACGCCAGCGCCACCTTCGCGGGGACGCCGTCCGGGCGGGGGATCCAGGGGTCGCCGACCGGCTGGCTCTCGGTGGTGGCGATGCCGTACGACGACTGGTCCGGGTCGACGGGCAGCAGAGCGCCGACCGTGCGCAGCGCCTGTGCGTACTTCTGCTTGAGCAGGTCGTCGCGGAGGAACGGGGACGGATCGCCGGAGAAGGTGCCCGGGGCTGGCAGCTCGGCGGTCACCCGCACGGTGGTGTGGTCGGGCCGGGCGTCGCGCAGGGCGTGCACCAGCCCCGCGCTCTCGTACCGGTCGACCGCGCGCGGCAGCGCCCCCGCCAGACAGGCGGTCAGCGCGACCAGCAGCGCGAGCGCCAGCGCGGCGCCGGGCGCGGCCCGCAGCCGGGTGCGCACCCAGGGCGCGACCGCACGGGATGCCGAACTCACCTCACTCACCTCCCCGTTCACGCAGCGACCGGGCCGGATCCGCCCGCCGCGCCGCCAGCAGCGCCGAGACGGCCAGCGGCGTCACGGCCACGGCGGCGAGCAGCAACACCACGCGCGGCGCCGGGAGTTGGACGATCAGGTCCGGAACGGGCCGGGTGGCCTCACCGGTCAGCACGATCAACGGCAGGACACCCCGGGCCAGTACGGCACCCAGGCCCACCCCCACCGTCAGCGCCAGGCCCACCAGCACCGCCTGCTCGGCGGCGATCGACCGGGCCAGCCGGCGGCGCGGCGCCCCCAGCGCGCGCAGCACCGCGAACTCCGCCTCCCGCGCCCGCAGAGACCCGGCGGCGCCCACGGCGAAGCCGACGGCGGCGAGCGCCGCCGCCACCACGGCCGCCGCCGCGAACGCGGCCGTGGGACCCGCGCCGAACGGGTCGTCGCGCAGTTCGGCGGCGATCTCGTCCCGCACCACGACCTGCTCCGGATCCACGTACGGAAGCGCCCGCACGGCCGCCGCGACATCGGCCGCCCGGCCCGGCGCGGTGTCCAGCCACCACTCGGTCGGCTCGGCGTGCTGCCCGTACCGCGCCTGCAGCACCCGGTTCGCGGCGCGCAGGTCCACCAGGACGGCACCGCCGTCGCGGGCGCCGGAGTACGCCGGGTCGGCGGTGGCGGGCAGCGCCCGGACCGACCGGACGATCCGCACCGGCAGGTTCTGCCCGTCGATCACCACGTCGAGGCGCTGCCCGACACGGGCGCCGGTGGAGGCGAGATAGCGGTCGGTGGCGACGGCCGCCACCTCGGACAGCGCGGGCTGCGGCACCGGGAACCGGACCGTCAGGCTGCCGAACAGCCAGGGGTCGGGGTTCGCGACGTAGCCGGTGCGGTAGGTGAAGGCCGGGGGGCGGGCCGAGGTGGTCCGGGGCCGGGTGGGGGCGGTGTCCGGGCCCTGGGGGGCGGTGCCGGTGGCGAGGGCGGTCGGCGCCCAGGTGGCCGGGAGGGCCAGTCGCCGCGAGGTCCCGTCGGCGGCGACGGCGCTCAACTCCCGGAACGTGAGGCTGTGTCGCTCACCGCGGTCCGCGGGCTGGGACACGTCCAGCTGCACCGCGGTGAGAGTGGCCCCCTTCAGGGAGGAGGCGAGGGGGACGGCCAGGGTGTGCGGGCGGCCGTCGGCGACGAGCCGCCCGAACGGCACCTCGTACGGCACTCCGTAGCCGTCCTCCAGGGTGACCGTGACGTCGGGGGTCATCCCCGGGCCCCGGTCGCTGCGCAGGCTCGCCGTCAGCCGCAGCTCCGTGGTGCCGGCCGGTACGGCGGTTCCGGCCGCCGGCCCCTTCGGCGACAGCCCGGCGAACAGCTTCCGCACCGGTACGGGCGCCAGATCCGGGCGCAGCAGCAGCGAGTGCGCCGCGTGCGTGGTGTCCAGCGCCAGCACGGTCGCCGTACGGTCGCCGGACAGGGACTGCTCCGCGCGGTAGGCGGGGGCGGCCTCCTGGACGTGCGGGAGCCGCGCGTACAGGTCGTTGCCGCCGAGGCCGTTCGTCCCGGCGGCCGACACGCGCACCGGCACCCCGGCCCGGAAGTCGGCCTGGTCGTCCTGCGAGCGGTTCCAGGAGGCCGCCTGCCCGATCGCCAGCATGCCGAGCGCCACGGCGAGCACGAGCAGCAGCACCGGTCCCGCACCGCGCGCGGTACGCCGGCTGAACTGCCAGCCGGCCAGCGCGGCGGGCAGTCCCCGCCCGGCCGCCGCCCACCGCTCCGCGAGCCGCGCCACCGGCGGCAGCAGCCGCAGCGTCAGCACGGTTCCGGCGAGCAGGGCCAGCGCGGGCGCGGCGACCAGCAGCGGGTCGACGCCGAGCGCCCCGGTCCGGTCGGCGGCCACGGCTCCGGTGGTCTGCCGACCCAACTGCCAGTAGGCGACACCGGCGACGACGAGCAGCCCGAGGTCGGCGCCGGCGCGCGCGGGGGTGGGGAGCAGGTCGCGGCGGGGGCGGGGCCGCCGGGGCGCTCCGGCGGAACCGGTGCGCCGCGCGGCGGACCCGAGCCGCGCGCCAAGGGCCGCCCGGCCGCCGCCCGCCTTTCGGCCCTGCCCCTGTCCTTGTCCCTGTCTCCGCCCTTGTGTCCGTCCCCGTCCCGGTGTCCCGTCCCGCCGTTCCCCCTCGGCCCTCGTCAGCGTCGGCAGGGTCACCGCCAGCGCGCAGCCCAGGGCGACGCCGGCCGCCGCCCACCACACCGTCGGGCCGCCGCCCGCCGGGACCTCCAGGTGGAGGCCGAGCCGGGCCAGCGGGCCGTTCCCGGCCAGCAGCGTGGTCAGCGGTCCGGCGAGCAGGGGCGCGACCAGGGCGGCGGGGACGGCGAGGAGCAGCGACTCGATGGCGGCGAGGGCGGTGATCCGGGCGCGAGAGGCGCCGCGGGCCCGCAACAGCTGTGTCTCGCCCGCCCGTTCGGCCCACAGGAGCCGTGCCACCAGCAGCAGCGCGTACCCGGCGAGCAGGACGAGCTGGAGCGCGATGATCAGCAGGGTGGAGCGGGAGACGAGCAGCGAACGCTCGATCCGGTCCAGCACGTCCGGCAGGGAGGTCGTCGACACCGTCGTACCGGGCGGCCCTGAGGTGCGCAGGGCCACGCTGCCGGTGCGGGCCGCCTCGCGCAGCGCGCCGATCCGCCCGGTCGTCACCGTGCCGAAGTCGGCCGACACCAGCCACGCCGACGGACCGGTGCTGATCCGTGTGCCCGTGATGCCCCTGGTGCCGGTGCTGCCCCCGGTGCCGGTGCCGCCCCGGGTGCCGGTGAGGGCCGAGGGGTTGGTGAGGACGGAGGGGTCGGTGAGGACGGAGGGGTCGGTGAGCAGGGGGCCGTACGTCGTGAAGCCGGACACCTGGACGCCGCGCCCGAGGAGGTCGTCCAGGCGCCAGTACGGCGCGGTCACGGTGGCCGGCCGGTACAGCCCGGTGATCCGCACCCGGACCGGCCGGCCACCCAGCCGGTCGGCCAGGGTGAGGCGGGCGCCCGGCTTCAGGCCGAGCGGACGGGCGGCGGTCTCCGGGAGCGCCACCTCGACCTCACCGGCGGTGCGGCCCGGCAACCGGCCGCCGGTCAGCCGTATCTGGCTGTGGTCCAGCGCCGCGAGGTACGTGAGATCCGGGTCGTCCCCGCGCTCGGCGGCCGGCTGGAGGGAGCGGGGCAGGGCGTACGGGCCCGAGCGGCGCAGCGTCCGCACGGTCACCGGCAGCCCGGGGAACGTCCTGTGGCCGCCCGCGCGTACGGCGCTGTCGGCGGCGCCCTGGCCGCCCGCCGGGACGTCCGCCTTGATGATCAGCGACGTGTCGGCCGCGTTGCGCGGATCGTTCAGCACATGACGCAGCGCCGCGTCGCCGAGCGCCCCCGAGTACGCCGTGAGAGTCGCCAGGACGACGGTGGTCAGCAACGCCGTGAGCAGCGCGGCGCACAGCAGCAGGCGATGTGCCCGCGCGCGTAGAACGACGAACCCCGTCACCCGGCCCCCGTGCCGTCCGGCTTCCCCGGCGCCTTCCCGGCGCCTTCCCGATCTCGGGCGATGCTCGCAGAGGCGACCGGCGACAGGTAAGCCGTGGGACACCGGTCTATACCGGATCGTGATCGGAATACGGCCTCAGGTGACCGGAATCCGGTGTTCAGTCAGCCAGTTGTCCTGCTGGTTGCCCAGCCGGCTGACCGGTCGGCTGTCCAGCCGGTTGCTCAGCCGGTTGCCCGGTTCGGCTGTCCGGCCGGTCGTCCGGGCGCCGTCACTCCGGGGTGTTCACCATCGACTGGGCCGCGTACGTCAGGTAGTTCCACAGCGTCCGCTCGTGCTCCTCGGACAGCCCCAGCTCGTCGACGGCCACCCGCATGTGCCGCAGCCACGCGTCGTGCGCGGCCCGGTCCACGGTGAACGGCGCGTGCCGCATCCGCAGCCTCGGGTGGCCGCGGTTGTCGCTGTACGTCGTGGGACCGCCCCAGTACTGCATGAGGAACAGCGCGAGCCGCTCCTCGGCGGGGCCCAGGTCCTCCTCCGGGTACATCGGCCGCAGGAGCGGGTCCTCGGCGACTCCCTCGTAGAAGCGGTGGACGAGCCGGCGGAAGGTCTCCTCCCCGCCGACCTGCTCGTAGAAGGTCTGCTCCTGAAGCGTGCCGCGCCGGATCTCTTTCACCCGTCCATGGTCTCAGACGAGGTGACCAGGACCCGAGGCCTAGGTCCAACCTCCTGGGTTCACCCCTACTGTGGGCATATGGGTGCCTACGACGCCGAGCTCACCGCACTCGCCGCCGTGGCGCGGGCCGCGCTGGTGCGGACGATCGACGCCGAGGGGACATGGGACGCGGACCCGGTGTGGCGGGAGGCGTTCGCCGAGGTGCCCCGGCACCTGTTCGTGCCGTACTACTACGTGGCGACCACGGGCGGCTACGAACGCCGCTGGGGCGAGAGCCCCGACCGGGCGGCCCGTGAGCGCTGGGTGCGCGGCGCCTACGACGACACCCCGCTGGCCACCCGGCTGCGCGACGGCGAACTGCTCTCCTCCAGCAGCCAGCCCTCACTGATGGCACGGATGCTGGTCGCCCTGCGGGTCGGCGACGGCGACCGGGTGCTGGAGGTGGGCGCCGGCACCGGCTACAACGCGGCCCTGCTCGCCCACCGCCTCGGCGACGACGGCCTGGTCACCACGATCGACCTGGAACCGGAGATCACCGAATCGGCCCGGCAGCACCTGGCCGCCGCCGGCCACCACCCGGCCGTCGTCACCGGGGACGGCGCCCGCGGGGTGCCCGAACGCGCCCCCTTCGACCGGATCATCGCCACCTGCGAGCTGCCCACCGTGCCGCGCGCCTGGCTCGCCCAGTGCCGCCCCGGAGCCCGCGTCCTGACCCCGCTCGCCACCGGGCTGCTCGCCCTCACCGTCCAGGACGCCGGGCACGCGGAGGGCCGTTTCCTGCCCCACCCCGCCTACTTCGTGCCCCTGCGCGGGGAGGTCCGCACGCACCCGCGGGCCGTGTCCTTGGACGGGCTGCCGGGCCGGGCCCGTGAACAGGAGCCGTTCCGCTTCCTGCTGGGCCTGACCCGGGGCGTCCCCGGTCCGCGGGAGGCGTACGCGCTGTGGGAGCGCGAGGGCATGCCGGACCGCGAACGGTACGGCGTCACGGTCAGCGGCGAGCGCGCCTGGGCGTGGCTCGACGACCCGGACGGGCCGTACGCCTGGCCCCTGCCGTGACGTCCCGGCGGACCCGGACCCGGACACCCGGGCCGGCGAGGTCGGCCGGCCGCTGCGCCGGGGCGGTCAGCCCCGGCGGACCGTGATCGTCGTCCAGGCGCCGACGTGCACCCGGTCGCCGTCCTGCAGCGGCACCGGTACGAACGGCTGGATCGGGTCGTCCGAGCCGTTGACCGTGGTGCCGTTGGTCGAGTTCTGGTCGACGACCGCCCAGCCGCCGTCCGGCTGCTGGACCAGGACCGCGTGCTGGTGCGAGACGCCCGGGTCCTCCGGCGGCACCGACAGGTCGATGTCGGGGGTGTCGCCGGTGGAGTGCCGGCGGCGGCCGATGGTGACCTGGTTGCCGCTGAGGGTGCGCTGCTGCTCGGGGGAGTACGCGGGCAGGTTCAGACCCGCGGCCTCGGGGCCCGAGCGGTGCATCATCGCCATGAAGTACTCACGGTCCGGGCCGATCGTCGCGATCCAGGTCAGCGGGCCCTGCGGAGCCTGCGGGAAGCCCTGGGCGGGCGGCGCCTGGGTGGCACCGGGCGGCGGGTAGCCGTAGCCACCGCCGGGACCGCCACCGTGGCCGCCGACCGGACCGCCGACGGGACCACCGGGGCCACCGGGACCACCGGGGCCACCGGGACCACCGGGACCGTTCGGTGCGCCGGGACCGCCGGACGGGTTCGTGGACGACGGCGGGGAGATCACCCAGTCGTCGCCGGCGCCGCCGAAGGGCGCACCCCCGGCCGGCGGCCGGCCGGTCTCCTGCGGGAAACCGGGCGGCGCGGTCGGACCGGGCTGGTGGAAGGCCTGCGGAGCACCGCCGGGCACGCCACCGGGACCCGCGGGCGGAGTCGGCCCGGGAGGCGGCGGAACCGGACGCGAGGGGTCACCACCGAAGGGCGAGGGACCGGCCGTACCGGGACCGCCCGGACCACCGAAGCCGCCACCGGGACCACCGGGGCCGGGACCGCCCGGACCACCGAAGCCGCCGCCAGGACCACCGGGGCCGGGACCGCCCGGACCACCGAAGCCGCCACCGGGACCACCGGGGCCGGGACCGCCCGGACCACCGAAGCCGCCACCGGGACCACCGGGGCCGGGACCGCCCGGACCACCGAAACCGCCGGCACCGCCCGGACCACCGGGGCCGGAAGGCTCGCGGCCGAAGGGCGGGGGACCTGCCGGGCCGCCGGGCGCACCCGGACCCTGCCCCGGCCCACCACCGAAGCCCTGCGGACCACCGGGTCCACCAGGACCCTGACCAGGAACACCGGGTCCACCGGGACCCTGCCCCGGCCCACCACCGAAGCCCTGCGGACCACCGGGTCCACCAGGACCCTGACCAGGAACACCGGGTCCACCGGGACCCTGCTCCGGCCCACCACCGAAGCCCTGCGGACCACCGGGTCCACCAGGACCCTGACCAGGAACACCGGGTCCACCGGGACCCTGCCCCGGCCCACCACCGAAG
>NZ_JBICZA010000013.1:216447-238864 GCF_043201585.1 Streptomyces sp. NPDC048297
ACCAGGACCCTGACCAGGAACACCGGGTCCACCGGGACCCTGCCCCGGCCCACCACCGAAGCCCTGCGGACCACTAGGACCACCAGGACCCTGACCAGGAACACCGGGTCCACCGGGACCCTGCCCCGGCCCACCACCGAAGCCCTGCGGACCACTAGGACCACCAGGACCCTGACCGGGCCCCGCGCCGAAGGCGGACTGGGGCCCGCCCGGAGGCATGCCGCCGCCGAAGCCCTGCGGGACACCCGGGACACCCGGACCACCGGGCCCGCCCTGCGGGGACGGTGGCGGGGGCGGCGGGACGGACGGGCCGCGTTCGCCGCCGAACGGCGTCGGCCCCGACGGCTCGCCGCCGAACGACGGGATCGGCTCGGCGGGACGGTTGATCTGCGAGGGCCGCGAGCCCTGGTACTCGTACCCGTCACCGGCGCCGTACGTCGCGCTCGGCGGCTGGAAGAGGGACTGGGAGGTGCGCGGGGCGGCAGGGGCGGCGGGGGCGGCCGGGGTGTACGAGGTGGCCGTGTTGGTCAGGAAGTTCCACCGGCACTCCTCGCAGAAGGGCGCGCCGCCCTCGCGGGGCGTGCGGCACTGCGGGCACAGCTCCGGCTCCGGGCCGGGTCCGGCGGCCGGCGGCCGTGCCCCCTGCGGGGGCGGGAAGCCGTAGCCACCGCCGGGCGGGGGCGGCGGCGGGGGCGGAGGTACGGCACCGGCCATGCGGTGACCGCAGACCTCGCACCAGTCGTCGGAACCCGACTGGTGTCCGTTCGGGCAGGTCGGCATGGCGGGGCTTCCCCTTCTCCGGATGTCCTTCTGTGTCCTGCTGGATCACTTCTTGACGCGAACGGTTTTGGTGGACCGGGTTTCGAGAGTCATCTCGTCGGCCTCCGCGACCTTCGCCTTCAAACGCACAGTACCTGTCGCCGCGTCGACCACGTCCACCACCTTCGCAAGCAGTTTCGCCGTATCGGCGTTCCCGGAGGCGCTGGCGAGCTGAACAGCGCGCCCCAGTCTGGCCGTTGCTCCGTCGAAATTACCCTCTTTGCGAAGTTCGATGCCTTGTTGGATGGCCTGTGCCAGTTCGGCCTGCCCGGTGTAGTGGGCGACCTGGGGGTTGATCGACGTGGTCGCCGTCATGTCGTCGGTCCACACGGCCCGTACGAGCCCTTGCGCACCCAGGTTCCGCACGCCGCCGTCGGGTTGCGGCACGACGAGGGAGACACGGGCGGCGAGCATCTCCTGTCCGAGGCCGGCCGCCGGGACCTGGACGCACAGGTGGTAGTCGCGGGACTCGTCGCCCCAGGAGCCGGTGGGATAGTCCCCGGCGCGCGGGCCCGCCTCCGTGCGGCGGCCGGTCAACTCCTCGACCGTGGGCGCCACTTGCTTGACGAAGCCGATGGTCGTGCCGACCGGCGTCCACACCCGCAGGGCGACGTCCGCGACCTCCTTGCCCATGGTCGTCTCCATCATCCGCGTGAAGTCGTCGGACAGATGAGCCGGGTCGGCGACGATGTCGGCGGTGCCGAGCAACGCGGAGGCGATGCCTGTGACTTCTTTCACTTCCCAGTCGGTGCCCACTCCGCGCGCGTCGCACGTGAACCGCCCCGCGCACTCGGCCAGCGCGGCCCGCAGGCCCTGCGGCGACTCGTGCTCGTTACGGCCGTCGGTGAGCAGGACGCCGTGCCGGATCGCCACGTCGGCGGACGACAGCAACCGGTCGGCGAGCCGCAGCCAGGTGCCGACCGCCGTACCACCGCCCGCGGTGAGCCGGCGCAGCGCCTGCTTGGCCTGCTCACGGGTGCCCGCGTCGGCCACCGCGAGCCGCCCGCCGCCCGGATAGACCTCCTTCGCGACGTGCGTGCCGGCGATCACCGTGAAGTGCACGCCGTCGCGCAGGGTGTCGATCGCGGCGGCCGTGGCGTCGCGGGCGTTGCGCATCTTGGTCGGCGGGTAGTCCATCGAGCCCGAGCAGTCGACCATGATCGCCACCGCGGCGGACGGCCCGTACCTCTGGGTGTACGCGTGGGGTACACCGCTCCCGATCGTGCCGCCGCCCGTCGAGGTCACCGTGACGATCGCGTTGACCTCGCGCCCGCCCTCCGGCAGGAACTCGTTCTGGTAGACGTCCGCCGAGAACTGCGGCACGTTCGATTTCGCCAGATTGGCCATGCTGGTTCACATCCCCCTAGGCACCCCGCTGACGCGAGGCGGTGCGTCATGGACGGACCGGTCCCCTCCCGCCCGTGCCTCTTCCCCCGTGCCCCTTCCCCCGCGCCCTTTCCCCCGCGCCCTTTCCCCCGCGCCCTTTCCCCCGTGCCCTTTCCCCCGTGCCTCTGCCTCCGTGTGCGCGTACGCCGTGCGGCCTCAGGCCGATCCTGCCCCCTGGGACGGCATCGGGAACGGCAGGACGGCCACTGTTACGTTGTCGTGGCCCCCGCCGTCAAGGGCGTGGCCGACCAGGACCCGGGCGCTGTGCAGGGGACGTACGGCCGCGTCCGGCGGCACCGCCTCGGCCATCTCCTCGGCCGTCTCGGCGTAGTTCCACAGGCCGTCGGTGCACACCAGCACCACACCGGGCCGGTCGGGCTTGAAGGACGCGGTGTGCGGCTCGAGTTCGTAGGCGTCGGCGCCGAGCCAGCCGGTGATCGCGTGGGCGCGCTCGTCGGCGTAGGCCTCCGCCTCGTTCATCAGCCCGGCCGCGACCATCTGCGCGGCCCAGGAGTCGTCCTCGGTCAGCCGGGCCGGGGGCCCGGAGCGGTCGTCCGGCACCCAGTAGGCGCGGCTGTCGCCGACCCAGCCGACCACCAGCAGACCGGCGGTGACGACCGCGCCGACGATGGTGCAGGCCGGGGCGTTCTGATGCGGGGCGTGCTCACCGGCCGCGGCGGGTTCCCCGGCGAGCGCGTCGACGGCCCGGGCGGCGGCGACGATCGCCTCGTGCATGGCCGTCTGCGGATGGGTGCCGCGCGGCAGGGCGGCCAGCAGGAAGTCACCGGCCGTCCGCGCGGCAGCCGCCGACGCCTCGTCGGGCCGGGTCGCCGAGGACACGCCGTCGCAGACGACGGCCAGGGCGACCGGTGTGCCGTCGGGCAGCGTGGTGTGGCCGACGGCGAAGGAGTCCTCGTTGCGGTGGTGGCGGCGGCCGCGGTCGCTGACCGCGGCGACCGGGCCCGACTCCCGCTCCATGTGGTCGCGTTCGCGGGGCTGGGCGTGCCCGCAGTTCTCGCAGTAGCCGTCGCCGTCCACCCGGCCCGCCCGGCAGGCCACGCACGGCTGCCCGGAAGCGCCCGCAGCGGACCCACCGCCCGCACCGGAGGGACCGCCCGCACCGGACGGATCTGCCGGGGCAGATGAGGCAGCCGGGGCAGCCGGGTCGGCCGGATCCGTCGGATCCGTCGGATCCGTCGGGGCGGCCGTGCCCGCCGGGTCGGGGGTCGCGCGCGGGTCCGGGGCCTGCAGCGGGTAGTCGTCGGGCTCCGGCGGCCGGTCGAAGCGCACCGCGGCCGGGGCCGGCTCCGGCCCGGACAGCGGGACTCCGGCCGAGTCGGTCCCGGGCAGGTCCGAGGGCAGGTGCGGCGCGTTCGGCACACTGCTGGAGCCGGGTTCGGGCGCGGGCCAGTCCACGTCGTCCCCAGCGCCGGGGGAGCCGGACATGGTGAGGGTCGGGTGGTCCTGCGGCGGCGCCGGTACGACGGAGAGGTCGTATCCGCACGCACCGCAGAAGAGGTCACCCGACTCGAGCGGCTCCGCGCAGCTCGGGCACTTCGACGGTGCGGCCTGCTGGGGCATCTGCGACATCAACTACACCCACGTCCGGGGGCGGTAACGGTTGGCCCGTTCCACCAGTTCGATCCTCTCCTCACCACCGGGCGCCAGCCGAGCCAGCGTGCGGTAGGCGCGCTCCAGGCCGAAGCGGAGACCCCGCTCGTCCAGACCGCTGCCGAGCAACACCCGTCCGCCGGCGGCGGGCTGGGCGGAGCCCTGGCCTCCGGAGAGTATCCAGTCCAGCGCGCAGCCGAGCACTTCGGCGGACAACTGCTCACGGCGCGCCGGGTCGAGACCGTACGCCTGCAACGCCTCGACCTGCCTCGCACAGGCCGTCAGGTCCTCCAGGAACGATACGTCGCCCGCGTGTGCGGTCCGCTGTCTCAGCCGTGCCCGCACGGCCGCGACCCGGGCGGCGGTGTAGTGGATGGAGGACTCCGGCACCGATTCCAGGGTCCGCACGGCGCCCTCGCGGTCCCCGGCCGCGAGCCGCACCCGGGCCAGACCGAACGCGGCGCCGACGAAGCTCGGGTCGGTCGCCCACACCAGCCGGTAGTACTCGGCCGCGTTGTCCAACTGACCCAGCACCTCCGCGCACAGGCTGAGCGCCAGCTTGGGCGCGGCCTCGCCGGGGAACGCGTCGTAGACCGCGTCGAAGGCGAGCGCGGCGTGCTCGAAGTCGCCGGTGACCAGCGCTGTCACGCCCCGGTACCACACCACCCGCCAGTCGTCCGGTCGTTCCTCGTCGAGCTTGGCGAGGGACATCAGGGCCGCCTGGTGGTCGCCGCTCTCCAGCCGGGCGCGGATCTGCCGCAGCCGGGTCTCGACGGTCCGCTTGGGCGCCGCCTCCAGCGCGGCGATCAGCTCGGCCGGCGCGGAGGCCATCAGGCCCGCGAGGAAAGCGGCGTTGGGATCGCCCGGATCGACCAGCGGAACGGGCAGCGCGAGGGCCGCGGCGGCGGTGTCGACGGGCTTGACGAGGGCCGCGGTGCCGGTGCCGGTGCCTTCGGCGAGGGCTGGTCCCTGCACGGGAGTTGGTCCCTGAGCAGGAATCGAGCCTTGGCCGAGGGCCGGGCCTTGCGTGGGAATCGCCCCCTGGCCGAGAGGCTGGCTCTGGCCGGGAATCAACCCCTGCGCAACCGCCGCTGTCTGCGCGAGCGCCGGTCCCTGGCCGGCGGCCGCCCCCTGGCCGAGCGCCGGGCCCTGCGCGCGGGCCGCCTGGAGCCGCCCCGTGCGGGAGTTGCGCCTGCCGCCCGTGCCCGTCGTCCGGCGTGCTCCCAGTCGGGACACGTCCGTGTCCAGTCGTGGGAACAACTCCGTGTCCGTGAGACGGAGTTGGGGGCCGAACAGGGTTGACAGCGCGGGCCGCGGCCGGCCGGTCTGCAGGGAGACGACCTCGCGCAGCACGCCGGTCAGCTGCTCGGCCATCTCCTGCGCGGAGGCGAAGCGCCGGGCCGGGTCGGGGTCGGTGGCGCGGACCAGGAGCCGGTAGAAGGACTCGTAGCGGCGGAAGACCTCGATGGTGTCCGGGTCGGGCAGGGAGTCCACGAAGACGTTCGTGTAGCCCTGGAAGTCGAAGGCGAGCACCGCGAGGGTACGGCCCACCGTGTACAGGTCGCTCGCCACCGACGGGCCGACCTCGGCGACCTCGGGCGCCTGGTAGCCGACCGTGCCGTAGATCGCGGACTCGTCGTCGTCCATGCGGCGCACGGCGCCCATGTCGATCAGCTTGAGCTGGTCCTCGCTCTGGATGGCGTTGTCGACCTTGAAGTCGCAGTACAGCAGGTTGCGGTCGTGCAGATGGCCGAGCGCCTCCAGCGCCTCGATGCCGTACGCGCAGGCCTGCTCGACCGGCAGCGGGTCGCGGCGGCCGTCCGGGGTGCGGCGGGCGTTGGCGATCTCCTTCAGCGACTTGCCGCCCACGTACTCCATGACGATGTACCCGTCGAGGGAGCCGGTGCGCTGGTCGAGGTGCTCGACGAAGTTGTAGATCCGCACGATGTTGGCGTGCTCGATCTCCGCGAGGAAGCGCCGCTCGGAGATCGCCGCCGCCATCGCGTCCTGGTCGCCCGTGTCCAGCAGGCCCTTGAGCACCACCCACCGGTCGGCGACGGCCCGGTCCACGGCGAGGTAGATCCAGCCGAGGCCGCCGTGCGCGAGACAGCCCGCGACCTCGTACTGGCCGTGCACGATGTCCCCGGCCCTCAGCTTCGGCACGAACGAATAAGGGTGCCCGCACTTGGTGCAGAACCCCTCCGTGCGGCCCGGCCGCTCGCCACGGGAACGGCCCACCGGAGCCCCGCAGTCCGAGCGCGAGCAGTACCGCTTGCGCTCGGGCACCTCCGGGTTCTCCAGCACCATCGCGCGCGGGTCGGGGCGCGGGACCTGCGGCACCGCCACCAGACCGGCGCCCAGCCGCCCCCGGGACGACGAGCCGGAGGACGAGCCCGAGCTGCGCACGGACACCGAACGGCCGGTGGGCTGCACCGACAGGCCACGCGAGAGCTGCCCCGACACCGAGCGCCGCGACCTGGCGGACTGGGAAGACTGAGAGGACTGCGAGGACTGCGAGGACTGCGAGGACTGGGACGACTGGGAGGACGTCAGTGAGCTGTGCGAGCCGGAGTGCGAACCGCCGCCCCCGGTGATCCCGGTGGGCAGCGAGCCGACCGCCCCGTCCCAGGACCGCCGGGCCGGCGCCGGGCCGGCCGTGGCGACGACCGGGGCGAGACCGCAGGTGTCGCAGTACAACTGGCCGCCGCCGACGTCCTCGTACGTCCCCTCGCAGCCCGGTCGCTGGCAGGCCTGATGTGCCTGGCTCACGCGTGCTCCCCCTTGCGGTCCTCGGGCCCGGCCTGTCCGGGCACCCGGGGCGCGCCGAGCAGTTCGACGGCCGCCCGCTGGTAGCGCAGGACGGCTTGTTCGGCGACGCGCAGGTCGCAGGGCGCGCTCCACAGCATGCGCCGGGCGGCGTCGTACCGCTCGACGAGCAGCGGGTCCTCGGCGAGCCCGTGCCGGGCGACCTTCGCCTTGTAGGCGTCCAGCCGGCCGCGCAGCTCGGCGCGGACCGCGAGCGGCGCGGTGACCGCGGTCAACGACTCGCGGGCGCGCAGCAGTTCCTCCTCGGCCTTCTGCTCAAGGGACTCCAGGAGCGGCGAGAGCCGGTGCCACTGCCCCTGACGCCGGTACTCGGCCGCCGTCGCCAGCTGCTCCTGCAGCACGGTCGGCGGGCCGCTGACCACCGGCACCTCGGTCGCCGCGATCTTCGCCAGCACCTCGCCGCGCGCGGTGCGCGCCTCGGCGAGGGTGCGGTCCGCGCGCGACAGCACGTCCCGCAGCCGGATCAGCCGCGCCTCCGCGTCCTGCCGGACCGTCAGCACCGCGTCGATCTCGCGCCGCACGTCCTCCAGGGCGCGGGCCTCACGGTCGTACACCGTCGTGTCCGGCCGGCCGCCGCCGGGCGCCGAACTGCCCTCGGTGGGCACCCAGAAGGCGAGCGGGTCGCAGACGACGTCCTCGCGCAGCGTGGTGAGCGTGCGCGTGATGTGCTCCAGGTCGTCGCCGGAGGGGTGTTCCCCGGGGCGGACGCCGACGGAGTGGGCGAGGCCCCGGGTGCGCTGGAGCTCCGCGGCGAGCAGATCGATGCGGGCGGGCAGCGCCGACCAGACGGCGTCCGCGGCGACGACCATGTCGAGCGAGGACGCGTACAGGTCGTTCATCCGGTCGACCAGCGCCGTCAGCGAGAAGCTCTCGCTGAGCCTCCCGGTGCCCGCGGGCGCGGCCACGTCGGCCATCGTGACGCACGCGCCGCGCAGCAGCCCGGTCAGCTCCACCAGGTCCTCGCGGCTGGACCAGCGGCGCCGGGCGCGGATCTCCCGGGCCGAGCGCAGTGTGGCCGTGTAGGCGTCGAAGTACGCCCACAGCAGGGTGATCGACGTCTCCGCGGCAGCCCAGCGCTCCTTCGTGACGCCGGTCAGCCGGGCGCCTTCGAGGAGCCTGCGGCCCGCGTGGTCCTGCAGGGCCAGCAGCGAGGTCTCGATCGCCTCGTGCTCCTGGCCGAGCCGCGCCAGCGCACGGTCCACCTCGTCCCGGTCCATCACCGGCCCGGCGGGGTCCGTGACGCCCATCGATCACCTCTCGCTGCTGTGTGGTTGGCCTGGGTCGGGGACAGGTGGTTCAGCCGCTGCGCAGGTACTGCGGCGCGGGTGGCCTGGACGGCCCCGCGTCCTTGCCCAGTGTGGCCGACAACCACCGGTCGTACGACGCCTGCCAGCCGCTGCCGCGGTAGTCGACCAGGATGCGATTGACCCGGCGTACCAGATCGGAGGCGTCCTTCTTCATCGCCACGCCGTAGTACTCGGTCGTGAACGCCTCGCCCTTGAGTTCGACCGCCGGATCCTGGGCGGCCTGGCTCGCGGCGAGGGCGCCGTCGGTGACCACCGCGTCGACCTCGCCGAGCTGCAGGCGGACCAGGCAGTCGAGTTGGCTGGGGACGGTGGTGGAGATGTCGGCGGAGGCGGGCAGGACGCCCTTGCCCCGGTCCGCCTTCAGCTTGCTGTAGGCGGTGGAACCGGACGCCGTGCAGATCCTCTTGTGCGCCAGCGTGCCGTTGTAGCCGGTGATCGACGACGACTTGGGCGCGAGGACCTGCTGACCGGTCTTGAAGTAGGGCGCGGAGAACGCGACGTCGCCGAGCCGGTCGCAGGTGATGGTCATGGTGCGCACGACCATGTCGACCCGGCCGTCCTGGATGGCGGGGATGCGCCGGCTGGTCGGTATCGCCTTGAACTGCACAGCGTCCGGGTCGCCGAGGATGTCGTCGGCGATCTTGTGGACGAGGTCGATGTCGAAGCCCTCCAGCTCCGCGCCCGCGGTGTTCGGGTTGCGGTAGCCCCAGTGGTAGCTGTTCTGGTCGACGCCGACGACGAGCTTGCGCTTGGCGCCCGTACGGGACTTGATGGCGTCGATCGTCGGGCCGTCCGCGCCGGACGGGGCGAGCGTCTGCTTCTGCGCCTCGGAGTCCTCGCAGGCGTCGGCGCGCGCCTGGCTGCCGTTCGCCGTACCGGAACCCGCCGTCGCGCCGTCGGCCGGGTGCGTCTCCTGGGTGAGCGGCAGGAGCAGGACGAACGCCAGCGCGAGCGCGCACAGCACCGCCATCGCGCCGACTCCGCCCCAGCCTCGCAGGGAGGCCCGTGCACGTGCCCCGTACATCGTCGCCCTGCCCCCTGTCACCGGTACTCCGAAAGCCTGCGGCCCAGGCCGGCCACCGCGCCCGCCGCGCCCGCCGCGGCGAGCACCGCGGCCCCGACGGGCAGGCCCGTCATGGCGTCCCGTCCGTCGGTCGCGGCCCGCTGGAACTGGGCCTGTTCGTGGTCTATCGCGTCGCGCAGGCTGATGTCGACGCCGTCGAAGCACTCGCCGGTCGCGCCCCTGGCGCCGATCACCTTGTCCAGCGCCTGCTGGTAGTTGCCGTTCTCGTCCTCGGTGCGGGCCGCGCTGTGCCGCTGCTTCCACACCGCCATGTTGCTCTCGGCCACCCGCACGGGCCGCGTACCGGCGTCGTCGTCGGCGAACCGGCGGGCGTCGGCGAGGCGTTCGCCGAGGGCGCGTATGTCGTTGTCGAAGTCGTAGTAGTAGGCGTCGTACGTCGTCCCGTCGACCGTGACGGTCTCGGCGCCGCGCGAGACCAGGCTCAGGTTCTCGTTGCCGCGCGCCTTCAGGGAGGCGATCCGGGCGTCGTGCAGGACGTTCAGCGAGCGGATGCCGTGGTCGTAGGAGGCGTTCAGGCCCGAGCGGGCGATCATGTGCCCGACGACCAGCCACAGCAGCACGGCCGTGGTGGCGGCGGTGGCGGCGACCAGGCCGTGGTTGAGGACGCGGTTGGTGCGGCGGTAGTCGCGGTTCTGCGCCCAGGCGAGGGCGGCCAGGGCGAGGACACCGAGCGCGATCGCCGCCCACGGGTACGGCGTCGCGTCCCCGTAGTCCGCGTCCAGGCGCTGGTTCTCCTTCGTGTAGAGGTCCTCCGCCGCCGGGAGCATCTCCTGCTGCATCTTCTCGTTCGCGTAGCGCAGATACGCGCCGCCGACCGGGTAGCCCTGCCGGTTGTAGGTGCGGGCGCGCTCGATCAGGCCCTTGTACACGGGCAGCAGCTTGTTCAGCTTGGCGATGGTCTTCTCGGAGGGCGATTCGGGGTCCGCGTTGGCGGCGGCCCTGACGAGCCCGGCGGCGGCCGTACCGATGTCCTTCTCGTAGCGGTCGCGCGTGGCGGCGCTCTCCTGACCGCCCGCCAGGAACCCGCTGGAGGCGGCCGTGTTGGCGTCGGCCAGCGAACGGTAGATGTCGGCGGCGCCGGAGCTGAGCGGCTGGCTGCTGTGCAGCACGTCGTCGGCGGCGGCCGCGCGTTCGCTGCTCTGCCACGCGGTGACCGCCCCGAACGCGACGACCAGCAGCGCGAGCAGCGCGCCGATGAGCCGCAGCCGCCCCGGCTCGGTGGTCGCCGAGCCGCGCACCCGCTCGACACCCTCGGCGAACACGGACCGACGGGCGGGCGGCGCGGGCACCCGCGCGCCGCGCCGGGCCGGGACCGCCGGTGCGGAGGGCATGACGGAACCCGCCACCGGTGGCGCCGCGCTGCTCGTCGGCGGGTGTGTCACCTGACCTCCCCCATGGTCATCCGTTCGCCGCACAGTATCGCCGCCCGCGCCGGCATCCGCACCGGCCTTCACCGGATCCTGCTGGATCTTGATCGGGCCGTCCGCGGATCACCGCGCTCCACAGCGCCTTCTGCCCATGAACACGCCGGGGAAAGCATGCCGGTTCCTGCGGCGGACGGAGCCCCGGGGGGTCTTGGCCGCTCAGCTCTCCCAATGGGCCCGCGCCCGCGCCCGCTCCCGCGCCCCCGCCCCCAGGTGGTCCAGGCCCAGCAGGGCCGCGCCGAGGACCGGTCCGGCCGTGACGACCTGGACGTCGGCCTTGGGGGCGCGGGCGCTGAGCAGGTCGCGGATGCCGGTGTCGAGCCGGGGGTGGCCGGCGGTGAGGACGCTGCCGCCGAGCAGGACCGGGGTGTGCTCGGACAGCAGGTCGAGGCGGGTGAGGGCGACCGTGGCCATCGTGGCGACCTCCTCGGCGAGGTGGTCCACGATCGAGCGGGCGACCGCGTCCCCGCGCGCGGCCGTCTCGAAGAGGACGGGCGTCAGTTCATGGCGGCGGTCGTGGTCGACGTGACCGAGGTGGAGGGCCTCGATCAGGGCGTACATGGAGGGCAGGGCGAAGTGGCCGGGCAGGGTGCGGGCGAGGTCGGTCGGGCCGCCCCGGCCGTCCTCCGCGCGCGCCGCGTACCACAGCGCCTCCTCGGCCAGCCCCCAACCGCCGCCCCAGTCACCGGAGATGCGGCCGAGCGCGGGGAAGCGGGCGGTACGGCCGTCGGGGCGCATGCCGACGCAGTTGATGCCGGCGCCGCACACCACGGCCACCCCGCGCGGCTCGGCCACACCCGCCCGCAGGATCGCGAAGGTGTCGTTGCGGACGTCCACCGAGGCGCCCCACGCGCGCGCGTGCAGTGCGGACGCCAACTGCTCCTCCTCCACCGGCAGATCGGCGTTGGCCAGACAGGCGGAGACGTGGGAGACGGCGGGCAGGCCCGCGTCCGCGAGGGCCCGGCCGACCGGGTCGGCCAGCGCGTCCATCGCCGCCTCGACGCCCACAGTGGGCGGCCGGAAGCCACCGCCGCGGGCCGTGGCCAGGACCTCGCCCGCGGCGGTGACCACGGCCACGTCGGTCTTGCTGTTGCCCGCGTCTATGGCGAGGACACTTCCGGGTTCTCGGGATTCTCCGGATGCTTCGTGTTCTCCGGGTTCCCTGTGCTCTCTGGGTTCAGGTGAGGTCAGGCCCACGCGAGGTGCTCCCGGTTGTGCGCGATCAGCAGGTCGGTGAGGGTGTCGGCGTACGCGTACTGGCCGATCAGCGGGTGGGCGAGCAGCGCCTTGAAGACGCGGTCCCGGCCGCCGCGCAGGGCCGCCTCCAGGGCCAGGTCCTCGTACGCGGTCACGTTCGCCACCAGGCCCGCGTACAGCGGGTCCAGCGCCGGCACCGGCAGCGGCACGGCGCCCGAGTGGCCGACGGCCGCCTGCACCTCGATCACCGCGTCGTCGGGCAGGAAGGGCAGCGTGCCCTTGTTGAGCGTGTTCACCACCTGGTACGGGCTGCCGGACCCGCCCAGCAGGGCCGCCGCCAGGTCCACCGCCGCCTCCGAGTAGAAGGCGCCGCCCCGCTTGGCGAGCAGCGCCGGCTTCTCGTCCAGGGTCGGGTCGGCGTACATCGCCAGCAGTTCGCGCTCCATGGCCGCGACCTCGGCGGCCCGGGACGGCTTGGTGCGCAGCTCCCGTACGACCTCGTCGTGGGCGTAGAAGTAGCGCAGGTAGTAGGAGGGGACCACGCCCAGCCGGTCCAGCAGGGGGCGGGGCAGGCGCAGGTCGTCGGCGATGGCGTCGCCGTGCTCGGCCAGCAGCTTGGGCAGCACGTTCGCGCCCTCGGGGCCGCCGAGGCGCACCGCCGTCTCCCAGGTGAGGTGGTTCAGGCCCACGTGGTCGAGGTGGACGTCCTTCGGGTCGGTGCCCAGCAGCGCGGCGAACTTGCGCTGGAGGCCGATCGCCACGTTGCACAGGCCGACCGCCCGGTGGCCCGCCTGGAGCAGGGCGCGGGTGACGATGCCGACCGGGTTGGTGAAGTCGATGATCCACGCGCGCGGGTTCGCACGGCGGACCCGCTCGGCGATGTCCAGGACGACGGGGACGGTGCGCAGGGCCTTGGCGAGGCCGCCCGCGCCGGTCGTCTCCTGGCCGACGCAACCGCACTCCAGGGGCCAGGTCTCGTCCTGCTCACGGGCCGCCTGCCCGCCGACGCGCAGCTGGAGCAGGACGGCGTCGGCGCCGTCCACGCCCGCGTCCAGGTCGGACGTCGTGACGATCCGGCCGGGGTGCTCCTGCCGGGCGAAGATCCGGCGGGCCAGGCCGCCCACCAGCTCCAGGCGCTCGGCCGCCGGATCCACGAGCACCAGTTCCTCGACGGGCAGGGTGTCCCGCAGGCGCGCGAAGCCGTCGACGAGTTCGGGGGTGTAGGTCGAGCCTGCGCCGACCACGGTGAGTTTCATACGTGGTTAACCCTTCACTCCGGTGAGCGTGACGCCCTCGACGAACGCCTTCTGGGCGAAGAAGAACACGAGGATCACGGGGGCCATGACCAGCACGGTCGCGGCCATGGTCAGGTTCCAGTCGGTGTGGTGCGCGCCCTTGAACGACTCCAGGCCGTAACTCAGCGTCCAGGCACCGGGGTTCTCGGACGCGTAGATCTGCGGGCCGAAGTAGTCGTTCCAGGCGTAGAAGAACTGGAAGAGGGCGACGGCGGCGATGCCCGGCTTCGCCATCGGCAGGACGACCCGCAGCAGGGTGCGCAGGTCCCCGCAGCCGTCCACCTTCGCCGCGTCGACGTACTCGTTCGGGATCGTCATCAGGAACTGGCGCAGCAGGAAGATGGAGAACGCGTCCCCGAACGCCATCGGGATCATCAGCGGCCACAGCGTGCCCGACAGGTCCAGCTGCTTCGCCCAGAACAGGTACATCGGGATGATGATCACCTGGGGCGGCAGCATCATCATCGAGATCACCAGCATGAGCGACAGATTCCGGCCCCGGAAACGGAACTTGGCGAGCGCGTACGCCACCGGGATCGACGACACCACGGTCAGCACCGTGCCGAGACCGGCGTAGATCAGGGTGTTCTTCCACCAGGTCAGGAAGCCGGGCGTGTCGAAGACCTTCGTGTAGTTGCCCCACTCCCAGGTGTGCGGGATCAGGTCCCGGCTGAGGGCCTGGGTGTCGCTCATCAGCGAGGTCAGGAACACGAACACGAAGGGGAGCGTGAAGAAGAGGGCCGCGGCGACGCCGAGGGAGTGCACGGCGATCCACTCCAGCAGCGCCCGGCGCCGGGCCGTCCGCTCCGCCGCGGACACCGGGGCAGCCGGGTGTACCGGCTGGTCCAGTACGTGGGTCATGGTCAGTCACCTGCCTGGATCAGGCCGCCCCGGCGCCGCATCAGCAGCGCGGTGAACGCCATCGACAGGGCGAACAGCACGAGTGCCACCACACAGGCCGAGCCGTAGTCGAAGCGCTGGAAGCCGAGGTTGTAGACGAGCTGGGGGAGGGTGAGCGTGGACTTGTCCGGGTAGCCGGGCTCGAACTGGGTGCCCGCGCCCTGGATCACGCCCGAGGCGACCTTCCCGGCGATGAGCGGCTGCGTGTAGTACTGCATGGTCTGGATCACCCCGGTGACCACGGCGAACATCACGATGGGCGAGATGTTCGGCAGGGTCACGTACCGGAAGCGCTGCCAGGCCGACGCGCCGTCCAGCTCGGCCGCCTCGTACTGCTCCGTCGGTACGTCGAGCAGCGCGGCCATGAAGATGACCATCAGGTCGCCGATGCCCCACAGCGCGAGCAGGGTCAGCGCCGGCTTGGACCAGGCCGGGTCGTTGAACCAGCCCGGCGCCGGGATTCCCACCTTCTCCAGGAGCGAGTTGACCGGTCCCGTACCGGGGTTGAGGAGGAAGGCGAAGGACATGGTGGCCGCCACCGGCGGGGCCAGGTAGGGCAGGTAGAAGAGGGTGCGGAAGACCCCCGTACCCGTCTTGATCTTGGTGATGAGCAGGCCGACGCCGAGCCCGAACACGACCCGCAGGGACACCATCACCACGACCAGCCACAGCGTGTTGCGCAGGGCGGGCCAGAAGAGCGGGTAGTGCGTGAAGACGTACGTCCAGTTCTTCCCGCCGCTCCACGTCGGCGCCTTGAAGCCGTCGTAGTGCATGAACGAGAAGTAGACCGTCGAGATCAGCGGGTACGCGAAGAAGACCGCGAAGCCGATCAGCCAGGGCGACATGAAGGCGGCCGTGCGAAGCGCCGCCCGCCGGCGCTTCGACGCCAGAGTGAGCGTGGTCATCGGCTACTTCGCCTGCGCGATGTCCGTGTCGATCTGCGCGGCCGTCTTCTTCAGACCCGCCTTCAGATCGCTGACCTTGCCGCTCTCGTAGTCGTAGCCGAACTGCTGGATCGTCACCAGGTACACACCGCCGTTGATCGAGGCGGGAGTCGTGGTGGAGTCCGGGTTCGCGGCGATGTCCAGGAACGTCTTGAAGCGCGGGTCGTACGTCAGCTTCGGGGACTTCAGGGCGGCCAGCGTGGAGGGCACGTTGTGGATGGCGTTGGCGAAGCCGACCACGGCGTCCGTGTTCGTGGTCATGTACTTCACCAGCTCCCAGGCCGCGTTCTGCCTGTGGCTGGTGGCGGCGATGCCCGCGATGGTGCCGGTGATGTAGCCCTTGCCGTACTGGTCGGCCTGGTCGTCCGGGACGGGCAGCGGGGCCACGCCTATGTCGAACTTCGGCTTGGCGTCCAGCGCCATCCCGAGCCGCCACTCGCCGTCGAGCTGCATGGCGACCTGGCCGGTGTGGAAGGGATGCTTGGGGCCCCACTCGTCGCCGAGCGTGGCACGGAACCTCTCCAGCCTCTGGAATCCGCCGAGTTCGTCCACGAGGCTCTTCTGGAGGGTGAAGCCCTTCTCGAACGCCGGGTCCTTGGCGAGGTTCGACTTGCCGTCCTTGTCGAAGTAGGTCGGCGAGAACTGCCCGAAGTAGTGCTCGGTGGTGGACTCCCAGCCGTGGTAGTCCGGCATGAACCCGAGCTGCTTGTAGCCGTCGCCCTCGGGGATCGTGAGCTTCTTGGCGTCGGCCTTGAACTCCGACCAGGTCTTCGGCGGGTTCTTGATCCCGGCCTTCGCGAACGCCGTCTTGTTGTAGTACAGCCCGTACGCGTCGCCCAGCAGCGGCACCGAGCAGCGGTTGCCGTCGAACTGGGTGTACTCGTTCATCGGCTTCGGGAAGGTGGTCGTGGGGTCGATGCCCGACTTCTTGAAGAAGGGGTTCAGGTCGACGAGCGCGCCCGAGGAACAGAACTTGCCCACGTTGTTGGTGGTGAACGAGGAGATCACGTCGGGGGCCTTGTCGCCGCCCGACCGCAGCGCCTGGTTGATCTTGTCGTCGGTCATGTTGCCGACGACGTTCACATGGATGTTGGGGTGCGCCTTCTCGAAGCCGGCGACCAGCGACGTGACGGCCTTCACCTCGTTCGGCGCGCTCCAGGCGTGCCAGAAGTTGATCGTCGTGTCCTTGGAGGCGTCGTCGGTGGCGGCGGAGCCGGACTGGCCGGTGCAGGCGGTGGTCAGCAGCGCCAGCGAGGCGGTGAGGGCGAGGGCCGCCTTCCGGACGGCCGAGGGGACGACGGAGGGTACGACTTCGGGCATGGCGAGGTCTCCCTGGGACGGGGTGGGTGAGGAGGGGGAGGACGGTGGGAAGGCAGGGACAGGCAGGGACTGCGGGACTCAGCGGGAGGTGTCGAAGACCTCGTCGCGGGTGGTCGCGAGCGCGGACTCCAGTGCGCCGCGCAGCACGGGGTGTTCACGGACGTCGCCGACGACGAGCCGGGGGCGGGCCGCCGCCAGCTCCTCCAGCTCGGCCTGGACCAGGCCGCGCAGCACCTCGCCGCCGGCGGTCAGCGCGGAGCCGCTGAGGACGACCAGCTCGGGGTCGAGGACGGAGACGAGCGAGGCGAGACCGGTGGCCAGCCGGGTCGCGTAGGTCTGGAGCAGCTCCCGGTGGGGGCCGCCCGCGTGATCGGCGCCGCGGGCGACGAGTTCGGCGGCGACCTCGGTGTAGGGCCCCGACGGCACGTCCTCGACGCCGAGTTCACGGGCCAGCCTCGGCACCGCCTGGGAGCCGGCCAGCTCCTGGTAGCCACCGCTGTTGGCCCGGGTCACCTGGCGCACCAGGGGCGTGCCCGGCACCGGCAGGAAGCCGACCTCGCCGGCGCCGCCGGTCCAGCCGCGGTGCAGCCGGCCGCCGAGGACCAGGGCGGCGCCGAGGCCCTCCTGGTTCCACAGCAGCACGAAGTCCGCGTGGCCGCGGGCCGCGCCGAGCCGCTGTTCGGCGAGGGCGACGAGGTTGACGTCGTTCTCGTACTCCACCGGCATCGGCAGTGCGGCGGCGAGTTCCTCCAGCAGCGCGGGGGAGTGCCAGCCGGGCAGGTGGGAGGCGTAGCGCAGCCGCCCGGTGTTGGGGTCGAAGGCGCCCGGGGTGCCGATGACCAGCCGGTGCACGTCGGAGCGGGCGAGACCGGCCGCCTTCACGGCGCCGTCGAGCGCCCGCGTCACCTGCTGGACGACGGGGTCCTCGGGAACGCGCCCGGGGGTGGGCAGTTCGTACTCGCCGACCGTGCGGCCCGTGATGTCGGCGACGGCGGCGCGTATCCGGTGCGGGGCGACGTCGAGCCCGGCGGCGTACGCGGCGCCCGGATGGACCGCGTACAGCTGGGCGTTGGGCCCCGGCCGGCCCTCGCTGGTGCCGGTGACCCGGACCAGTCCGGCCGCCTCCAGCCGGGCCAGCAACTGGGAGGCGGTGGGCTTGGACAGACCGGTGAGCTTGCCGATGCGGGTGCGGGACAGCGGCCCGTGCTCCAGCAGGAGGTCGAGGGCGGCGCGGTCGTTCATGGCGCGCAGGACGCGCGGTGTGCCCGGCGTACCGGCGGTTCCTGCCATGGAGTGCGACACCTGCCTTTCCGACTGCCCAGCTTTCCAGTGCTCTGTCCAGGGCGTCCAGCCTTGATCACCGGTCGCACGGAAGATCACTGTTAGGAAACTTTCCTATTTGGGTGGGAGGAACGTAAGCCCAGGACGAAGGGGGCGTCAATAGACAACGCCCCCGAGGCAACAGACTCGTTACCTCGGGGGCGGGGGATGCTGGGGGCCAGGGTCGCCTGGATCGTCCTGGTGCTGGTGCCAGCGCCGGTGTGGGCGTCGGCGTCGGTGTCGGCCTCAGGCCGTCCGGGCGGCGTGAGCGCGGCGGGCCGGACCCGTCCGCTCGATGGTGCCTACTTCTTCCCCTGGGGCTGCGTGGGTATCGGGGACGCCGACAGGGACTGCGGCGAGGACGCGTCGGAGAAGGTCGACGGCGGTGCGACCGAGGCCGACGGGTCCGGGGTCTCCTCCTCGTCCGCCGGGGTCGGCGTGCCGCCCACGATCCGGACGCCCGCGGCGTCGAGGGCCCGCTTGACCCGCCAGCGCAGCTCCCGCTCGACGCCCACCGACGTGCCGGGCATGGTCCTGGCGGTCAGCCGGATCACCATGGAGTCGATCAGCACGCTGTCCAGGCCGAGCACCTCGACCGGACCCCACAGCCGCTCGCTCCAGGGCTCCTCCTTGCTCATCTGCTCGCCGGCCTCGGCGATCGTGGCCTTCACCCGGTCCAGGTTCTCGCTCGGGCGCACGGTCACGTCGACCGAGGCGGTCGCCCAGCCCTGGGAGAGGTTGCCGATCCGCTTCACCTCGCCGTTGCGGACGTACCAGATCTCGCCGTTGTCGCCGCGCAGCTTGGTCACGCGCAGACCGACCTCGACGACCTCACCGGTGGCCACGCCCGCGTCGATCGTGTCGCCGACGCCGTACTGGTCCTCCAGGATCATGAACACGCCGGAGAGGAAGTCGGTGACCAGGTTCCGGGCGCCGAAACCGATCGCGACACCGGCGACACCGGCGGAGGCCAGCAGCGGCGCCAGATTGATCTTGAAGGTGGACAGCACCATCAGCGCGGCCGTGCCGAGGATGAGGAAGCTCGCCATCGACCGCAGGACCGAGCCGATCGCCTCCGAGCGCTGCCGGCGCCGCTCCGTGTTCACGAGCAGACCGCCGAGCGCCGTCTGGTCCACCGCCTGCACGGAGCGGTTCATCCGCGCGATCAGCTTGGTGATCGCCCGCAGCACCAACGCTCTCAGCGCGACGGCGATCACCACGATCAGCACGATCTGCAGAGCCATCGCGAGCCACGTCGACAGGTTCTGCTGCACCCAGCTCGCCGCGTTCGTCGCGTTCTCCTGGGCGTCCCGAAGCGTCGGCACGGCCGGTGCCGTCGAACCGGAGGTGGAATCCGAGGGGGAACCCGAGGTGGGGGACGGCGACGCGCCGGCGGCCAGCAGGACGGCGGTCAAGGACACGGCAGATACCTCCATGGTGCTGCGCGGTCCGGTCCGGCGAAGCGGGCAAGGTCACGAAAGGGACACCGGACGAACCGAACCAACACACTATCGGGGGATCGTGTGTGCCCGTGCCCGCCCGTCATCGCGGAGAGCCGACCCACCTGGGCTTGAGCGACCCGCGATCCGGGGGACACATCAGGTGTGGTCGAAAACACTCCCAGCCCGTTACCGGGACATGGTGGCGCGTTCACCAGGCATGAGGGGAGACTGACTGCAGATCGTCCCGGCGCGAGCCACGCGCCGCCGACGCCCAAGGAGGCACCCGTGCCGCATGTCCTGGTCCTCAACGCGTCGTACGAGCCGCTCGGCGTCGTACCGCTCCGCCGCGCGCTCGTCCTCGTCCTGGAGAACAAGGCCGTCTCCCTCGAGGAATCCGGCGCCTATATGCACAGCGCAACCGTCACAGTCCCCGCACCCAGCGTGGTCCGGCTCAAGCGATTCGTACGGGTTCCCTACCGGGGGCCCGTTCCTCTCACCCGCAGGGCGCTGTTCGCCCGCGACGGGGGCCGGTGCATGTACTGCGGTGGCGTCGCAACCAGCGTCGACCACGTCATCCCGCGCAGCCGCGGGGGCAAACACGTATGGGACAACGTGGTGGCGTCCTGCCGCCGCTGCAACCACGTGAAGGCCGACCGCCACCTCGTCGAGATCGGCTGGCGACTGCGCCACAAACCAGCCCCGCCCACCGGTCTGGCCTGGCGCATCATCGGGACCGGACACAGAGATCCGCGCTGGCTGCCCTACTTGCAGCCGTACGGCGCGGACGACGCTCTGGCCCGGATCGACGGCATCTCCGCATAGCCGGTCCGGGCCTGATCTGTGTCCGGGAGCGTGTGTCCGGGAGAGGTCGTCGCCGGCACGGCCGTCATCCGCGTGCGGGCGGGGGGCGGCCGTGCCGGCCATGGGCGCGAGTGACCGTGGGCGCGGGCGGGTGACGGCCGGACCTTTCGGTCAGGCGTGTCAGGTGCGTCAGGCGCGGGGGCCTTCGGGGCGTGCTCCGCGTACGGCGTACAGCGCGGCGCCCACCGTGAACGCGGCCAGCGCCGCCGCCCAGGCGCCCACCTGCGCGCCCGGCTGCATCGGCCACGCCCACACCACCGCCGCGCGCCCCCGCGCCCCCGAGGAACCCAGGTACACGGCCGTCACATAGCCGAACGCGGGCAGCCAGCTCAGCCGCGCCCCGAGCAGGACGGCCGCGCCCGCCGTGACCCCCGTGCAGCCGAGCGTGTTGCGGATCACCGCCGGCGGCCCGAAGGTCTCCGGATGCCCCAGCACCGCCAGTGGCAGCAGCAGCGCCGCGAGGGCGGTCAGCGCGGCCAGCTGCACCAGCCGCCCTGCCAGCGGTCCGCGGAACCGGCCAGCGTGACACCGAGCGTGAGCAGGACGGCGGCCCCGGCGAACGGGGCGAAACCGCGGAGGGCTTCGGCGCGCAGCGGATGCGGGGCCCGCGGGGTCGCCCGCTCGGTCGCTCGCGCAGCCGCCCGCTTCTTCGGTTCCGGCCCGGTGAGGAGGATCACCGGACCCCCTCCCGAGTGCCCGCCCGAGTGCCCTCCCGCGTCCCCGGTACGGGGTGCGCGCCCTGCGCCGTCCGTGCGCGGTGGGCGCGCAGCGCGGTGGTGTAGCCGCGCTCGATCGGGTGGTCGCCCGGCCCGTCGGAGGCCTCGCCGAGCAGGGTGAGCGCCGCGGGGGTGCCCCGGTAGGCGATCCGGCCCCCGTCGAGCAGGGTCACCTCCGTGCAGGCGGCGGCCACGTCCTCGACGAGGTGCGTGGAGACCACCACGGTCGCCGAGGTGCCCAGCTCGCGCAGCAGCTCGCGGAACTCCACACGCTGCTCGGGGTCGAGGCCGGCGGTCGGCTCGTCCAGCAGCAGCACGCTCGGGTCGTTGACGACGGCCTGGGCGATGCCGACCCGGCGGACCATGCCCCCGGACAGCGTCCGGATCTTCGCGTCGGCGCGGTCCGCGAGGCCGACCCGGGCCACCGCGCGCTCCACCGCCGCCGGGGTGCGGTCGGCCGGCAGCTTCTTCAGCCAGGCCACGTACGCCACGAACCCGCGCACCGTGACGCCCGGGTAGTAGCCGAACTCCTGCGGCAGATAGCCCAGTCGGCGACGGATCTCGGCCCGCTCACGGTGGTCCGCGCTGTCCCGGCCGAGGATCTCCACCCGCCCGCCGGACGGCCGTGCCACCGTGGCCAGCACCCGGATCAGCGAGGTCTTCCCGGCCCCGTTCGGACCGAGCAGCCCGTGCACACCGGTGCCGAGCTCCAGGTCGAGGGAGTCGAGGGCGAGCGTCTTGCGGTGCCGGACCCGCAGGCCGGTCACACGGAGGGAACTCAAGGGGTCTCCAGCAGGGAACTCGGGGGATCTCCGGAGGGGGAGTCCGAGGGGACGAAGCCGAAAATGACGCGTCGGGAGAGGTGAGGGCGAGTGTGCGGCTCAGCCGGGGAGCAGGCGGTCGTAGGCCGGGCGGCGGGCCGCCACGAGTACGACGCCCAGGACGGCCACGGCCGCCCACACGCCCTGCGCACCGGCGCCGCCGAGACAGCGGGAGAGCTGCTCGGCGAACCGCGCGCCGACCTGGCCGGCGGGCGCGCCGGGCACCGGCCCGAGGACGGCGCACAGCCAGCCCCCGGCCGTGACGGCGGACGCCGTCCGGCAGCCGACGAACGAGGCCAGGGCCAGCGAGCCCAGCGTCAACGCCAGCCCCGGCAGCAGCCAGGCCGCAGCCGCGGGGGCACCCGAGGCGGGCAGCAGCACTCCGGCGAGGGTCAGCAGCGGCAGGCTCACCCCGAGGACGGCCGCCGTCCGGATCAGCGCCAGCCGCAGCCCGCCGCCCGGGGTGGCCGCGGCGACCTCGTACAGCGGGTCGGCGTACGGCCCGTAGGACAGGGCCACCCCGGCGACGGGCACGACCGGCGCGACCGCCAGCAGCAACGCCCGCGCACCGGCGAACCCGCCCCCGTACCCCAGCACCACGGCCCCCACCGCCACCACGAACACCGCAGGCAACCACGCCCCCCGCACGGCGGGCCCCGCCGCCCACAGAATCCGACCGAGACGAACAAACACCGGCCCCCGAAGCCGTCCCGGCAGGGAAACCTCGACGGGCATCGCTTCCGGTAGGGAATCCCTGGCGGGGACTGCGGCCGGCGGGGGAACTCTGGCGGGGACGGTTTCCGACAGGGAAACCCCGGTGGGCACTGCTTCCGGCAGGGAAACGCCGACGGGCACCGCTTCCGGCAGGGGAAGCCTGGTGGGCGCGGCTTCCGGTAGGGAATCCCTGGCGGGCACCGCTTCCGGTGCGGGAGCGCTTTCCGGCCCGTCGGTCTTCGGTCCGGGTGTAGTCCCCGGCCTGGCTGCTCTCGGCCCCGGCGCGGCCCCCGGCCCGTCCGCCTTCGGCTCCGCTGTGGCTCCCGGCCCGATGGTCTTACTGATCGTTTCAGAATGAGGTTCGTAGGCGGCGGAGGCATATGAGACTGCAGGCCAGTTCGAGCAGGCCCTGGTGGAGATCGGCGCGTCG
>NZ_JBICZA010000014.1:0-46192 GCF_043201585.1 Streptomyces sp. NPDC048297
CGACCGCAGCTTCGGGATGGCCAGGTCCAGGTCGCCGGCCTGCGTGGTCAACGTCTTGTCCCGGTGCCCGGTGCCCGGTGCCCGGTGCCCGGTGCGCAACGCGGTCCGGGTGTCGGTGTGCTCGTTCCACCCCGCGCCGATCCTCGCGGTGGCCTCAGCCTCGATCAGCTCCTGAAGCATCCGCTCCGCCACCGACCGGACCAACTCGACCCCGTCCGCCGAACGCAGTGACTCCAGCAACCGCAATAGGTCATGCCGGGACAGAGCCACCGTGCACCTCCTCGTCGAACTGCCAGTTCACTACGGAGAGTTGCACGGTGGCCGACCCATGCTCAGGGAGCACGAAACCCAGCAGACGTGCGCCCGCGCACACCTCAACCGTGATCGGCTACACCACGAACGGGGACACGACCAAAATATTTGCCTCCGTGATCCGGTGGCGCAGAAGAGGCCGTGTATCTACGGGCAGCCGAAGTGCCTGTGTGTCCCTGGTTGTCAATGAACGGTGGAGGAAGAGTTAACACCGGCGTTACCTTTTGATGGGCCTCCCGAGGAGGAAGCCCGGACCAGGCGTCCTCACCCGGCATTCGTGTGGAGAATGGGGTTCGGCAGTGTCCGGATATGAGCAGGAGATCGAACGGCTGCTGGCTGACTACCGCACGCAGCGGAGCCAGATCGACGAGAACCGTCGGCGCATCAACGAGATGTCCGCCACGGTCACAGCGCCGCGCAAGGTGGTCTCGGTCACGGTCACCGCGCGCGGTGAGGTCACCGAGATCGACTTTCCGACCGGTGCCTTCCGCCGTATGACCCCCAAGGAACTCGGCGAGATCCTGCGGACCGCTATCGCGGACGCTCGTGCCCAGGCACTGGAACAGGTGGACGAACTGGTCTTCGGCGACCTGCCGTTCCAGCTCAAACCGTCCGAGGTGCTCACCGGCAGCGCGGACCTCGGCGCACTCCTGCCGACCGAGCCGCAGCCCGCCGACGGGGTGCGGGAGTACCTGGACAACGGGGTGCCGAACCGCGGCGGCGACCGCCGCGACTGACCCCGGGAACGACTCGCACGATCCCGCGGGGAGAGGCCGGGACGCCCCTCCCCGCACCCTCCGTGCCGTTCCGCATCACCCGGGCGAGCCGCCGCAACCGGTGTGACAGCCGCCAGTGCCCGCGTCGGCGCGCCCATCGCTCCCGCGATGCCGGCCCGCCCGGCGTCACTTGTGTACGCCCCGACCTGCGGAGACGTCTTTCCCGCAGTCGTCCGTGCGCCCTGCGAACGATGGAGTTCCGGATGGCGAGTCCCACCGACGCATGCCCTGCCGACGGCGCACAGCCCGACGGCAGTGCCCTGGCCCCGAACCGGCGCGAGACGGCCGGGCGGGAGTGTCTCCGGTGACGATCTATTTGCCGGACGCGTTCGGCCCAATGGCGAAGATGACGGTGGGTGAGGAGTGGATCAAGACTGACGAGGACAAGCTCCGCGAATTCTCGGACGTGTGGTTTGAGAGCGCACGTCAGATGATGGCGATCGCGGAGTCGTTGGGTCCGGCGACGCAGGGTGTGCTGAACGCGGTTGGTGGCAGGGTCGGTGAGCAGTACGAGGTGTTCACCCGGGAGATGGCCGAGGCGCTGCCGGGTCTGGCGGGGTCGTCGAAGGAACTGGCGGAGCTGCTGAGGGAGAACTCTGTTCAGGTGCAGTACGCGAAGCTCATGCTGTTGGTGCAGATGGCGTGGACGATGTGGGCCATTGGGGAGCTGCTCTTCTTCGGGATGCCGGAGGCGGTCGGGGCGCTGGTCAAGGGTGTTCAGGCGGTGTGCAGGCAGATCCTGAGATCGCTGTTGCTCGGCACTCTCACCGGTGTGGGCTTCATGGCCTTCTCGGACTTCGCGATCCAGTTCATTCAGAAGTACGGCACGAAGGACCGTTCGCACTGGTCGCTGGAGAACTTCCTGTCGGACGTCGTGGGCGGCGGGATCGGTGGTGCGTTGGGTGGTCTGCTGTCCGAGGTGGGGCACATGGTGGCGCCCAAGTTCGCCTCCCATCTGCTGGGGCAGCTGGCCATCGGTGGTGCGGTGGGCGTGGGGTCGACGGTGCTGACGGACCTCGCCCAGCGCAGCCCCAACGACGGTATGACGGTGGGCCTGGGAGCAGCGTCGGGTGCGGTCGGCAACCTCCAGGGGCGGGGCTGGAAGGGATGGGGGCGATTCGGCGGCCACACCCCCGACATCGACACGCACTTCGACCTCCCGAAGACACCCGAGTTCGACGGCACCTTCACCGACAACGGTTTCACGGACAGCTTCACGGACACCTCCACCGACGACGGCTTCACGGACAAGCCCACGAAAACCTCCCCTCATACCTCCACCGGTACCTCTGCCGTCACCCTCACCATCACTCCCGACGTCCTCAGCCCCGGCACCACGACCGAGCAGAGGACAACGCCGGAACCCTCCCTGCCCGTCGTCCCCGCGGGCAAGGACGTGTCGGATCGCTGGGCGGAGGTGTTCACCGCCTCACGGGCCACGGTGAACGAGGTGGACGCGCCGGACCGGCAGAAGCTGCTCGCGCAGGCCGCCACCGTCGTGACCACCGGCCACAGACCCCCCGCGATCGACCGGCGCGGCATGGCCGCCGGTTCGCCCGCCGAGCAGTACGCACGGCTGCACGACGACATCCTCCACGCCGTCGCGGCCGAGCTGCTCACGAAACCCCGTCCCGGCCTCGCCCTCACCGACCCCGCCCACCCGGCACGCGTCCTGTCCGACCGGCTCGGCGCCGACCTCGGTACGAGGCCGGCGGGCGGCCTGCCGGGTGGCGCACCCGCGCACCTGCCCGCGCACACGCAGGGAGCGAGCGCCAGTGGCGCGTCCCACCGGCAGCCGGACGGCGCGCAGCCGGTGGCACGAAGCGAGATCGCCGCGGTGTTCGAAGGCAAGGGCAAGGACAGGGAGCAGTGGTACACGGTGACCCGTGCCGCCTCCCACGACGGAAGCGCGCCGCGGACCTACGAGGTCAGCACCGCCGGCCGGATCAGCACACCTGGGAACGAGACCCTCCCGCCGGACGGCTGGACACGTCAGGGGCGGGACTTCGTCCACCAGGAGAGCGGCTACGTCCTGCGCGCGAGCGACGGACAGCTCATGCGGGCGCCCCGGCTCCAGCAGGCGGCGACGGAATCCACCACGGTGCAGACGGCCGCCCCCGCGTACGAGCTGCGGGCCGACAGCAGGTATCTCTACGCCGCACCCCGCGACTCCACCGACACCACCGCCTACCGGATCCGCCTCGACGCGCCGCAGGACGTCCGGGCAGAGGTGCCGTCGGGCGTGCGGGCGGAGGTGCCGTCGGGCGTGCGGGCGGAGGTGCCGTCGGGCGTGCGGGCGGAGGTGCCGTCGGGCGTGCGCGCGGAGGTGCCGGCCGCGGTCCATTCGGAGGTGGCTTCCGCGCCCCTCACGGCCGGTCCGACCCTCCCGGCCCACGCCGGCCCGACCCTCCCGGCCCACACCGACCCGGCCGCCGCGGTGACTGCCGGCGGCCCCGTGACGTCGGACCATGCGGCAGCGACCCTCCACCACACGCCGGTTCAGCCCGCCGCCGTGCCCGTTCCTCCGCCGGGATCCGAGCCGTCCGGCAACGGCACGGCCGTGGGGCCGCACCCCGACCGCCTCCGTTCGATCGGCGTGCCCAAAGCCGGGCTGCCGCAGCTGCCCGAGGTCGTACGGACATTGCGCGGGCTCGCCGCCGGCAGCGGTCACACCGTGCCCGAGCCCGTCTGGGAACGGCTGCCGCAACGGCTGCTGTCGAACTACCCCTATCTGCTGAGGAGTTCGGACGGCGACCGGGACGGGTTGCTGGTTCCGCTGGGGAAGGTCGAGGCGCTGGTCACCCTCGATCTCACACGGCCCGAGATCGTGGCGCAGCCGGGCGGTGCCGTCGTGCGTCCTGGAGAGGACGGCGTACCTCCCGGGGAGGGCGGCGTGCGGGCCACCGGGACGGTGAGCGCCGCCCTGGCGACCGGCGCGCACGTCCAGCGCGAGGCGGGGGCGACGAGCGTGACCCGCGCCGGGCTGTCGGCCAACTTCGGTATCGGTCTGCCTTCCACCAAGGCACATCTGCTCTCCGTCGGCGCCGGAGTCTCCGGCGTCGCGAACGCCGCGGGCCGGTCCACCTCGCACACCGCCGACGCCGAGCGCGGCCGTGTGGAGGACAACCGGGACGGTGCCACACTGATCTCCTGGGAGCCGCGCTGGAGCGTGCGGCTGCGCCCGGTGCACGGTGGCCGTCCATGGGAGGAGGTGGCGGAGACCAGGGTGGTGCCGGGGAGCCCGGACGACCGGGCCCAGATCTGGGTGGCGAAGTCGTACCTCGACCAGGCGGCGTCGGAGCAGGTGGTGGCGACCGGGACGCAGGTGCTCCGCGACAAGCTGCCCGCGCACCACTTCGTGTCGGGCCTGACCGGACTGCCCACGCTCTTCGACCACATCGTGCAGCGGATGGAGGAGGGCGGCACGCCGGTGTCCTCCGACCCGTGGCTCCGCAACGAACTGCTGCACCGGCTGTGGAACCTGCAGTCCTTCCTCGACGCTGCGGTCAACTCGGAGGACGGCTACGTCTTCCGGCTGCACGACCGGCACGGCGTCCCGGTCGCCTCGGTGGCCGTGCACACCCAACGACTGGCCCCGGGCCGGGAGCCCCGGGTCGGCGCCACGAGCGATCTCTCGCACATCGAGAACTCGCGCACCGCCATCGACGGCACGTCGGGCGACCACTCCCTCACCCAGTCGACGACGCTCACCCCGGCCTCCGCCGAACTCGACGTCACCCCGTTCCCGTTCAAGGACCCGGACCTCGGCATCGGCCTGTCGACGAGCGTCTCGCAGACCTGGACCAACGGGGACAGCAGCGGAGCCGGGCGGGCCGGGCTGTGGGTCATGGTTCCCCGCTACACGGGACCCACGGCCGGTTACTGGGCCACCTTCGCCCACCGCGCGGTCGTCTCGCTGCGCAGCGACCCCGCGGACCGGGCGCGCTACACCGGGAGCGTCGTCGGGAACGGGCTGCTGCGGCTGCCCGAGCCGGAGGCCTTCCGGCACGGCTTCCCGGTGGACCGGACGTCGCTGCGCGAGCACGTGACGCCCGACCGGGGTTTCGTCACCTACCGCGAGGACGCGCTGACCAGCGCGCCGACACCGGAACAGCTCGCGCCGCGCCCCTTGCCGCGGCAGTTGACCGCCGAGCGGTACACCGGCGTCGGCCTGGGTGTGGTGGAGGTGCCCGAGTCGACCTCCCGGCAGCTGTACGACCGGATCGCCGAGCAGTTGCGGCCGCACGGTTTCCTGCTGCCCGACGCCCCGCGCAACCGGCTCGGCGGACGCTCGTGGTGGGAGCTGGGCTCGGGGCTGGACAGCCGGGTCGACAACGAGGACCTGCTGCGCAAGTTCCTGAACGACGGCCTGGCCGTGCACCACGACCGGATGCACCAGGACGGCCTGACGCTGGTGCTGCACCGGCGGCGCGGCACGGCCGGCATGGAGTTCGACGTGGACGCGGCGCGGATCACCATCACCGCGGAGCGGTCGCAGCCGACCCGGTTCCTCAACAGCGCCGACGACCACCACATCGTGAACCTGGCCATCGGCATGGACACCGCGTCCACCGCGGTCTCGGGCAGCCACACCGTGTCGGCCAACTTCCGGGTCAAGAGCATCTTCCGGCAACTGCTCGGCGGCGCCGGCGGGATCGCGCTCAGCGCCGGACGCAGCGCCTCCGACTCCGCCTTCTACCTCAGCGGCCGGCCCGAGCTGATGGAGCACGGCTCGGGCGACGTTCTCCGGTCCGAAGTGACGAGCACCTACACCGCGCGGATCGAGTTCCAGCACAGCGGGCTGCGCGGGCAGTTGCGGGCCGGACGCCGCGATCCCGCCCCCGTGGTCCTGGCGGACCAGCCGGCGATCGTCCGGACGCTGCCGCTCGGCGACGGCAAGCAGGGGTTCGCGCAGGGCACCAGGGACACCACGGCGGGGACGGTCCTCGACCAGGCGGTGATCTTCCACTTCGACACCACCGGCACCCGGCAGGCGCTGCACCGGCTGCTGCCCCACCTGGACGGCCCACAGGGCAGGGGGGCGCGGGTGATGGACTCGATGGTCGCCTCGCTGCGGGCCCACCTGAAGGAGGCGGCGCAGGACACCCACGTACCCGGCGAGGAGGCGCGCGCCCGTGGCATCGGCGCGCCGATCCTCACCGACCAGCCGTTCGACCCGGGCTTGCTGCGGGACAGCCACGCGGCCATCGGCCTCGGCGCGAAGCTCAAGCGGTCGGACTTCGTCGGTGCTTCGACGCGGCCCTTCGTCCAGGGCCTGATCAAGTTGTTCCTCGCCCAGGCCACCACCTCCACCTCGACGTCACGCGGTCTCACCTGGATCCAGGCCGACGTGACCGCGGGCGGGCCGAACGCCGCCGGTACGGTCAACACCAACGGCGGTGTCGACATGAACCACCACTGGCAGCACAACGTGTCGGAGAGCTACGGGCTGCAGGGTGCCCGGGAGGTGGTCCACCTCAGCTTCTCGCACGTGTACCTCTACCGGACCCGGGTCGACCTCGAACTGACCGCCCTGTCCGAGAAGCACGGCAAGCTGATGTGGAGCTCGCGCGACATCCGCAGGGCCGCCGTCGAGGACCGGGAGATGATGTACCTGCTGCCCGAGCCCGAAGCGCTCGCGCTCTACGGCAAGGGTGAACTCCCGGTCTCCGACGAACAGTTGCGGGACGCCATGAGCCGCTGGGAGGACGGCTCGCTGCCGCTGCAGGGGAACACGGTGGCGGCTGTGCTCGCCCGGTGGCACGGCGACAGGACGGCGGCCGGTGACGGCGCGGCGGCCGGTGACAGTGCGACAGTCGGCGACGGCGCGAAGGCCGGTGACGTGGAGGGCGCCGCCGACGTGAAGCAGCCGGCACACTTCGCCCAGGTCCTGAGTGAGCGGCACAACGGCCCCGGCAGCTCCGACACCGGCCGGCTCACCGTGTGGGACAGGCAGACGCGCGAGGCGTTCGAGCAGACGTTCGGCGACCGCTTTCCCCTCGACGCGCGCGCCAACCCCCTGGCCTCGCTCCGCCTTCCGGAATACCTCACCCGGCAGGACCCGGGAGGCAACATCCTCGGGCACGCGAGCGTCGTCAGCATCGACCATCAGGGCGGCCACTCCACCGCCGACATGATCCGCGACGCCCTGGACCGGGCCGCCCCCGGACTGCTGACCCGCCGGCCCGACCTGTGGAACGGCACCGGCCGGCACCTCGGCCGGCTGCAGGGCGGAATCGACGCCGTCCAGGCGCTGTTCTCCCGCGGCCGGAGCGACGCCGCGCTGGAAGACCTGTTGTCCGGCAACGGCGTCGAGTTCTTCTTCACCAACCAGATCGGCTGGTTCCTCACCGACGCGGTGAAGGTGACCGTACAGGCGGAGCTGCTTCCCGGTCTTGAGGTGCTCGGCGAGCGCGCCGAGGCGGGCCTGGAGCTCTACGGCCACCACTACGTGAACTCCTCGACGAGCGCATCCCGCGACGCCGGTCAGGGATTCACCGTCGCCAAGCTCGGCTCCGGCCGCGAGCACGGAGGCGGCGGTGCCTCGGCGGCCTTCGGCACGACCCGGCACAGCGGCGTCACCCATTCCGAGTCCGGCGTCTCCGGGCAGACCGTCTACTCCTGGAACGGCCTGTACGAGGCGCGGGTGCCGCACCGCTTCACCGTCACCGCCACACGACTGCACCTGCCGAACCGGCCCCTGAACGAACTCGCGGTGGGCGCCTTCCGGACGATGCGCGGCCTCGGCGGCACCCGCACCGTGCAGTCCGAGGGCACCACCCTGCTGCACCTGCCGGCCGGCATCGCCCGGTTCGAACCGCACTCCACGCACTCCGGTCCGTCCACGCCCTCCGTCCCCCGGGACTTCGGCGCGCTGCCCCGGCTGCCGGGCGACGCGGCCGTGCAGGGCGTGGTGCTCGACGACGCACTGCCCGCCGCCCGGCGGCTGATGGCGCGGGTCTTCGGCCACGGTGAGAACCCGGCACGTTACCGCGGCAGCCTGGCCCTCCCGACACTGATGATGCGCAGCCATCTCACCAACCTGCTCGGCCGGGTGGGACCGAACGAGCGCGTACGGCTGGCCGCCCACCTCTTCCAGCCCGGCAGATCGGCGCACGGCGTGGAGCTCTACCTGCGCAGCGTCGCCTACGACCTCCAGGTGCTCGGCGAGGTCCAGGAAACCGGCACCGGCCGGTACGGCAAGCACCAGAGCGGTACGACCGTCTCCGCGTCCACCGACCACTGGCGGGCGACCGGCGGCGGCAACGGGAACGCGGGCGGCGTCCTGCCGCACACGGCCGCCGACACCGGCTCCGGATCGACGAGCCAGAACCGGGCGACGGGCGCCACGCACGGCGCCGCCGCCGCTGCCAACTACCGGCGCGAACAGCACGTCAAGCAACAGGCGCCGACCTACCTCGTCCGCCTCCGCGTCCAGGTGCACCTGGACGCGGAGGAACACCGCAACCACCTCTTCGTGTCCCCCACGCGGCTGCGCACCTGGACGAGCGAACCCATCAACGGGGAGATGTACGTGGAACTCGCGCAGGGTGACGTCGACGCCCTCCGTGCCCAGACGGGCGCGGAGGCGCGGAGCCGCCCGGCACGGATCTCGGCGTGGCTGCGCGCACAGTCCCTGGCACCGGTCGAACTCGCCCCGCTGCTGCTCGACGCGGCCGGGGCACCGGGCGCCGACGCGGCCCGCGCGGACCTGGTGGTCAGCAGGGCGCTGGGCGACCGGGTCGGTACCGGCCCGCGCGGACTCGCCCTCACCCTCGACACGGACCGGCTCGCCCTGGGTGTTCACCGGGCCACCCTCGCCTGGGCCGTGCACACCCTGCGCGAAGACCACCAGGCGTATCTGCGCCAGGATCCCGCGGCGGCGCCGCCACAGGCCCTGGCCCGCTTCGAGCGGGAGCACGCCGACCTGCCGGAGCGGCCCCGCCCCGGCGCCCGCACGCTGCTCGCGGACAGCAACGCCGACATCGTGGCCACCGTGCAGGCGTACCACCGGGCCCGCCCGGACACCACGGCCGAAACCGTCGCCCCGACGCCGCCCGCCCTCGCCTTCGGCTCCCTCGACCCGGTGCTACTCGCCCGCGACATCGCCCACAACCTCGACGCGCACGTCCGGTTGGCCACGCCTGCCGGACGGGCGAGCGCAGAGTCCGCGACCGACCAGTGGATCGGACCCGACGGGCGGATCCGCACGGACGTCCCCTGGCGTAATCGGAACGAGGTCCCCGCCCCGGCCGGTGCCGCCACCGGCACTGCCGGGAGCACGGGCGGACTGCGGAGCGACGCCGTCTTCCGGCCCGCCCCCCTCGCGGACCGCACGGGCGCGGCGCGGCGCAACAACGCAGACGCGTGGCTGGCCATGGTGCGCCGGGCGGCCGGGAGCGGCGGAACGTCGTACGTCAGGCGGCTGGTGTCCGGCGTGCTGCGGGACCGCCCGGACGCGGCCTTCACCCATCGGCCGATGCGCGCCGAGGCGCAGGCCGGCCCCACCGCCCCGGCCGCAGCCGCGCGCCTCGCCCTGCCGCCCGTGCCCGAGGCCCCCCGGCCCGCTCCTGCTTCCGCCCCCGCCGGTGAGACCGCTGCCGGCACCGGCACCGCCACCGTCGGCGCGGACGCGCCTCGTTCTGCGTTGCCGTTGCGGCACAGTGTGTCCGCCGAGCGCGGTTCGACGCGGGTGTCCCGCGAGGAGTCGTGGTGGCTCGAGCGCGTCGCCGACCACTACCTCGCCGAGACCCGGCGGCGCGCCGCCACCGGCCTTTCCACCAGGGCCGAAGTCCGCTTCACCGACCACGGGGACGCCGCGCCCGGCCCGCGGCGGGCCGAGCGCACGAGCCCCGCCTTCGCACAGGCGGTGCGGGCCGTCTTCGAACGCAGGATCGGCGGCGCGGCGGAGGCGGCGGCGCTGCCTTCCGGCTACACCCCTGTCGTCGGCCCGGCGCCGCTCGGTGCCGGTTCCGCCGACGGCACGGCCCTGTCGCCGGGGGGCCGGTACGTGACCGTCGAAGTGGCGTTCGACGAGGCCCCGGCGGCGCCCGCTGTCTCGGACCCGCTCGCGGTGCCAGGCATGCCGGACCCGGCGGACCGCGTGCCGGCGGACCTCACCGCGCTGGCGCCGGACGTTCTGCGGCGGCAGCTGGTGGAGGCCGACATGATGGCCCATCCGGCGGACCGGGGCGACGGCGCAGGGGACGTCCATGTGCCCGCGCCGTACGTCCATGTGGTCCGCCTGGGCGGGGTGTCCACGGAACTGATCGGCGGAGAAGGCGGAGGTGGGGGGTTCGAGGCGCTCGTGGGCGCCGTCCGGGGGCCGGCCGAGGTCGTGCTGTGGACGGACGTCCCGAGGGAGCGCATCGAGGCGGTCCGTTCCGGCGGCCCGGCGGCGCCGGAGGAGCGGCGGCTCTACGAGTGGGCGCTGCTCCACGGGGTGCGGCTGGTCAACGTGGACGAGATGGTCCCCGGGGCGACGCCCGGCGGGGACGGCCTCGCCGCACGCATCGCGCCGCGCAGCGCGGGCGACGAGCCGGACCTGGTCCGGGCGTTCCGCACCGCGGGGGACCATTCCCAGGCGGCGCGCCTGCTGCGGCAGTACGTGGTGGGTCTCCCGTGGGAGGAGTACCCTCCCGCCCCTGCCGCGCCCGCGGAACCGGTGCGCTCGGCGGGAGCCGCTTGATTGCTCGGCCGCTTGGCCGCTTGGCCGCCTGGCCGCCTGGCCGTCTGGCCGTCTGAGCCAGCTGCGCCGTCTGAGCCGAGTGCGCCGCTGCGCCGGCTGTCGCCCGGGGGCTCTCCACCGAAGCGAACGGTCCCCCTGCCGCGAACGGCAGGGGGACCGGGGCGGGCGCCGGAAGGGTGCCGGGGTCAGTGCGCGGTGCCGGCGGCCCACAGCAGGGCGCCGGTGCGCGTCTGGATCGTCACGTTGCCGTCGTTCTGGATGACGAGTTGGGCGCCGCTGTGGCCGGCCGTGTTCGACGTCCACAGACTGCGGCCGTCGGAGGCGTAGACGACGAGGTTCCCGTCGTCCTGGAACACCGCGCGGTTGCCGCTCCCGGTGGTCCTGGACGACCAGCGGATGACGCCGTTCTCGTCCGAGATCACCAGAGCGCCGCTGCGCAGCATGGTGATGCGCATGCGGTTGGAGGCGATGGAGTCGCCCGCATGCAGCACCGTCGTCGCCTGGACGACCTTGGTGGACCACTTGTGCGGCGCCGCCGCCGGCTTCGCGGCGGGCTTCGAGCGCGGAGCGGCGGCAGCGGAGAGAGCCGCGGGCTTCGCATGGGTGGCCGACCCGGAACTCCCGTGCCGCGACGAGGCCGCCGGAACCGCCGAGTGGGAGGAGGCATGGCCCGCCTGATGGGCCTTGGGTTGAGGGCTTTTGGGGTGATGGTCCTTGGGGTGGTGATCCTTGGGGTGGGCGGCGGGCTTGGCCGGGGGCTTCGTGGCGGAACGGGCCGGCGGCTCGGTGCCGGGCTGGGGCGGGGGCGGGACCGTGTCGTCGGTGCCGGGATCCGCGATCGCCACGGGCTGGTCGGCTTCCTCGGCACTCGTGGTCTGCGTCCTGTCGCTGTGCGCCAGCGGAACGGCGACCAGCACCGCTCCGGCGACCACAGCGGCGGCGGCAGCGGCCAGGGGCCAGTGCCGCATCCGTGTGGTGAGGCCGGCCGGGCGGCTGCCGCCGCCCGCTTCGCGGGCGTCCGGCCGGGACGCGCGGGGCTGCGCGGCAGCCCCGTCCGGCGCCGCACCGGACGGCTCGGACACGGGGTTGCGGTGCGCGGCCACTGCCGGTACCGGGGCGGTCATGGCCGCCGGCGCCTGTGCCAGAGCGGCGGACGCGGCGGACCCGTCGTGGTCGGTGTCGTGCATCGGCATGGCCAGGGCCCGAAGAACCCGCGGACCTCCGTGCCGCTGTGTCGGTGGCATCCGTCCTTCTCCTCGTCGGTGTTCTCGTCAGCGTGCGTGGGCTGGTCGGCTGCAAGGGGACGACCCGGTCACCGGGCCCCGGACGGGACCCGCCGGGACCGTCCTCGTCATTCCGGAAGGCCGGAAGGACCGGAAGGGCCGTCCGCTGTCGGACGGTTGGAGCCGGAGGGGGAGCCGGCTGTGGCCCCTTCGGCGGAGAACGTGGGCACCACGGGATCGGTGTGGGGCGCCAGGGCGGGCGGGGTGAAGGTGACCGCGACGGCTTGCGGACGCGTGGTGACGGGCGGCTCGCCGGGTCCGTTCCCGCCGTCCCACTCCTCCGGATCCCCGGGCGGCGGTGCGGGGGTGGCGGATACCGGGTCGGCTGATACGGGGTCGTCGGACGCGGGTTCGTCGGCTGCGGGGTGCCCGGTACAGGGGCTCGCCCCCGCGTCGTGCTCAGGGGTCCGGGCCCTGGAGCCGGCGTCGTCCGCCGTGCCAGATTCCGCCCTACCGGATTCCGCCGTGTCGAGCGAGGCCGCGCCGGAACTGCCGTCCGTGAGTCCGGTCAGCCACCCCGAGGGGGCCAACGCGACGCCGTGCCGGTCGGCGATCCGCCGCAACTCCTCCGCGGCCTCACCGGAGGACCCGTGGCCGTGCACCCGGACCAGGGTGCGGCCGCGCATGTCCTCGTCGAGCCCCGCGAGCAGGCGCTCCATCGGCTCGGTCAGGGAGGCGTCGAACGGGGCGTCCGCGAGCCCGATCTCCACGGCCATCACCTCGGGATCCACCGGACGGGTCGCGGTCTCGGCGGGCACGGTGGAGCCGGTGGGGCCGATCCACAACCCCGAACGCGTGACGACCACCTGCCATTTGCGGTCCAGCAGCATCGTGCCCGGCTCCAACGCCGCGCGCAGACCGTCGGCCGGCGGGCGCCACACACCGAGGCGCGGCGCCCGAGCCGGCCCGGACGCCGAGGGCACGCAGGTGACGGCATCGACGTAAGGGCGCCAGGCGGGATCGCCGAGCGCGTCCGTGACGAAGACCCGTGCCTCGGCACCGGCTTCCGTCGCTCCGCCGGAGACGTCCACCAACAGCGGTACCCCGGTGGACACTTGAAGAGGCGCGTCCAGCAGATCGGCGGTGTCCTGTGCCAGGGGCAGCAGATCGCTACCGTCGCCGGGCACCAGCCGCGCCGTCTCGCGTACCGGGGCCGGCAGGGCGGCCATCACCGCGGCGAGAGCGTCCGCCGGGACACGGACATCCCGGGAAGCGCCGACCAGCACCACCGGGCCGCCCGGGAGGGGCGGTAGGGCGTACCGCAGTGCGGCCGTGCTCAGCGACGGGGTTCCGGCGGGCAGCACCAGCAGCCCCGCGGGTATCTGCTCGACGGCGTAACCGTCGACGAGGGCCGGCTCGACGTGTTCCGCGGCAGCCTGCCACGGCGGAGCCGGATGGCGGGTGCCGATCCGGCGCGGGGGGTGGTCCGGCGAGAAGTGCCACCAGCCGCCGGTCCCGTCGGGCAGGTCGGGGGCGAAGAGGGTGCCGTCCGGCCCGATGAGGACCAGACCGCGAGGGGCCGCCACATCGATCCGCGCGGCGTCGCTGAGCAACTGCGCGGGAGCGGGACCGTCGGGCCTGTCCACCGCGCCGCCGGTCATCACCAGCCGCGCGGTGGTGACGCCCGCCTCGGCGGCCTCGCGCAGGAGCGGGACGAGCCGGTCGCGGAGCGCCGCGGCGTCCTCGAAACCGGCACCGACGACGATGCCCACCTCGCCCTGGAGGACGTGACCGCCCAACTGGGCGGCGGCCTCCCGCAACAGCTTCGGCGGGCGGCCCGCGCCATGCACGAGATGGATCGCGAACGGCCCCGGCGCCCCGGCCGAACCCGTCTCAACAGGAGCCGTCTCGATCGTGGTGACCTCGACAACCGCGGGACCGTTGCCGCCGCCGCGCTGCCGGGCGGACTCGCGGCGCCCCGAACGCCCGGCGCTCACCGGGCCTCACCCGTCAGGACCGGACGCGATCGACGGCGTACGCGAACCTTCCGCGGGGCACGGCCGGGCGAGCCCGCCGCCGCGTTGCCGGTCGGAGCCGGGGACGCGGGCCGCTGCACTACTGGGGCCTCCATCACTCGCGGAACGTAACGCAGTTCGGACACCCTTGCGGGTTGCCTTTTGGTCCGCTCCGGTGCGGTCGAAAGCGCATCAGGCGGTGCCCGAACCCGCCGCGAGCAGCAGGTGTTCACGGTCCAGGGCCGGCGACGGAGCCCGGCTCCGCCCGGGGGCCCGGTACGGAGTCGAGCCGTTCAGGAAGACGGCCGTGTACGAACGGGACGAGTTCCGCCGGCCAACGGCGCACCGCCGATCCGCGCCGCGGCCGCGAGTCGGTTCGCGGTGCCCAGGCCGGGCGGCGGGAAGAGGCGGCCCGGCGGACCGGACCGGCGAGGACCCGCGCTCTCGTCGCGCCGCCAGTCGGCGAGGGCCGGTTCCAGCCGACGCAGTGCCGCCCGGTCCGCGTCCGGGTCGGGCCGCCCGTCCGGCGCGTCCAGCTCGCGCAGAAAGACGACATCACGTTCCCCCGGCACCGCCCGCCGCACGCGCAGCACGGCGAACGACGTCCCGGGCGGGAAGAGCACCACATCCGGATCGCCCGCCTCCAGCACGGCCGTACGACGCCCTGTGACCGACCAGACGACGAAGTCCGTGTTTCCCGGCTGCCCGGGAGTTCCGGAGAAGGTGGTGGCACAACCCTGATGGGCCACCACCGTCGCGTGCTCCGTGTACCAGGACAGGCCGGCATCGGTGAGGGACGCCCGCAGAGCCACCGGTCCGGCGAAGACGGGGAGCCTGTTCAGCCCCGCTGGGAAGGGGAGGTCCCCGTCGGCGAGCATGTACAGCCGCAGCATGGCCAGTTCAGCGACGGCGTCGGCGAACTCGCCCGTGCCGAGGAGGGCCGGCTGCCGGCGCAGCAGTGCCGAGGCGAAGGCGACCGCTTCCTCGTGACGGTGACCGAACGCCGAGTGCTGCGCTGCCTGTTCCTGCGGTGCTCGTACCTGCGGTGCTTGTTCTTGCGGTGCTTGTTCCTGCGATGTTTCTCCCTTCCGTGCACCCGGCCCCTGTGCCGGTACGGAGGCCACCGGCGTCTCGACGGCCTGTACCGGCGGTCGCTCCGCGTGGCTCCACGGGCCGACCGCACGCACCTGAACCGGCACGCCACGCTCCGCCCGGACCCTTCGGGCGAGTGCCTCGGCGATCCGGCGGAATTCGTCGGCCGTGCGGGAGTCGCCGCTGCTGTACATCACCAGTTCGTGTCGTTCGTCCACCGGGGCGAACCGCGGGACCGTGACGGCCTGCTCCTGCGGACCACGCACCCACAGGCCGCTGAGCACCACCTCGATCACCGCGTCCGGCCCGTGCCGGTGGACGCCGGTGCGCAGCAACGGCAGGTCCTGCAACGGCCACTGATGATCAGTCACTACCGGACCCCTGTGCTCCCCGTGCTTTCTGTGTTCTTCGTGTTCTCCGGGCGCGAGCGGGGGGAACTGAACGGACTCCCGGGTCATCATCGGCCGTCCGAGGGCGCCGTCCGGGCCGACCGCCATGACGGTCGCGCCAGCCGTCGCCGGGGAACCGGGGGCGACGAGCAGCCCGTTGTACGTGTGCACCGTCATCCCGGCCTCCGCGGCCAACGCCGTACCGAACGGCATGTCCGCCGGCAGCGCGACGGGGCCGAAGCGGGTGAACCGCGCGGAGAGCCTGACGTGTTCGGGGAGCGACCGGCAGAACCGGGCGACATCGGCGAGCGGTACGGGGTCGGCACCGGGCTCGCCGACGACGACGGTGACCGCGTCGGGCCTGCTGCTCAGGCGGGTCGTCAAAAAGGCCCGGTGGCGTTCAGACTGGGGTGTTGTACGAGCCGGGCGCAGCCACAGCCCCGCAGGGACCGGCTCGGCCACCGTCCGCTCGGCCACCGCGAACGGCTTCGGGGGCAGGTCGTACTCCCACGCGGGGCGGGGGAAGCGGTGGCCCTCCAACGACGCGCCTCCGGCGGGGTCGTACCGGATCCAGCCCTGTCCACGGTCCGGGCCGACGAAGAGGGCACCTTCCGCGGTGGGCCGGGGCCGGCCGAGCGGGGCCACGACGATGCGGCCGGACCGGGTCGCCAGCCACTGCCCGGCCTGTGCGGTGCCGCCCGGAGGCGTGCGGCCGAACACCAGCCGCAGGCCCGTCCCACCGGCGGGCAGGACCTGCGCCAGATCGTGGAGGAAGCCGGGGGAGGCGTCACGCGGAACGTCGACGACGGCCAGGGTGTACTCGGGGTCGCGGGCCAGCCCCGCCGCGTACATCCAGGACCGCTGGTCGAGCGCTCCCGCGGGGTGGAGGAGCCAGGCGTCCCCGGCCCGCCGGGCGGCCATGCGCGCGCGGGGCCGGGCGTCCACCGGGGCATCGGATCCAGTGCCCTCAAGGTTCGCAGGGCCGCCCGGACCCTCGCTCAATGCCCGGTGCCCGTCTGCCAGAGCACGGTGTCGCCGAGCCGGATCCGTACGTTTCCGTCCGGCATGATCTCCAGGACCGCGCCCGGGTGGCCGTTGGTGTACGACGACCACTGGACGGTGCCCTGCGCGTCGTAGATCGCCATGCAGCCGTCGTCCTGGAAGACCGTCTGCAGGCCGGACCCGGAGGTGTGGGAGGCCCAGCGGGTGACCCCCCGCTCATCGGTGACCACGAGGTTCCCGTCCGATGTCATGGCCAACCGCGCCTTGCCCCACGTCACGGACTGGCCGGGAGTCAGCACGGCCGTGGCCTGGATCACGTACGGCGACTCCGCGGTGGTGGCGGTGGCGCTCGGCTTCTGGGGCATGGGGTGCGTCGGCCGGGGCGTGTGCGGTGCGGTGGAGCGGGCGTCGTGCCCCGTGGCGGCGGGAGCCGACGTCGTGCCGGGAGACGGGCTCGCGGACAGCGCGGACTCGCTGCCGTCGGGCGCGGGGCCGGCGGACGCCGAGGACGCGCCGTGGTGCGGGGATGGTGATGTGTCCGGTGCGGCAGCGCCGAGCGCGCCCGGGGCCGCGCCGGTGGCGTTCGCGTGGACCTCGGCGCGGCCGGCCGGGGTCGCGTCGGCCCGGTTGCCCGCGCCGTGCTGGGTGGCCAGGGCCACGGCCACGGCGATCGCGCCGATGCCGGTGACGGTGGCCGCGATCGCTGCCGGACGCCTCAGCCCCCGCCGCCGCGACTCGGCCGCGGCAGACACGTTGGCCGACGGCTGATCGCCGCCCTCCGCGGCGGTTGCGGGATGTTGCTGCCGCGCACTCGTGCCGGGATCCGCCGCCGGCCGGTCGAGCGGTGCGTGCGGTGCCGTGGAGGAGGCACCCACCGATCCGGACACGTCGTCCACCCACGGCAGTTCCTCGCCCCACAGCACGCTGTCACCGTCGGCGCGGGCGTGAGCCTTCGGACCCTTCGGATCGTTCGGACCGTCCCCGGTCCCGGGACGGGGCGCGGAGTCCCCAGGCTGCGGCACCTGACTGACATTCATGTTGTCCACTTCACATCACCATGTGCTCGGCCCGGCTCGTCAGGTCGTCCCGTCCCAGCACCAGAGACGGCAAGCCCCGTCCGGGAGAATCGCGCGCTAGCCGGCGCATGCGCAGGCTAGCGCGGCCGCGCGACGGGTTGGCCGGTCCGCGGGCGAGTGAGGACGAACAGGAACCACGGCGGTCTTTCGGTACACCCTCGCCGAGCCGAGCCGAGCCGAGCCGAGCCGAGCCGAGCCGAGCCGAGCCGAGCCGAGCCGAGCCGAGCCGAGTCGTATGTCCTGGCTGCGGCTCTATCCCGGAGTCCTGGCCGGCGCGAGCCGTCAGCTCTTCTCGGCTTCGAGGGTGCGCAGCAGATCGGCGGCGACGCTCAGGGCGATGGTCGCGGGGGCCTTCCCGGTGATGTCGGGCAGCCCGATCGGGGTCTTGATCCGGGCGATGGCCTCCTCGTCGTGACCGCCCTCGGTGGCGAGGCGTCCGCGGAACCGCGCCCACTTGGCCGCCGACCCGATCAGCCCGACGGAGCCGAGATGAGGGGTGCGCAAGGCGGCGTCGCACAGCGCGGCGTCCTCGGCGTGGTCATGGGTCATGATCAGGACGTGGGTGCCGTGCGGCAATTCCTCCAGCACCTCTTCGGGCAGCAGCGGCGTGTGATGCACATGCACCTGCGCCACCGCGTCCGCCAGTACGGCGAGTCGCTCCTTGGTGAGGATGTCGGACCGGGTGTCGATCAGATGGAGGTCGAGGTCCTGCCGAGCCAGGATGCGGGCCAGTTCGAGACCGACGTGCCCGACGCCGAACACCGCCACCGCGCCGACCACCGGCAGTGGTTCGAGCAGCACCGAGACCGTGCCACCGCAGCACTGCACGCCATGCCGGTTGGTCACCTTGTCGTTCAGGGCGAAATCGATCAGCTGCGGTTCGGGTTTGGACGCGGCGATCAGCTCCCGGGCATGGTCGATCGCGACGGCCTCGACGTTGCCGCCACCGATCGACCCCCATGTCTCGGTCCGCCCCACGACGAGCTTCGCACCGGCCTCGCGCGGGGCATGGCCGCGCACGGCCGCGACGGTCACCAGCACGCCGGACTCCCGGCGTGCCCGCAACCGTGCGACCGCGGCGATCCATGTCATGTCAGGCACCGTTCAGCGCTGTCGCGTCGGTACGGATCCCGCCGCGGTCGGCAAGGCCGTCGCCGACAGACCCGTCGTCGGCAAGCCCGTCGTCGGCAGGCCCGTCGCGGCTGGTACCGGTCCGGGAGGCATCGCCGCGGCGGGCCTCCTGGAGCGCCCAGTACACCGCCTCCGGCGTCGCGGGCGAGGCCAGATCCACGCTGACCCCGCTCGGCCCGAACGCGGCGGCGGCCTGCCGCAACGCCTCACGCACCGAGAACGCCAGCATCAGCGGAGGCTCACCCACCGCCTTGGAGCCGTAGACCGCACCCTCTTCGGTGGCGTTCTCCAGCAGGGTGACGTTGAACTCCTCGGGCATCTCCGAGAAGCTCGGCAGCTTGTAGGTGCTCGCCGACTGGGTCAGCAGCCGGCCCCGGCCCGGCCCGTCGCCGGTGTCCCAGCGCAGGTCCTCAAGTGTCAGCCAGCCCGCGCCCTGGACGAAACCGCCCTCGATCTGACCGATGTCGATCATCGGGGACAGGCTGTCGCCGACGTCGTGCACGATGTCCACCCGCCGGACGCGGTACGCGCCGGTGAAGCCGTCCACCTCCACCTCGGCCGCGGCGGCGCCGTGGGAGAAGTACTTGAACGGCGAGCCCCGGAACGCCGTCGCGTCCCAGTGCAGCCCCTCGGTCCGGTAGAAACCGGCCGCCGACAACTGAACCCGCTGGAAGTACGCGGTGCGCACCAGGTCGTCCCAGGCCAGCTCCTTGTCGCTGCCGAGGCTGCGCGCGACGCCCTCGACGATGCGCACATCCGAAGCGTGCGTACCGAGTTGGGTGCCGGCCACCCGCAACAGCCGCTCGCGCAACTGCTCGCAGGCGTTCTTCACGGCCGCACCGTTGAGGTCCGCCCCGGCACTGGCGGCGGTGGCCGAGGTGTTGGGCACCTTGTCGGTCCGCGTCGGGGCCAGCCGGATCCTGTCGAGCGGGACACTCAGCGTGGTCGCGGCGACCTGCAGCATCTTGGTGTGCAGGCCCTGGCCCATCTCGGTGCCGCCGTGGTTGATCAGGACCGAGCCGTCCTTGTAGATCAGCACGAGGGCGCCGGCCTGGTTGAAGGCGGTCAGGTTGAACGAGATCCCGAACTTGATGCCGGTGACCGCGAGCGCCCGCTTGGTGTGCGGATGCGCGGCGTTGAAGGCCGCGATCTCGCGCCGGCGATCGGCGATGCCGGCGGCGTCCTGAACCCGCTGCCAGGCGGCGGAAATCCGTTCGGGCTGGGTGAGCGGCTGCCCGTACGGCGTCGTCTGGCCCTGGCCCGGCCGGTAGAAGTTGCGCTCCCGCAGCTCCATGGGATCCAGGCCGAGCAGCGGCGCGCACCGGCCCATGATGTCCTCGATCACCAGCATGCCCTGCGGCCCGCCGAAGCCGCGGAAGGCGGTGTTGGAGACCGTGTGGGTCTTGGCGACGCGACCGGCGACCCGCGCGTTGGGAATCCAGTACGTGTTGTCGATGTGGCACAGCGCGCGGGCCAGTACCGGCTCGGACAGGTCGAGGCTCCAGCCGCCGTCCGCGGTCAGGGTGGCGTCGAGAGCCTGGATACGGCCGTCGGCGTCGAAGCCGATCCGCCAACTGGCGTGGAATCCATGGCGCTTGCCGGACATGGTCAGGTCCTGAGTCCGGTCGAGCCGCAACCGGACCGGCCGGCCGGTCAGCGTGGCGCCGAGCGCCGCGATCGCCGCGAACCCGTGCGGCTGCATCTCCTTGCCGCCGAACCCGCCCCCCATCCGCAGACACTGCACGGTCACCTGGTGGCTGGCGAGGCCGAGGACGTGCGCGACGATCTCCTGCGTCTCCGAGGGATGCTGCGTGCTGCTCTGGACGAACACCTGTTCGGCCTCGTCGATGTACGCCAGCGACGCGTGCGTCTCCAGATAGAAGTGTTCCTGACCGGAGAACTGGAACTCGCCGGTGAACACGTGCGCGGAGTCGGCGAAGCCGGCGTCGATGTCGCCGGTCACCATCACGGGCCGGGCGCCGTGATGACTGCCGGCCGCGATCGCCTCCCGCAGCGTGACCAGGGCGGGCTGCTCGTCGAGTTCCACCTCGACGGCCGCCGCCCCGAGCCGGGCCGCCTCCAGCGTCTCGCCGAGCACCCAGGCGACGGCGTGGCCGTGGAACATGACCTCGTCGGGGAAGAGCGGCTCGTCGTGCTTCATCCCGGCGTCGTTGACACCGGGCACGTCGGCGGCGGTCAGCACGCGGACCACGCCGGGCACGGCCAGCGCGGAGCCGGTGCGCAGCGCGGTGACCCTGCCGTGGGCCTTCATCACCTGGACCGGGTACGCGTGCAGCGCGTCCTTCGTACGATGGACCAGGTCGTCGGTGTAGAGCGCGGTACCGGTGACGTGCAGGGAGGCACTCTCGTGCGGCATCGGGACGCCGACGACGGGGTTTTCCGGACGTTCGGACAGATGACTCATGACGACACCGCCTCGGTGGTCCGCGCGTACAGCTTCAGCAGGCTCTGGCCGAGCATGGCGCGGCGGTAGTCGGCGCTGGCACGGTGGTCGCTCAGCGGCGTGCCCTCGGCCCGCAGCACCCGGGCCGCGGCCTCGACGGTCTGCGCCGTCCATGGCCTGCCCTCCACGGCCGCCTCGGTGGCGAGGGCGCGGATCGGGGTGGCGGCCACGCCGCCCAGGCCGATGCGCGCCTTGCGGACCGTCCCGTCCTCGATGTCGAGCGCGAAGGCGACCGCCACGCTGGAGATGTCGTCGAAGCGCCGCTTGGCGATCTTGTGGAAGGCCACGACCGGCGACAGCGGCAGCGGGATGCGCACCGCGCGGATCAGCTCGCCGGGCCTGCGTACGCTCTGCCGGTAGCCGGTGAAGTAGTCCGCCAGGGGGACCGCGCGCTCACCGTCGGGGTCGACGAGCACCAGCGACGCCTCCAGCGCGAGCAGCGCCGGCGGGCTGTCGCCGATGGGGGAGCCGGTCCCCAGGTTGCCGCCGAGGGTCGCGCTGTTGCGGATCAGCCGGGACGCGAACTGCGGGAACAGTTCGGCCAGCAGCGGGACATCGCCGTCGAGGCGGCCCTCGATCTCGGTGAGCGTCAGCGCCGCCCCGATCTCGATGGAGTCCGAGGCGACACGCAACTCCCGCAGTTCGGGGAGCCGGTCGACGGCGACCGCGCAATCCGCCCGCCGGGAACGGATGTTCACCTCGACGCCCCAGTCGGTGGAGCCGGCGATCACCACCGCGTCAGGCCGCTCGCGCAGCAACCGCAGCGTCTGCGCCAGGGTGCTCCTGCGAAGGAACTCCCTGTCGTCCTGGGCGTATTCGGTGGCGATCGGTGAGGGCGGGGCCTGCTCGCGACGCAGCGCCAGCGGGTCGTCGTCGGTGGGCATGCCGACGGCGAACGCGGCATCGCGAATGGGCCGGTAACCGGTGCAGCGGCACAGGTTTCCGCTCAGCGCGTGCAGATCGAAACCGTTCGGGCCGTGCTCGGCGCCGGGACCGCCGGACGGCTCCGTCCGCGCGCAGCGGTTCGGCCGGTAGTACTCGGCGGCCATGCTGCACACGAACCCCGGTGTGCAGTAACCGCATTGGGAGCCGCCACGGACCGCCATCTCCTCCTGCACCGGGTGCAAAGCGGGCGGCGTGCCGGGCTCGCCGGCGGTGGCGAGACCCTCGGAGGTGATGATCTCCTGCCCGTCGAGCGCCGCGACGGGCACCAGACAGGCGTTGACCGCCACCCAGTCCGTGGGCTTGTCCGTGCCGGGACGGGCCACCAGGACCGAACAGGCCCCGCATTCACCCTCGGCGCAGCCCTCCTTGGTGCCGGTGAGACCACGCTCACGCAGAAACTCCAGCGCGGTGGTGTGGGGCGCGGCCGGTGAGATCGGCGTCTTCGTCCCGTTGACGGTGATACGCGCCGCTACCATGACAGGCCTTCGTCACGGTGGGTGATCGGTGAATTCATCATGTTCGCCAATGTCGGGCAGCTTTCTGTATGCGGACGCGCCAGGTGGGAGATGCGGGGCGCGCACCGGCACGCGACGACGATGTGTCGGAGGGCGGTCACGGGAAACCCCGGATGTGCCGCTTGTGCCGCTTGTGTCGAATGTGCCACGGACGGGCACAGCGGAACGGCGTGCTCAGCAGCCGTGCGCGATGCGACCCGGAACCCAGATCGTGCGCTGGGCGAGGCGACCGAGATCGGAGAGGGTGTACATCCGCTGATCGCCTCCTTCTGGCAGTCATGGGCCGACGGTCACCGCAAGCCGGAGATCTCCCACGGCGCGGGTTGGCTCCGACGGCGCGGGTTTCGGCCCACCGTACCCGACCCGGCCGGCCGGCGACCCGGTTTCCCTTACGGGTGAGGGGAATTGCGCACCGGGCGATCCCTCAGTCGCCGGTGGTGTCCAGCGCTCCCGTCCGGCACTCGCGCACGACACGGATCGTCTCCTCCAGGTCACGCAGCAGGAGGTCGTCGAACCCGGGGAAGCGGCCACCGCGCACGGCCCTGCGCAGCTGGTGCAGTGCCACTGCCCACTCCGGAGGCGACTGAGGCATGCGCAGCCGTGCCGGACCGGTGCGCACCGTCGTGCGGGTCTGGGTCTCGGTACGCTCGATGACCTCGCGGACAGGCTCAGTGGTCCGCCCGCCCTTCTCGACGGGGAGTCCCGCAAGGCGCTGCACGGTACGCAATTCGCTGGCCCGACTGCGGTGCGAGTCCCGGCAGTACTGCCGCGGCCGCCCCACGCCGTTGTACTCGATCGGCACGCCACACCAGCGACACGTCGTCGATTTCAGGCGATCGCGCACGGCGCTCGTCTCACGCACGGCGAGAATCCTGCTTTTCAGTTCCTGGTGGTCTTCATCAGAGGTGCCAAGGGGATCGGAAATCGTCATGAGTCATCACGGTGTGCTCGGGGTTCGCCGCCCGTGAGGGCGGGGAACCGCTGATGGATCGGCCGGACAGGCCCACGAGCCTTTCAGCGGCCGGTGTCGAACGGCAAGGTCAACCCGGAAAAGAGTGTCCTGGCGGGCGACTCCCATGCCTCATCGAACAAATTCGGTCCCGATTTTGCCCAAAAGGCCGCCGGCTTGCGCGAGGGGACGCCGGCCGGCGGGCCGGCTCTTGCCATCATCCGGTTGACCTTGCCGTCATCCGGTTGACGGACCCTTGCCGTCGGCCGGCGCCCGAGGTGCCCGGCGGCGTCGGCGCAGGGGTTGTCGGTCAGGATGCCAGGCTCACCCGCGAGTCGGGTGCGGGGTCGAGCCGTTCGGGAAGACCAGCGCGTACGTACGGGCCGAGATCGACCAGGCAGCGGCTGAAAACGTCGAGCCGTCAAATTGGCGGGTTATGTTCGCTGGAGTTTCAGCGGCTTCGTGGCGGACCGGACCTCGGACGGGCTCCACACCGTGCCGCCCACCCGGTCGGGTGGAGTCCATGAGTGAGTCGGTTTTACCTCAGTCGAAGGAGCAGGGCCATGGGTGACAACGCGCTGTACGTCGACACCGACGCGGTCAAGGCCAATCTGCCGTACATGGAGAACCTGCTGAGCGCCGTCAGGCAAGTCGTCGAGATCCTGGAGCACGCGGACAGCCATTACCGCGAGTTCTTCGGCACCGAGCCGACCGGGCGCTCGATGCTCGCTCAGTACCTGGCAGCGGGCCCCTCCCTCGTCGATGGACTGGGCCAGTACGGCGAACTCCTCGACAATGTGAAGACTGGTATTCACACGACGGCCAAGGGGTTCGAGAAGGTCGAGGACGACACCACGGCCGCCGCGCAGAAGCTGCACGGCCGGACAGGCGGCGGCGACACGTCGCCGACCCACCCGGCCCCGCACAAGTGACCACACCGGGTCGTGTGATGAGCGAGCGGGAGTGTCTCCGGTGACGATCTATTTGCCGGACGCGTTCGGCCCAATGGCGAAGATGACGGTGGGTGAGGAGTGGATCAAGACTGACGAGGACAAGCTCCGCGAATTCTCGGACGTGTGGTTTGAGAGCGCACGTCAGATGATGGCGATCGCGGAGTCGTTGGGTCCGGCGACGCAGGGTGTGCTGAACGCGGTTGGTGGCAGGGTCGGTGAGCAGTACGAGGTGTTCACCCGGGAGATGGCCGAGGCGCTGCCGGGTCTGGCGGGGTCGTCGAAGGAACTGGCGGAGCTGCTGAGGGAGAACTCTGTTCAGGTGCAGTACGCGAAGCTCATGCTGTTGGTGCAGATGGCGTGGACGATGTGGGCCATTGGGGAGCTGCTCTTCTTCGGGATGCCGGAGGCGGTCGGGGCGCTGGTCAAGGGTGTTCAGGCGGTGTGCAGGCAGATCCTGAGATCGCTGTTGCTCGGCACTCTCACCGGTGTGGGCTTCATGGCCTTCTCGGACTTCGCGATCCAGTTCATTCAGAAGTACGGCACGAAGGACCGTTCGCACTGGTCGCTGGAGAACTTCCTGTCGGACGTCGTGGGCGGCGGGATCGGTGGTGCGTTGGGTGGTCTGCTGTCCGAGGTGGGGCACATGGTGGCGCCCAAGTTCGCCTCCCATCTGCTGGGGCAGCTGGCCATCGGTGGTGCGGTGGGCGTGGGGTCGACGGTGCTGACGGACCTCGCCCAGCGCAGCCCCAACGACGGTATGACGGTGGGCCTGGGAGCAGCGTCGGGTGCGGTCGGCAACCTCCAGGGGCGGGGCTGGAAGGGATGGGGGCGATTCGGCGGCCACACCCCCGACATCGACACGCACTTCGACCTCCCGAAGACACCCGAGTTCGACGGCACGCCGTTCGCGGACGACGGCGGTTCCTGGACGTTCGACCGTGAACAGGACGACACCGGCCAGCAGCAGGGCCCGGTCCACGACGGCGCCTGGCTGCGTCGGCGATGGGGCGGCGGAGCAGCGGGGGATTCGGGCAGGGCGGCCACGACGGCGGACCGCACCCCCGAACAGAACACCGTGCAGGCCGGGTTGGACGCCGCCGCGTCACCCTGGGCGGCTGCCGCCGGCTCGTACCTGCCCCCCGACGTCATCGCCCGTGCCCGCGAGCACGTCGCCCGGCAGTACGCCGGCTTCCCCGCCGAAGCCCCCCGCGGTCCCAAGGAGATCACCGCCGACCTCACGCGTCAGGCCGTCGTCGAGAGCGTCGTCCAGCACCTCGCCGGACGCTTCGACTCCGACTGGGGCACCTGGGCCCGCACCCCCCTTGAGTCCCCCGGGACCGCGGCCGCCGACGCCCGCGCCCACGCCCTGTCCCGTCCCGGGGCGGCCGGCCGCGTTCACCGCTCCGCCTGGCAGACCCTCGAACCAGGCATCCGCGCCCAGGCCGAGAGCGCCGTCGCCCGCACCGGGCCGTCCGCGGTACGACAGGACCCCGTCGGTCTCACCCAGCGGCTCACCCGCCAGGCCGACGCCCTGTGGACGCGCAATCAGCAGCCGGTCCACGACCTGATGGACACCACCGCCGGCAGCGACATGCGGCACAGCGACTCCCTGGCCGCGTTCGACCGCACCGTCCCCCGGGGCGCGACGCACAGCGAGGCGCCCGGCACTGGCGCCCTGTCGGAGACCGGCCGGCAGATCCTGCGGGAGCAGTGGGCCCGTCAGACCGTCGCCGACCACCGGGAGATCTTCGGATCCCCTGCCGACGCCATCACCCGGGCGACGGGCACGGCGACCGCCACCGGCACGGCCGTCAACGGAGCTGGTCATCCGTCCGGGCACACGGCCCACGCCACAGCCGCAGCCACAGCCGCAGCCACCCCCACGGCCGCGGCGACCGGCACGTCGCCCAGTGGTGCGGAGCGTCCGGCCGTCGGGACCGCCGACCGTACCGCCGCCGTCCCGCAGACGGCGGACTCGCTCGGGCAGGCGCCGAGGCAGCCCGCACAACAGAACCCCGTCCAGACGGCGGAGCAGACGTGGGCGGAGCGGCAGCGGCAGCGGCTGGCCGAACTGCCCCTGCACGTGGAGGTCCAGCAGGCCAAGGAAGCCGCGATCCCGCCGGTCGTGCAGCAGGTGGCCGACGCCTCCCGCGGTTCCTGGCGCGCCGCCCTCACCGGTCCGGGCGGTCTGGGACGGGACTTTTCCCGCACCTTCGAACTCACCGCGGACGGCCCCCGCGTACACGGCGCCGACATGGCCGCGCAGCGCACCGCGGCCAGCGCCCTCGTGGGCAGCGTGCACCACCGCCTCGACCAATGGGCCGCCACCCGCACAGAGGCGCCCGCACCCGACCAGGCCGGGCGCGCCACCGGCATCGTCGCCGACACCGTCACCCCGCAGGCCGCGCAACGCCACGTCGCCCTCGCCGTCGCCCGCAACACCGCCGCCCAGCAGGCGACGGATCAGGCCCGCCAAGCCGTCACCCGCCACAGCAGCACCACCGGCATCCCGCTGACCCCGGAAGCCCGCCAACGCGTCATCGACGACCACACGGACCGCGTCACCGACCTCTTCGACCGCACCTTCACCCGGGCACCTGCCGACGGTACGAGCGCCCGTCCGGGGAGCCTCGATGCGCGCCTGCCCGCCTGGACCACCCGCCGCACCGCTCTCACCGGCGAACTCCCTGCCCTCATCGCGCAGCACACCGCCGCCCAGCCGGCCACCGAGAGCAGGGCCGCGACCGCCACCGAAGCCCGCTCCCCAGCCACGGCCGACGGCGCCGCCGCCCCGGTCAGGCCCGCCGCCGAGTCCGACGGCCCGCCCCCTCCGCCCGGGGACCGGCCACCCGCCGCGCAAGCCGACCGAGGCATCCCGGCCCTCGAGGCCACGCCCAAGCCGGGTGAACCCGCGCACCGCGACGGTCTCCCGCGCGAGGCCCCGGCCGTCGAGTCGGCCGCCCGTACCTTTGGCACCGACGCCCCCGCTCGCACCCGCCCGGCGGGCGGCGCCGCCGATGCCGCCGGTCACGAAACGGCGATGCCGCAGGAGCAGGCTCGGGCGCGCCGTGCCGAGAAGTCCCCTGAGCGCCCGCACTCCGGCGAGCCCTTCACGTCATGGGCCGACGACTACTGGCGCACGCAGGTCGCCGAGGCACACCGCCGCCTCGCCGCCGACAGCGCCACCGAGCGAGCCGACGCCTACTCCCGTGCCATCGGTCTCATCGCCGACAGCACCGGGCACGACTCCGCCGGCCTGAGGGAGACTTTCGAGCGGGACGAGGCCCTTGCCGAGCCCCTTGAGAGCATGCTGCACCTGGTCGCGGGCGAGTACCACGTCCATGGCGAGGGCGCGGCCCGGGACCTCGCCGCCGACCTGCGCGAGCGCTTCGACGCCCACGTCCCTGACGGACAGGTCCACTCCTCCGGACCGAAGACGACGCGTCCCGCCGCCCCGTCCACCGACGCACCGGAACCCGAGAGGGCTTCCGCCCGCCGGCCCCGGTCGGCCGGTTCCGACCGCCCGCTGCCCGACCGGACCTCTTCGAGCACCGAGGCCGAAGCGGATCTGGAGTCGAGGGCTTCCAAGGAGCTTGCGGGCTGGGGCGCGGAACGCCTCACGCACGAGGAGTTCGTCGCCGCCCATGAGGCCGCCCGCGCGAGGCATTCGTACTGGGACAGGATCGGTCCCAAGGAGAAGGCGACACTGATCGCCGTCGAAGCGGTCGGAGCCGACTCGGCAGTGCGCGGCGGCAGCCGCCCTTCGCGCACACCCGACGGGAGTCCGGACCCCGATTCGTTCGGCGTCCTCCCACCGCCCGAGTCCCTCGCCGGGCCCAGCCAGGACAACTGGCAGGACACCATGGACTGGCTCAACAGCCTCCCCCAGGACCAGTTCGACGCCCTCGCGGACCAGGTCCTCGCAGCGGCACCCGTCCTCGGGAACACCCCGGTCGATGCCGTCGGTGGCGCCCGGGTCGACACCGCTGGTGACGTCCCTGAGGACGGATCTGATGAGGACTTCGAGCACGGCTTGTTCGGCGACTCCCCGTCGCCCGAGCCCGTTGCCCTCGCACTGCCTGGTTCACTGAGCGAGCCACCGGCTGACAGACAGTCACCGTACGACCGGACTCCTGACGGCGACGACGGCATGGACGTCGACGGTACGGACGCTGCCGGCGACGACAGGAACTTCCTCCTGGAGGCCTTCGAGCGATCTCCGGAGCCCGAGGAGTCTCCGGGGCCCGAGGTGTCCGACCGTCCGACGCCTATCGATGTCGACGCCATCATCAACCCGCCGTCACGGGCGGCACGGGCGGTGCTCGGCCCGCACACGGATGTGTCCTGGAATGCCCGCCCTGTGAAGAGCGTGCCCTGGGCGCGTCCCTGGATCGCGCCGCTCACCGGGGATCAGACGAACGCCGTTTTCCGCATCGCGGAGTCCCATCCCGATGCCACGCTGGGTGGTGTCTGGGACCACGTCAATTCCCAGAGCATCACGCTCACAGCGGAGGAAATTCACCGCCTTCACAACCGCTACCACCAAGAGCGCCAAACTGATCAACCTGCCGCGCCGGCACCACGACGGCGGCCCGCCCCACAGCCGGCGTTTCCCGCTCTGCCCGACCTGCCCAACCTGGCCGGCCGCCGACAACTACGTGCCGGTTCTTCCCAAGAGAGCATGGGTGCGCTTCTTGGTATCGAAGGTCGGGTTTTCTCCGCAGTGGAGTCGGGGGCGTCCCTCGGATGGGGCGATGCGGTCCGTTATCGGGCAGTGCTGGCTCGGATCGGGCAGCTGCGCGGGGTCGCCGAGGGCACTCTGCAGGAGGGGATCGCCGACACCCTCCAGAACCCGCACATTCAGAACGCCCTCAGCGATCCCGCCCCGGACGGAAGCGGCCGCACCCTGGATGAGGCCATCCTCGCCCTCCACGAGCAGCACCCCATCCTGCCTGTCCTGCCCGACGCGCCCGCTCTGGATGCCCGCCGGCAACTGCGTGGCGGACTTCATCCGAAGGTCATCGGTCGGCTTCTCAACGTGGACGAATCAACTCTCCTAGGATGGGAGGAGTCGGGGGCGCCACCCTCTGGCTTTGCGGCCAGTTACTGGGCGGCACTTGCCCGGCTGGGGCAGCTGCGCCGGCCGGACTCCGCTGCCCTGACGGAGTGGAGCACCCGCGCCCTTCAGAACACGCACATTCGAAACGTCCTCGATGCCCCCGCCCCGCGCGACAGGAACCGCACCCTGGACGAGGCCATCGTCCACCTTCACGAGCAACATCCGGTGCAGCGCGACCTGCCCGCCCTACCCGATCACGATGGCCGCGTTGAGCTGCGTGGCGGACTACACCCGGTGGTCGTCGCTCTGTTTCACGGTGTCAGTGAATCAACTTTCAAGGGGTGGGAGAAGTCGGGGAAGCCGCCCTTCAACCAGATGGTGCGTTATCGGGCGGTGCTCGCCCGGGTGGGACAGCTGCGCGGGCCGGACTCCGGTTTCCTGGCGGAGTGGAGCGCCCGTACCCTTCAGGACCCGCAGGTTCGAAACGTCCTCGATGCCCCCGCCCCGCGCGACAGGAACCGCACCCTGGACGAGGCCATCGTCCACGTTCACGAGCAACATCCGGTGTTGCCCGATCCGGCAGGCCGGCAGCAACTGCGGGGCGGGTCTTCCCCTCGGCTCTTCACCGGCCCTGAGCAAGAGGGCGGGGCGGCTGTCTTCCCTCGCGACGAGTTGCCGGCAGGGATGCGACCGGAGACGGCCGAGCGCGCGGCCTTCATTCTTCAGCAGCATGTGCGCGTGCCGCTGATCATCGGCACTGACGCCGAGTCGGTCGCCGCCCGCCTGCCGTACCAGCGGGCGCTGGAAGACGTGGCGCGCGCGCTGCACGCCGGTGGGGGCGAACCCGACGTCGAGGCGGCCCACACGGTCGCCGCCCGTGCACTGCGGGAGATCCCGGGCGCCACACCTGCCGATCACAGCATGGAGCTGTCCGGTGGCGCGAAGAAGAAGCAGCAGAAGAAGTCGTCCCGGCAGCAGTCCGGCAACGGTCCCGACACGGCCGGGTCCTCATCGGCCGGACCGAGCCGCCCCCCGCAGACCCCGGCCGTCCGGCCCGGCCAGCATGCCGGCTCCGCCGCCGGAGGGCACGAGGGCGGCGGCATCCCGCAGGCCACGCCGAGCAGAGCACTTCGCCAGATGGTAGAGCGAGAGCTGCCGAGGCAAATGGCCTCCCGCACCGCCGTGGCGGATGCCGCGGTCCGGGTGCTCGAGCGACTGCCGGGTCTGCCCGAGCCGCAGCAGGCCCAAGTCGTGCAGACCGTGAAGAGCGTGTTCGAACTCGGTGGCCCGTTGCGGGAACAGCTGGTGCGACATCCGGACGTGCTCCGTGCGGTCTGCCAGCAGACCAGTCTGTACGCGCTGCTGGGCCACCACCCGGAGCTGGTCGCACGCCTGGACGCTCGCCCTGGCGTCCTGAACTCACTCGTCTGGACGAGTCAGGCGTGGTACGACGAGCAGCGCTTCAAGACGGAGAAGGACGTCGCGGACATTCTGAACCGGGTCGAAGTGCTCGATGAGCTCGAGGCAGAACCGAGTCTGCGAGAACTGGTCCTGGTACTTAGCCTCAACCTGCTGCGGAATTTGGATGGCCGACTGGATATCGTGCGCGACGTCGCGGCCGTTGGGCGTGATGTCCAGTTCCTGGCCTCGAACTTCCCGGACTTCGGTGGTGCCGTGCGTTCTCAGGAACGGGAACAAGCGCGCGAGGTGCTGTGGCAGCTCGGAGCCGAGGCAGGCCTCACCTCAGCTCTGATCACCCGAGCGTGCCGCCCGGACCTGACGCCCCGAACGTTCCGCACGGCCTCGCACGAGAGTTTCACCGCCGACAACTTCCGGACCGTCCTGACGGACACCCGGCTGCGCCTCGTGCTGCGGGGCTTCCCCGAGCAGATGCACGTGGCTCTCACCTCCGGGCGGACTCTCACATCGGTGACCGCCAACCCACAGGTGCTGAAGGTGCTCAGCACCTCCCCGGGACTCACCGAGGTCCTGGAGACCGTACCGGCCTTCGCCGAGCGCCTCCTGGGAGACCAGAAGGCGATGGAGGCGGCCGTACGCAACCCGGAGGTCGCGGCTGCCCTGTCCTACGATCCGACGCGCTACGACGCCGTGTCCGACGAGGAGCTGGAGGCGGAACTCGTCAACGAGCGCGGCCCGAAGCAACGCGATGAATGGGAGCCGAAGCCCACCCCCCAGCAGCCGCAGAACGTCGACGAACTGGGCACGGCACAGCTGCTGTCCCGACTGCGGGGAACTTCGCCCGCGTGGGACGCGGTCCTCACGAAGGAGACTGTCCTGGGGCTGCTGAAGGCGGAAGGTAAACTCCCCCTGCTCCGGCTGCTGGCCCGCAGTCAAGCGGTCACGTGGGAGCCGCATCGCATACGGGGCTTGCTGGACCTGCCGTCGGACATCATGCTGCCCGACGATGACACAGCGGCCATGATCGTCGCCCTGGCCGCAGCCCGCCAATTCCCCGTGTACCAGATTTTCAGTCCCAGAGGAACACCGCTTTTCCAGCGGATGATCAGCGACCTTGCGGCAACCGATCGACAGTTCGGAGAACTGCTGTATCGCGCGCCGGTGATGGGCTCCCTCGCCCTCCAGGACCCACGCCCTATCTTTATCTTGCCCGCCGACGAACTGGTCCAGGATCCGTGGACCGTCGCGGCGATGATTCAGTCCTCGGACCTGATGACGAGACTGGCGGACCCGGAGTCCGTGGTGCACGAGGTGATACGGGCCAGCGGTGGAGCCCTGTCCGCGCTCATTCACCGCCATTGGGAGGGGCTGGAACGGCTGACGGATACGCAGTGGGAGGCCTTGGCAGACAACGTGAAGGCGAATCCCGGCCTGCTGCGCGCCCTCATGCCCGCCTTCGGCAAGCTCACGTACGCGCATTGGCAGCGGCTGCTCACCGACGGCCCTCTGTTCGGGCTGTTGGACGAACGGCTGAGGGGGAAAGCCCCCACCGCCCGCGCACTGGTGCGGCGACCCGACGTGTTGGGCGAGGCGATCGCGCGCCCCCGCTTCGCGGAGGAATGGACGAGGCGTGAGCGGGAGTTCGACGCGCTGGCCAGTGGTGAGCAGACCGGTGCTTCCCCCGCGGCTCTGCTCCGTGCCGTGGTGGACACAGGCCCCGCACTGCTGAATGCGGAAGGGTTCGTGCTGAACCCGGAACACACTGCGGTCGTCGAGCGGTTGCGGCCCCATCTGGAGAGCCGGACTCCTCCCGAGGCCGTCGGCGAGGCGCTGGCCGCCTCCGGCTCGCCGCTCGACGAGGGCATCCTGGAGGAGTACGGCGCAGTGCTCGCCACCGATGAGCTGCGCCAGGCCGTGCTTGACCGCCCCTACCTGGCCGAGCCGGTGTTCTCCATGCCTGACCTGCGGGCGCTGCTGCAGATCAGGCCTTCTCTCCTCGACGCCGTCAGGCGTTCCCCCGAGAAACTGCACAAGCTTCTGTCGGATCACCGTCTGCCCGCACTGCTGGCCCGCGAGGACTCGGTGTTCGACATTTATGTCAGCCACTGGGTTAACTTCGATACCGAACTCAATAAGATACTGGACAAGGTTCAGCGGAATCCCGAATACGCAGCCGCCTTCGAGCGGTTGTGGGCGTCGCACTTTCACATGCAGCAGGAATACAAGCCGGTGACTGACCTGCTGGCGGTCAGTCCTGTGCTGTCGCGGGCTGTTGCCGCCGACACCGGGATCGCGGTGGAGCTGGCCCGCTCGAACGATGTGGTGGTCGCGCTGCACGCGGCGGGCGAACCGGTGATCCAGGCCCTCATCGCCGTGCCGGCGAGGCTGCGGGCCGCCGTGGCAGAGCCGGCGTCGGTCGGCGCCGTGGCCGGTGTGCCGGGGCTGGCCGAGATCCTCACCCAGCGCCCCGGGATCGCGGCGGACGCGGCACAGTGGCACGAGCTGACGAGCAACACCCTCTTGCTGGAACAACTGGCCGCGCACCCGGAGCTTCTGGGTACCGTGCTCACGCCCGCCGTGCTGCCCGTCGCCCTGCGCGCCCCGGCGCTGGTGACGGCCCTCGCCCACACCCCGCCGGAGGTGCGCGAACCGCTGACGTCACCGGCCGTGCTGAGGCTGATCGACCAGAACGCCGGCCTGGCGGACGACCTCGCCTCCCCGGAGCAGGGCCAGAGCCTGCGGGCCGCCCTGGTGGGCCTGCGCGCACTGCCCGGCATCCTTGCCGCCAGACCGGAGCTGCTCGGGGTGCTGCGGACCAAACCCGCCGTGCTCGAGGCACTCCGGGCCAACCGGGCTCTGCTCGACGAGGCCGCCGCCGGGAGCCCGGTGTGGAAGGTCGTCGAAAGCCACCCCGAACTCGCCGGGGCCCTGAACTTCCGGCTGCGCAGGACACTGCACAAGCGTCCCGAGGTGGTCCGCGCCCTGGCAGAGCACCCGGAGGGGTTCGATCCGGAGCTGTTTTCGCACATCCTGCGCCGCGCCCGTCTCCTGGCGGTCATGGACGGGCACCCTGACCTGGCCGCCGCCCTGCTGTCCCGTCCCGCGTGGCAGCGGCGCGCCGCGCACGAACCGGACTTCACCGACGCGCTGGACCGGCTCGCGGGCCTGGACCAGCGGCTCCGGGCCGACCTCCTGAACGGCTCCGACGCCGAACTCTGGGCCCGAGTCACGCCGCAGAGGCCCGCCGTCACGGCAGCGGTGGCGTCCGCCGGGGCGGACACCGCCGCCCGCCGTGGTGAGTCTCCCGGACCGCACCCGGGAACCGCCGCCGTGCCGGCCGGTCCCGCCGGGCCGCGCCCTGCCGCCAGGACCGGGCCGCACGCGGGCCGCCCTGCGCTGCCGTCCGACGTGACCGACCTGCTGACCGGACCACACGGTGTGCGGATCGCCGACCAGATCGCGGATCACCCGGAGCTGCTGCCCCTGCTGGGAGCCGTCCCGCTGCTTGCCGAGGAGATCGGCGAGTACCCCGACCGCCTGGCCGCCTACACGGCCCGCCCGTTCTTCGAGCAGCAGGTGCCGCAGCCGGACGAGATCGCCCGGACAGGCGACACGGACGCCGAAGAGCGGCACTTCGGGCCGGCCGCCTTCGAACGGACCTTCGCGGCCTACCTGCAGTCGGTGGACGTAGCCCTCGGAGAGTCCTTCCACGAGGTGCGCACCGCGGCCTCGCACGCCTGGCACCAGGTCCTCACCACACGTCAGGACGCCCTCGCGGAGATTCACGCGCAGCGGGCGCGGCGGTTCGGCAGGTTCCGCCCCAACGACGAGTCGACCTGGGATCTTTCGGGCCGGGTGCACTTCGCCCGGGTGGGCCCACAGGACTTCACGGACGAGCACCACAAGGTGCTGAACGCGGCCGCACAAGGCCAGGGCGTCCGTGAGGACACCGGCGCCCGCCAGGCGCACATCCCCCTGCACGTCCACCTGGACGGGGGAAGCGGAGGAGCCGCCATCTTCTACATCCTGGCCGACGACGGCCGGATGGACCTGGTGGTGTTCGCGAGCAGCAGCACCCGCTCCAGCGACAACAAGTACCGGTGGACCGGCAGTTCGCAGTACGTCTCGGGGCCCCCGACGCTGGAGACCGTGGCGCACCATCCTCTCCTCACCGCGTCACGCGCCCTTGTCGAGCGAGTGCGTACCGGAGCAGGTGTCCCGGCGCCGGACGGCAGCCGGACGGCTGACAGGAGCACGGTCGGCACGCGCGACAAGGGGAAGGCCCCGGCCGGCCGGCGTATGCCCACCCTCGCCGCGGCGTCCGCAGCCGTCGACCGGGCCGGCCGACTGGCCGCCGCGACGCGCGACTACCACACGCTCGTGCACGCCCAGGGAGCCGGCGGCGAGCAGCCGCACACGGTGGCCCGCCTTCTCGACGCCGGACACGCACTCGGGGACGAGGGCGTGGACGTCTTCGGTCAGGCGTGGGAAAACCTCAAGGCCGGCGACCGAAGCACCGTGGAAGACCTGGTGCGCACCGCCCTGAGCGACCCATCCCGCGCGCACGACTGGGAACCCCACGACTGGGGCGCGGTCGCCGTGGCTCGGCAGATCGGCGGCGACGCTCTCGCCACCGAGACGGCTCGCCGAGTGGCCGGGGAATCCACTGACGGCCCCCTCAGGACGGACGGCTCCAGGGCCGGCCGTCTCCGAGGGGGACGGCCGGATTCGACCGCCACGCGGACACGGTTCGCCGAGGCCGTCGCCGCCGAACCGGCGCTGCGCGGACTGCCCGCGGATCTGGTGACCCGTGCGTTCGCCCTCTACGGGGACGAACGGCCCCCGGAACTGGTGATCGGGCACGACCGGGATCCGGCGGAACCGGAACCGGGACCGACCGAGGCGTACTGGCAGGAAGTCGCGGAGGTGGCCCGCGCGGGGATGGACGCGGTCCACTCGGAGGACGGCCGGACGCCCCTCGACCCCGAGTCGGCGATGCGCGAGCGTGCCCGGGAGCTGGCCGAAGCCCACTGGCGGGCGGTGGGGGTGACCAGCGGCAGTGCGGCGGACCGCGCGCGCTACACCGAACTGACCACACCGGGCTCCGCGTTCCGTGAGCAGATGAAGGTCTGGGTGGACGCGGCGCTGAGCCGCACGGAAGGCGGGCCCGCCAGCGCCTCGCACGAGGACATCCTGGCCGCGTGGCAGCGTCTGCCGCAGTCCCGGCGTCATCTCGGCCTGTCGCGGTTGGCGGACGCGCTGGCGCTCACCCTCCAGGGCGCCGGGCCCGTCGGCATGCGCGGCGGTAGCCGCAGTACGCCGCTCCCGGGCGGAGACCGCCCGTACGGCGAGGTCCGACCCTTGCAGGGGGCGGGAGTTTCCGTGCCCCGCAATACCACGGTCGTTCCCGTCAAGACAAGTGGCCGTGCACTGTCCTCGACAGCGACCGACGCCCTGCTCACCGTGGCACGGGCGACAGTGGAGGCGGCCGCGCGAGGACGGGGCGAGGGAACGCTCGGGTCCGTCGTCATCGAGGTCGTCGGGTACAGCAGCAAATCGCCCGCCGGCGCGGCCCTGGAGAACGGCCGTCGTCGCGCCGACGCGGTCCGCAGGAAACTGAGCGAGCTCATCACCGCCGAACTCGGCCAGAGCCGCTATCGGGACGCCGGTCTGTCCTTGGCCGACTTCAACTTCAACGCGGAAAGCCGCGGCGGGGATCTCGATGAACCGACCGCAAGGTCGGTCCCCTCCTCCCTGCGCTCGAAGGACCGGTTGCGGATCGTCGCGGTCCATGTCCGCTACCCGCTCCCCGCCCACCGGCCGTTGGCGGGACCGACGGCGGCCGACATACCGGCTCGCTGGCGCGGCGGGCAGACGGAAGCACCCCTGCCGGTGTCGGAGATCCTGCGCCGGGAGGCGCAAGGCAGCGGTCCGGCCCGCCCCGACGACATGGGACCCGACGAGATCTCCGGACGCCTCCACGAGATCTCCCGGACGCAGGTCCCCGACATCGGGCGGATCCAGGACCCCGGCCCGCTCGGGCCGGACCTGTTCGGGCTCACCAGGCCGCATCCTGTGGCGGAGGTGTTCCACGATCCCCAGGTCGCCGCGTACCACGGTCCTGACAGAAGCCCGGCCCCCGACAACGTCGCCGGGTTCCTGGACGCGATAGCCATGAATCCCCAGCACCTGGTCCGGGAGGCGGAGCGAACCAGTTACGGTCACTACCGCCGTTGGGCCACGCAGTGGGCACCCAACAGGCAGATACCCTGGCTGCGGCCCGGTGACCTCCGCATTCCCGCCGTCGTCCATGCCATCTGGCTCGGCGGTCCGCTGCGGGACTCGGGCGTGTCAGGCGCCTTCTGGAGACGGTTCGGGCGGGCCGCACACGCCTTCGGCCGGCAGGCGACGTTCGTCCTGTGGACGGACCTGCCGCGCAGCGCCGTCGATGCGGCGACTGATGAGAGCCACGGAACGGAGGACCCCTACCAGTCCGCGGTACGGGAGATGGTCCACTGGTCCTGGGACAACAACATTCGGCTGGTCAACATCAACGAGGTGTTCCACGAGCAGTGGCCCATGCACCTGCACGCCCAGTTCGCCACCGAGACGGCCAAGCAGGTCGGCACCGGATGGGCGGCGGCCAGTGACATCCTGCGGTTGGAGATCCTTGACCGCTTCGGAGGTCTCTACACGGACGGCGACAACGACATCGCCGATCTGCGCGCCTTCCAGGAGACCGTGACAAGCCCGCACGCGTATGGCACGGGTGCCACCGGAACCTCCTTCACCAACTCCATGTTGATCATGCCGGCCGGTCACCCGTTCGCCGGCGCGGCGAAGAACGCCATCGCCGAGAAGTACAGCCAGACACAGCGGGAGCTCTACGCTGAGGAGAACCCCGAACAAACCAACTGGTTCACGCCGACGACCATCGTCTCGCGCAACTCGGTCATGCTCAGGACCGGCCCGTACGCGTACCGGGCGGTGGGAGCGTACCTCGGCCTCGGGGACATGATCGGCGAGTTGCCGGGCGTGAGCGGTGTGACCGACAGATCCGACGGGTCCTGGGTGCGCAAGGCCCAGCCCGTCATCAAGAACAGGTCCGCGGACGAGACGGTCGCCTTCACCGCACGGGTCGTCCACAGCCTGGTGCGCGGCCTTTACAACCGTGAGGGCGAACTGCCCCTCACGCAGACGGCCCAGAGCATCGCGCTCCACGACCGCCCCGACGTCGTCTGGGAAGCGGCCCTGCGCTACCTCGCCTCGCGTGCGGACCTGAGGCCGCTGGTGCGCGGCATCGTCGTCACCCGTCCCCTGCCCATAGCCGGGTATCCCCAGGAAATCGTGGCCATGCCGCGACAGGCACAGGCGTATTTCCGTCTTCTCGACGGAAGCCCCCTGGACCTGTCCGCTCTCCCGCCGGACGACGGCACCGGCTGGTGGCTGGGCGGTCGGTCCCTCGCCGTGCGGATGGTCGTGCCCGATGCCCGGATAGATGAGTCTTCCTCCCGCTCTCAGGGCGTGGAGCCTCATGGTGGGATTGGGAGGCGGGGGGCTGTGCCTGCTGCCGCCCCGTCCGCTACCCCCATTGATGCAGGTGTACGGGACCGGGACGGTCAGGCGGTGTCTGAGCAGCGCGGCCTGGTTTCTCCTGCTGTTGCCGACGGTGGCATCGACGGGGGGCAGATCGGCGAGTTGCCCAGGGAAGCGGATCTTCGGATCGAGGTGAACAGACGCCTGCGGCAGGCCGAAATCTCCCTGGAAGACGCCGCCTTCGAGTCGGCTCGTCGTCGTGCTGTGAACGAGGCGGGTGGGGACGGACTATGGCGGCGTGTCAACTTCCCGGACCAGGCCGATCGTATCGCCCGTGCAGCGCTCGGACAGGGACCGCACCGGCTGGTGGGCGGCAGCCGTCCTTCGCGTACATCGGACGACGGTCGTGACGACGGTTGGTTGGGCGCTTTGCCGGGGGAGCACGTCGCCGGTCCCAGCCGCGGTGCTGACGGCGACATCGCCGCCGCAGATGCCGTGCAGGGGAGGCGGAGTGATGGTGACAGAGGTGCCTTGGCGGATGTGCCGCCTCCTGTGGACTACGCCCTCGTGCACCGAGGGGACAGAAAGCAGGTGGTGGAGAGCAGGCCGGGCGAGACGCTCTGGCACTTCTCCACGCTGCCGCCGGAGGAGGTGTTCAGCACGGGGTTCGCCGGGCGGAGAATCGACAACCTCGTGAAGGTCGACGACTGGGTGAAGGAGAACGCGGAGTCCCAGTTCGTCTCCACCACCCGGGACAGCCAACTGTGGTTCAACCAGCGGCGGTACCGCTACGAAATCGAGCCATGGCGGAACTCCGAACCGACCGGTGTCGACGTCACCGCGACCTTGCGGCGGCAGAACAAGACGTCTCTGGGCAGCGAGGACGAGATCGCCTTCGCCGGCCACATCGAATCGACGGCGTTCGTACGGGTGCTGGACAGCCGGACCAGGATGACCGGCACCTGGGACCCCCGGACTCGAACGGTCGTCTGGACCGATGGGCGTCCCGCCCGCAGTCCGGACTTTGCGCCAACCACCGTCGTGGCGTTCCCGCGGGGGGGCAAGACGCTTTCCCGGGAGGCGATGGAGTCGATTGCGGAGCTGGCGGGCCGGGTGGTCGCGGCCGCGGTCGACGGCCGACGCACCGGTCGACGCGCTGTCGTGGCCGTCACGGGGTACGGAAACGGCTCGAGGAAGACGTCACAGACACGGGCGGACGCCGTCGCGCAGTTCCTGGCCGACCGGATCTCCTCGGAGATCGTCGCGATGGGCCGCGCCGCGCAGGGCCTGGGCGTGGAGGACTTCACCGTCACCTCGGCCGGGCGGGGATCGTCCCCCGACGACGCCCTGCTGTCCCTGGGGATGTCGAGTCAGGGACGGATGCGCAGCGCCGTCGTGCGGATCGCGTTCGAGGAGTCGGCAGCCCCGGACACCCGCTTCGACCGGTCGCCCGCCGTGCAGTACGACCTGGAGGCCGGGGACCCGCCGGGCGCCGAACTGCCTGTAGGTGTGGGTGCGGCGTCTCGCGGCCCGGTCGTGAGGGCCGGCGAGGTGGATACGGACCGGTGGAGGACTCTGCAGAACCCGCGTGTCGACCCCTTCAAGGTCGTTGACGATAGTCAGGGCCGCCGCACCGTGGCACGCCCGCCGGCGTCGGGTGAGCGGACGGACGTCGGCTATGCCTGGTCGTGGCACGAGGGGGTCGCGGGTCGGCCACCGGTTCTGTCCCTGGTTCGCCGTATCCATCTGGTCGCCGGCGAGGGGGCCTCGGAAGCTGAGCTCGACCGCGTCCGCACCGGTCTGGTCCACGGTATCGAGCGGTATGTCAACGAGCGGGGGCACCGGCTGCCCGCCCTGCAGCCGGACCTGACGCAGTCAGGAAGCGCCCCGTCTGCCGGACCGGTGCTGCACGTGGGCGTGGAGTTCGTCGCCGCACCGGAGGCCGCCCACGGTATTGCGGAGGTTGTGCCCGGTACGCCGGCCGGCGGGCACGGTATGAACCAGCGAACGTGGTTCGCCGATGCCCATCCGCTGGCTCTCGTCCACGAATTCGTCCACGGTCTGGGAGTGCACGACGACCGGGACAACGGGCATGACTTCAGCCTCATGGGCAGGCTGCACGGTGACGCCCCCGAAGCGTTCGCCCTCACCGACGACCACCTGCGCCAGATCACCGACGTCTACGCCCCGTACGCCCACGGCACGCCGCTGGCGTCAGGCTCTGTCGAAGACAGCAGCCTGCTCGGCGCCGCGCCCGTGGTCGCCGGTCGTATCGAGAACGAGTCCCTTGCCGCCGTGGCCCGGCTCTTCGGCGACCCCGACAGCACCGGGGCCGACCAGCCCACCGAACCGCCGGAGTCCCCGCCCTCGGGAGGCGACGGCGTCGTCGACCAGGTGGCCGAGGCCGCGCAGGTGCCCTGGTTCACCCGGCTCGGAATGCTCGGCGAGTTCACGGTCCGTCAGGTCGACGGCTGGGACGCGCAGAGCGCCGCACGGCACGCCCGCGCCGTCGCGGACGCGCTGCCCGACCGGCGCCTGGCCCGGGAGCTGACACCGCACCTGACCGAGATCCTCGCCCAGTCCGATCCCCTGGCGTGGAACCGACTGCTCAACGCGGGCCGGGTGGTCACGGCCGGCGGGAGCACCGTGTGGCTGCGACCGGTCCTGCACGATCCCCGGCCCGCCACGGTGGAGATGGACTCGGACGGGGTGCGCCGCTACATCGTGCGGTTCAACTCCACCGCGGTCTCCAGCAGTGTGACCCAGGCCCGGTCGAACACCGTCGAAGCCATGGGCTTCGCGGCCATCAACGTCGCCCTGCAGGCCGCCAGCGCCGTGGTGGCCGCAGGACAGATGAAGGGCGTCTCCTCAGTCTTCACGAACGTCGGCCTGAAGCAGAACGTGATCACCGGTCACAAGCTGTTCGTGGGCAACAACACACCGTTCGAGGCCGGTCTGAAGGTCAAGGTCTACGTCGACGGGGCCGAGCTGAAACTCCGCGAGGAGGTGTCCCTGCCGCGCGGCCTGGTCGTGGAGTTCCCCGACAGCTCCATCCAACCCACCGCACACACCGAGCCCTTCGGGACCGACGAGTCCGGCGAGTCCAGTGAGTCCGGCAAGTTCGCCGAGTCCGTAAAGTCCACCGAGTCCGATGATTCCGGCAAGTACGCCGAGTCCGTCAAGTTCGCCGAGTACGCCGAGTCCGTCAAGTCCGACTTCGGGCTGGATTCCGCGGACGCCATCACGGAAGTCCCCAGAGCCGCCTCCCCTCTCCCGGACCGCGGTCCGCTCAGCACCATTCCCGAGGACGCGGTCACCGCGGAACCGTCGCCGGGCCCCCGGCCGCACGTGTCCTCCGAGACACTCAACGCCGTCGACCTCAACCCGGTCGTCCTGCGGCTGCAGCAGGTGCTGCGCGGCGCGGGCCTGTCGGCGGGCACCACCGCGGAAGTGACCCGCCAGGCCCAACTGCTCGTCAACGAGACGGCGTTCCGCAACCGCAGCCGCTGGATGTTCACCAGCGGCGATGTCAGCAACCGGATCGTCGTCGGCAGCGGGCTTCGCGGGACGGGAGGGTTCTCCGGCCACTTCCGCCTGCGCGCGGGCATCGAGGGGCTGCGGCTGACGGGCCTGACGGACATGGTCACCCGTCAGGACCTCGGCACCGGCCGGACCGGAGTGCGGGGCCGCGGCGGCAAGAGCTCCATCGCCTACGCGGTCGTCGCCAACGTGGTCGGCCTGGTGGACCCCGCCGTGCACCAGCCTCGCACCGGTTCCATCAAGGGGCTCGCCCCCCTGGCCTCACTGGGCGTCGACTGGTCGCGCCGGTGGAGCCACAGCCTGTCGTCCCAGTCCCTCTCGCACTCCATCATGCGGACGAACGGCCCGCAGCCGTACGCCCGTTACCACGCGCGGCTGAAGGTGACGCTGGACTGGACGAGCACCACGCACCGCCGGCTGGACCCGGTGGAAGCCGTCGTGGACGCCGAGCTCGTCGTGCGCTGGCGCGACGGAGACGGCGCCCGGGAACTGGAGGAGTACGCGCTCGGGGCGGTGCACAGCCCCGAACTGCGGCAGCTCGCACCGGCCGTACTGCCCGGACCGATCGCGGCACAACCGCATGTGCGGGCCCTGCTGCGCGAGGCGCAGGCCGAACCCGAACGGATCATGGAGCGGCCCCGTCGGCTGGACACGCCGGCGGGGGAGTTGTCGCCCCCGCCGCACGCTACGCCCGGCACAGCTGACACAGCTGACACAGCTGACACAGCTGACACAGCTGACACAGCCGGCACAGCCGTCCCGCGGCGGCCCGTCGAACCGATGGCCCTGGCCACGCGCCGCGGCCTCGGCTACGCCGTCGCCACCGCCCTGCCCGGTGCCCAACTGGTCGAGGACCACTTCCGCTGGGCGCTTCAGCGGGAAGGGGGCGGTGCCAGCCGCCACGACCAGGCCCTCGTGGACCGTCAGCTCTCCACGCTGTTCGGCCGTCCCGCGCTGGAGGGCGATCTGGCCAATCTGGTCGCGGGGGTGCGGCACCCCGTCCTCGTGGGCGGGCGCCGCTACCTGCTGTCGGTGCGCGCCCATCTGCTGGAGCACCGTGGCTCCATCAGCTACGACCTGACGTACAACACCCGCGCGGCGATGGGGGAGACCGTCACCTCGCACGTGGAGACCTCGTTCGGTGTCCAGGGCGGGGCCGGCGGCGGCGTGCGGATCAGCCTCGGGGACATGGTGCGGGCTCAGCTGGGCGGCGTCCGGCTCGTGGGGCGCGTGGGCTTCGGACGCGGCGAGTCGTTCACCTCGGTCGCCAAGTCCTACCGCCGGCTGGAGACCGACGGGAACGTCGACGAACACCGCTACGAGGTGGTGTACGAGCTCTCGATGGCCCGGGACGACGGGCGGCGGCCGGCCCGTACCTGGTGGATCGACAAGCCCGGTGAGCTGATGGCACAGGTGGTCGTGCCGCACGAGCACACACCGCGTGCCCCCGCGGCACCCGACGAAGCCGCGGCGATGGGCACCGTCGCGTTCCTGCGGCGGTGGCCGGAAGCGGCCGAGGGCAGGCTGCGCCTGGAGAACGGGACGGCCGGCCTCTACCCGGCGTTCCTGCACAGCCCCGAACTGGTCCATCTGGCGACCAGCCTCTACACCCAGCACGCCGGTACCCGGCGGCCGGTGCCCGAAGAGCTGTCGGCGGCGCTGCGCCCCGGCGACCTCGCGGCGTACTTCGGCCAGCTCACCGAACCGACCGGCCGGGTGATCGTCCTGCCGAGGGTGGACGGGCGAGTGGCCACCCTCACCATCCGCCTGCAGGGGTACCGCACGCGTAGCCTGGCCGGGACCATGGCCGGCGAGGGCCCCACGGAGATCGAGCAGTACGCGCAGGCCGCCTCCAAGAACGCCGTCCAGTCCCGTCGGGGCGTGGCGCTGGGCCTGCAGGCCGGACTCGGCCCGCAGTTGCGCTTCGGCTCCGACACGGGCAAGGACGTGGAGATCGCCGAGGGAGCGACCGACCCCCACCGGGAGGTCTGGGCGCCCGGCGGCCGTGTGGTCCTCCAGGCCCACGGGGACATCTCGTGGGACCTGGTCAACCGCACCCGGGAGCAGGACTACGGGTCGATCGACGTCACCCGGGCCACCTACAAGGCGGCGTCGACCGTGCGTGCCGACGCCGTGTACTCCGTGACCCTCACGTGGTGGCAGAACGGCGCGGCTCCTGAGGAGCGCACCCGCATGATCAGGGTCCGTGACGGAATGGACGTCCTGGTCCCGGACCGCCGACGGGAGGACGTCCTGCCCGCCGAGCTGCTGCCGCGGCCGACGGAACCGGAGGAGATTCCGCAGGCGGAGGCCCCGCATACGGAAGTTACGCATACGGAGGTCACGCAGGAGAAGGTCCCGCAGGCGACGGCCGAGGCGACGGCCCCGCTGGCCGCGCCCGTCGACCCCGGCCCGTCCTCGTCGGCGCTCACGCCCGCCGTCCACAGCCCGGTCCCCGAGCCCCCGCTGCGCACCTACGTGGGCGGCTCGGTACTGCGGACCGCCGTGCATCCGGAACTGATGGACTCCGGCGACGTGCTGCCGCACATCCTGAGCACCCTGAAGGGCCGGGGCGTCCTGCACCCCACCAAGGTCGAGCCCGCGCTCGTGGCGGCCTTCCGCCCCGAAGCGCTCAGAACCCGGTGGAGCGCGCTCACGGACGGCGGGATCACCACCTGGATCCCCACCTCCGGTTTCGCCGGTACGACGAACTACCTGTGGGTGCACGTGGAGGTGACCCGCATCCACGAGGCGACGTCCCACCGCTCCCGCGGCGAGACCAAGCTCACCCTGCGCGCGGAGAGCACCACCGACGAGAAGACCGTCAACGCCCGTGGCACCACCTACGGCGTCGGCGTCAACGTCGCGGGCCGCGGCGGGCAGCACGAGGAGAGCAGCAACCAGCAGGGGCACGGCGGGGTCGACCTGGCCGCGGGAGTCCACGGCCGCAAGGCGGACTCCGAGACGCGGATGTCCAAGTACGTGGACATCTACCGGGCGAACACCCGGGTGGGCTCGGAGGAGTTCGAGCATCCGCTGACGTTCCGCGTGCAGATGGGGACCAGCCGGCAGATGCCGGAGGTCCTGAGCACCCTGGGCCGCGGCACGGTGGGAACGGTCGGTCTCTTCGCCCGGCTCATCGGCCGCCGTCACGTGGTGGAGAACGCCTGGCACACGCACCAGCCGTGGACGTGGCGCTCGGAGACGAAGGACATCGCCGGGTCGGTGCGTCTGCTCGTGTCCTCGCGCCTCGTGGTCGACGCGGACGAACCGTCGGCCCGTCCGCCCGCCCCCGAGACGGCGGGCGCGGCGGCCGTGCCCCGCTGGGCCCACCTCGACCGGACCATCACGCCCACCACGTCGCAGGGGGACCTCACCCCCCGGCGTGTCGCCGAGACGCTCCAGGAACTGCACCCATGGGACATGCCGGCCGCCCGCGTGATCCGCGAGTGGGCCAAGGTCGTCGCCATCCCGAGCCGGGCGCTGCCCGACCTCGCCTCGTCCACGGTCGGCGAGGTGCCCGCCGTCGGGCACGGCACCCGGGCCGGTCTCGTGTACGAGCAGGACACCAGCCATACGATGCTGCGGACCTCCGTGTCGCGTCTGCTCGCGCACGAGTACACGGTGAACGTGTCGGGCCGGAAGGTCACCGTCGGCCTCGACCTCGTCTCCGCCGGCCGGCTGCTCGACCAGAGTGAGCTGTTCAAGGCCCGCCGCTACCAGCAGGGCGACGAGGACGAGGAGATCGGCCGCGACCGTTCGTCCGGCCGCTACCTCGGCGCGGGCCTGGAGGGCGGTGGCGGCGTCGGCGAGGACGCCCTGCTCGGCCGGCAGCCCAATGAGATCGGCACCGAGTCGGAGACGAAGGTCGACGGCGGTGTCTCCGCGACCATCGAGCATGACGAAGAGGTGGTCCGGGACTACACCCACTACCGCTTCGACGTCGACGTCGTGCTGCGCGGCGCCGGCAAGCGCGAACTGCGGGTCCGGGTGCCGGGCGGTCTCATCGCCATGCTGCCCACGCGGGACGGCATGCCCAAGGCCGAGATCCAACGCGACCTCGCCCACCTGTTCCCCCCGAGGGCCGAGGAGGGCACGGATCCGGCAG
>NZ_JBICZA010000014.1:46289-214898 GCF_043201585.1 Streptomyces sp. NPDC048297
CAGCGGAGGCGGAGGTCACGCCGGTGTCCCGCGAGGAGGGCACGGATCCGGCAGCGGAGGCGGAGGTCACGCCGGTGTCCCGCGAGGAGGGCACGGATCCGGCAGCGGAGGCGGAGGTCACGCCGGTGTCCCGCGAGGAGGGCACGGATCCGGCAGCGCCGGCAGAGGTCACGCCTTCGACGCCCGAGGAAGGGGCCGCGCACGGGTCCGCTCAGCGGGACGCCGTTCGGCTGCCGCTCGATGAGGAGACTCTGAAGCTGCTGTACGGGTCCGCCCTGCGCAGCGCGGAAGTCGACGGTGCCACCGTGGGCGACCATCTGCCGGTGGACTCCCGCACCAGGATTCTGCTGGACGGCAGCGTGACGAAGGTCGCCGTTCGTGACCTCGGTCTCGACCCGTATGACGAGCTGCTGCTGCTGGCCGAGCATCCCGAACTCGACCCGGAACTGTCCCGGAAACTGGCCGAGAGGCTGGAGCGGACCGTCGCCCCCGACGCCCCCGTTCTCCTCGAAGGCACACCGGTGGATGACCGTCCCGCCGCACAGGGGCCGAATCATGCCGACGGCGACAGCGCCGAGGTCCTGGCTTCCGAACAGCCCGTGGCAGCCCCGCCTCCCGGTACGGTCACGCCCGATCTGCTTGCTGAGGTCAACCGCGGACTGCGGGACCTGGGCTGGCCCTACGGTCCGGCCGACGAGGCCATGGTCTCAGCGCAGTACGAGAAAATGGCCCCCCTCCTGATCGGCCGCCACCAGCGCGCCGTGGCCCAGGAGATCGCGGGTGCCATCGCCAACCGGGGCGAGCCGCTGCGACTGCGCGGTGGCGCCATCGGCATCGAAACGGAGGATCTGCGCCCGCTACGCCTCATCGGCAGGCCGCCAATCACACTGGGTGATGTCCTGGCCGAGCATCCTTCCGGGGCTCGCATCGTCGTGGACGACCGGTCGTTCTTCCAGGGCCAGGACGGTGCCCTGTACTCAACGCCCGGGGCAGCCAATGGAGAACCTGTCACCAAGCAGAAGCGTCTGATTCCGGAGATCGTTCTTCCGCCCTTGGCGGCTCTCCCCGGAGACAGGTATCGGACGTCGGTCGAGGACGGACTGGCGCTGCATCATGCGACTCGAACGGCCCTGGCAAAGGCCGACGCCTCGGGCCGGCCAATGGATCTCAAGGCTGCCCTGGGGGGCGACCATGGATGGGAGTTGACCGAGGACGGCCACCGGGTGCAGATCGAACCTTCACCGGAGGGCGCGGATCATCCTACGTACACGCAGATCACTGTCGGGGTCCCGGCAGGCGGCCTGAGTGCAATGCTCGATCTGGTCCAAGAGCGACTCGCATTCCGAAGTGTCGGCGCTCTTTTTGCGGGGGCGCGTAATTTCGCCGACATGGTCGCACTGGATTATGCCAGAGCGGTAGTTCATCAGGACGTCACGCCTCAACATATTCCGTTCCTTACCGATGTGGCCGGAGTGGATGAGATCCACGGATATGCGTGGCTGCTGTTCAGTCACGTGACTGCAGGCCCGTTCCAATCTCGATTGTTCCGTGACGGGCTGGTCAAGAACATGCTGCCTGCCGCGTCGCGTACGCCGTTCGAGGCCATCCGCTCCACATTGCTGCCCCAAGTCCGCGCACATCTGGAGCAATTCAGGGAAAAGATTGCCCAGGATGTCGAAGCGGAATTTCAGAAAGTTCTTCGTCGCTACGGAGGCAGTGACGGTTTGAACGTGCTGGGGGAATCTTCCTGGTCGGGATTCACCTACCGTGACTACCTGATGACAGGCCTCCAAGGTGCTACCGAGCACGGTATCAAGGTAGGCCAGGAAGACATGGTGGGGATGAGGGACTTCCCCGAACCCGATACCAACGAGGGACGGATCGCCATTCCTTTGATCCTCCTTGAGCTTCGGCACGTCAGCAGTAAGCAGCGGCCTGTGACGGATCCCGAAGTGGCCTCACTCGTACGCGATTTCAAGGAGGCATCCAAGAACAGCTACGCCCAGGCGAACCGGTTCAGCGGAGATCGGACCGGCCAGATCTCTCCCGTCGCGGCGTACGGTGCACTCTCTCATCCGCTTGTGGCCGCGATGGGGAGAGTGCTCGCCGCGGTCAGCGGCCTGTCGGTACCGCAGCAGGGCGATGGAAACCGGCCTGTTCTGAGAAATTCGGATCGAAACAGGCTCGCTCAGAAAACTATGCGTTTTGCCGTGGAGGGCGGTCGGCTTCCCCCGGCTCTGCCGGCCGAACTGAGGAAGCTCCTCAGAACCGTTCAGGATGCAATCGGTTCACAACCCTCCATGTCTCGTCTGTCAGTCCAGGACCGCACCCGTCTCACCGGGGCCGCGGCGGCACTGCGAAGGGCGTTGGATGTCACAGGTGCTCAGCCCGGCCAGGGCCGACCACCGGTCTCGCGCCATTCGTCGCAGGCGGCTGCCACCCGGAATGGCGGTCCGGCGCGTTCGCATTCCGGTGCCGGCAGGCTCGGCGGTGGGGCGGATCGTGAGCGTGGTGTGTCGCTTGAGGCGGAGTCCGCGGTCTTCGCGGTGGGCGAGGAGGCGTTGGAACCGGAGTTCCTGGCGGAGTGGGCGCGGGACAACGGGTTCTCGGCGGAGTCGGTTCGTGGGGCGTACGTTCAGGCTTCGGGTCTGGTGCACCGGGCGCTGGTTTATCTGCCGGTGATCGGCCATGACGCTCGCGAGGTGGGATATAGGGATGCGTTGCGCCGTGTTGTCGCGGCGGTGACGGTGGCGCGGGACGAGCCGTTGCCGGCCGGCGCCAAGGGCAAGGGTCGTGCCGAGGGGCCGACCGGTGAACGGGACGCCCTGCTGGTGGCGCGTCTGCGCGATGTGGGCCAGGCGCTGGTGAATCTCGATCAGGCGCAGGCGCAGGTTGAGACGGCCGCCCGTCCCGACGAGGGTCACGAGCAGCGGGTCCAGGACGCGCGGCTCGCGGTCGACCAGGTCTGGCGCGCGGCGCGGGAGATCGTCCCCGATCTGGATCTCGCGGACGTCCGCTACCTGCATGATGCCCACCGTGCTCTCGGTGACGGCGGGAACGGCGAACCTCCGCAGACGATGGTCGGTGGGGCGGTGGGAACGGAGACCGAGGACCAGCACCCCCTGCTGATCGTTCCCCCGGGCAGAGAGCTGGCGTCGGGTACGCGGCTGGCCGAGCACCGGTCCGGTGTCGAACTCGTCGTGGACCACCACGCGTTCTTCCGCGACGCCACCGGCGTACTGCACCCGACGAGTCAGGCTGCGACCGTGGCGGGTGGCGGGCGTGCGCCGAGGCGGGAAGTGCACGCCATTCCGGAGATTGTCCTGCCGCCGATGGCGGTGCTGGCAGGCGAAGAGGGGCGGCGCTTGCCGCGCGAGCGGGTGGTCGAGTTCTACCGGGCGATACGGCAGCAACTCACGATCCCTGACCGCTCGGGCCGGACAGTTCGGCTGGAGCAGCTGTTCCCTGCCGTGGAGGGTTGGCGGGTCAGCGAGCTGGGCCAGGACACTTCCGTCGGGCCCTCCCCGTCGGGCCCGGGGCACGCGGCTCTGGTGCAGCTGACCGTGGGGGTGCCGCCGAAGGCACTGTCTGTCGTCCTCGACGCCGTGTACGAGCGTTTGACGCTGCCGCAGTTCGGAGCTGCGATGATGGTCGGGCATCAGTTCGCCGACTCGGTGACGGCCGACTACGTTCAGCAGCGCACCGGCTTCGCTGTCCCGCACGACAGGCTGCCCTTCCTCGGCACCATGCCGGGGCTGGAGGAGCTGCACGGCTATCTGCGGCTGGTGTTCAGCCATGTGGCGGCGTCGCCCATGCAGATCCACCACTGGCCGGGCCGCTTGGCCAAGAACATGCTGCCGGCGGCTTCCAGGACGCCGCTTTTCGTGGTCAGGAGGGCACTGAGCCCCGAGGTGAGGGAGTTCCTGGAGAGGTATCACGACCGGATCGAGCAGCACACCGAGAACTCGATTGTCTACCTGTTGTCCCACCCTGACTCCCTTGCCATACGAAGGGAGTTCCAGCCCGGCGCGTTCGACCGTCCGCTGGACAGCGTGGTCACCGAGTCGGAACGTCCCCAGCGGGATTACCTGGCCACGGCCCTGATGGGACAGACTGCCGACGGGCACCAGGTGACCCAGTTCGATGCGGTCGGCATGCGCGACTACCACGAGCTTGACGACGCTGGTGGCGCCCTGGCCCATCCCATGGCGCTGTTGGAGCTGAGGCACTACGGCGGCGTTCCCAGTGTGATGACCGACGAACGGTTCGCCGCCGCGCTGGAAGAGGTCGCCCGCGTCGAGCAACGGGCCTACGCGGTGGCTCAGCGCTCGGTGGCGCACGATCTCGACGCCCGCGGGGTGAGAGCGGTCATAGAGCACCCGCTGGTGGGTGCCCTGGCGCGCCTCATGGGAGATCGCTGGACCCGCGTGCCGACCGCGGCTGGTGGCCCGAATCCGGTGATCCGGGCCGAGGAGGTGCGGATGCTCGGCGAGGCCGTCGCGCACCATGTGCGGAGCGCCGCGCCGCTGCCCTCTGCCGTGGAGGCGACGCTCACGAGGATCGGCGCCCGTGTCCGGTCGGCGATCGAGTCGTCCCCGGAGCCGTCACCACCGCTGCGGCAAGTGGTGAGAACGCTTGCCCACGTCCGCGGCCTGCTGCCCCGCGCTTCGGGATTCGGGCCCGGCCCGGCGGCCCGTCATGGTGGGTCCGTGAGGGGCTTCCGGCCCGGTGGTGGGCTCGCCGACAGGACGGGGGACGGCGAGCACGTTGTGCCGTCGCCGGAGGAGTCCGCAGTCTTCGAGGCCGGCGAGGAGGTGTTGGAGCCGGGGTTCCTGGCGGAGTGGGCGCGGGAGAACGGGTTCTCGGCGGAGTCGGTTCGTGGGGCGTTCAGCGGGGCTTCGGGTCTGGTGGGCCGGGCGCTGGGTTATCGGCTGGTGATCGGTCATGACGCTCGCGAGGTGGGTTATCGGGAGGCGTTGCGCCGTGTCGTCGCGGCGGTGACGGTGGCGCGGGACGAGCCGTTGCCGGCCGGCGCCAAGGGCAAGGGCCGCGCCGAGGGGCCGACCGGTGAACGGGACGCCCTGCTGGTGGCGCGTCTGACTGACGTGGGTCAGGCGCTGGTGAGTCTCGATCATGCGCGGGCCGAGGCGGCGGCTTACCCGGAGGCGGGTCACGGGCAGCGGGTCGAGGACATGGCTTTCATGGTTGAGGAGGCGGTGTATGCGGCCCATGAGCTAGTCCCTCATCTTGATCTCGCGGACGTCCGCTACCTGCATGATGCCCACCGTGCTCTCGGTGACGGCGGGAACGGCGAACCTCCGCAGACGATGGTCGGTGGGGCGGTGGGAACGGAGACCGAGGACCAGCACCCCCTGCTGGCCGTCAACGGCCAGCCGCTGGACTATGCCACGCTGCTGGCCAAGCACCGGTCGGGCGTGCAACTGGTCGTGGACCACATGTCCTTCTTCCGTGATGCCGGGGGCGTACTGCACCCGTCGTATCAGGCGGCGGCCGCGGTGAGCGGCGGGCATGCGCCAGTGATGGAGGCGCACGCCATTCCGGAGATCGTCCTGCCGCCGATGGCCGTGCTGCCCGGCGAGGAGGGGCTCCTGCCGCGCGAGCAGGCGATCGAGCTGTACAGGGCGATACGGCAGCAGCTCGGGCTCCCCGACAGCTCGGGCCGACCCACTCGGCTCGCAGAGCTGTTCCCCGCCGCGGAGGGATGGCAGCTCAGCGAGGTGGGTCAGGACGTTGCCGTCGGGCCCTCCCCGTCGGGTCCGGGGCATGCCGCCATGGTGCAGCTGACTGTGGGTGTCCCGCCGAAGGGCCTGTCCCTCGTCCTCGACACCGTTCTTGACCGCCTGCCGTTGCCGCAGTTCGTAGCTGCCATGATGGTCGGGCATCAGTTCGCCGACTCGGTGACGGCGGGCTACGTTCGGCTGCGCACGGGCCACGCCGTCCCGCCGGGCACGCTGCCGTTCCTGGGCGCGGTGCCGGGGGTGGAGGAGCTGCACGGTTACCTGCGGCTGGTGTTCAGCCATGTGGCGGCGGTGCCCCTGCAGCGTCACCACTGGCCGGACGCGCTGACCAAGAACATGCTGCCGGCGGCTTCCCGGACGCCGCTGTCCGAGGTCAGGAAGGCCCTGAGCCCCAGGGTGAGAAGGTTCCTGGAGACGCAGTACCAGCGGATTGAGGAGCGCACGGAGAGGTCACTTCGTAACCTGTTGTCCCATCCCGTCTCCGTCAACATGCGAAGCGATTTCGCACCGGGCGAGTTCGACCATCCGCTGGACGAGGTGTCCCCGTGGAACGTCTCCCCGCGGGAGTACCTGGCCACGGCCTTGATGGGACAGACGGCCGACGGGCGCCAGGTGAGTCAGACCGAAGCGGTCGGCATGACCGACTACCACGAGCTGGACGATTTCGGCGGTGCTCTGGCTCATCCCATGGCGCTGCTGGAGTTGCGCCACTACGGCGGCGTTCCCAGTGTGATGACCGATGACCGGTTCGTTGCCATGCTGGAAGAGGTCGCGCGTGTTGAGCGGGACGCCTACGCGGTGGCTGAGCGTTCTGTGGAGCAGGCTATGGACGCGGGCGGAGTGAAGACGGTCATCGAGCACCCGCTGGTGGACGGCTTGGCGCGCCTTTTCGAGCGGACCCGATGGAATACTGTGCCGACTACGGCTGGCGGGTCGGCCCGGGTGATGGGGGCCGAGGAGGTGCGGCTGCTCGGCGAGGCCGTCGCACGTCATGTGCGCAGCGGTGCGCCGTTGTCCCCTTCCGTGGAGGCGACGCTTGCGACGGTCGGCGCCCGTGTCCGGTCGGCGATCGAGTCGTCCCCGGAGCCGTCACCAGCTCTGCGGCTGGCGGTGGAGGCGCTGGAACACGTCCGTGGCCTGCTGCCCCGCGCTTCGGGAATCGGGCTCGGCCCGGCGGCCCGTCATGGTGCGTCCGTGAGGGGCTTCCGGCCCGGTAGTGGGCTCGCCGACAGGACGGGGGACGGCGAGCACGTTGTGCCGTCGCCGGAGGAGTCCGCGGTCTTCGAGGCCGGCGAGGAGGTGTTGGAGCCGGGGTTCCTGGCGGAGTGGGCGCGGGAGAACGGGTTCTCGGCGGAGTCGGTTCGTGGGGCGTTCAGCGGGGCTTCGGGTCTGGTGGGCCGGGCGCTGGGTTATCGGCCGGTGATCGGTCATGACGCTCGCGAGGTGGGTTATCGGGAGGCGTTGCGCCGTGTCGTCGCGGCGGTGACGGTGGCGCGGGACGAGCCGTTGCCGGCCGGCGCCAAGGGCAAGGGCCGCGCCGAGGGGCCGACCGGTGAACGGGACGCCCTGCTGGTGGCGCGCCTGCGCGACGTGGGCCAGGCGCTGGCGAATCTCGACCAGGCACAGGCACAGGCACAGGCACAGGCACAGGTGCAGGCGCATGCGCATGCTGAGACGGCCGCCCGTCCCGACGAGGGTCACGAGCAGCGGGTCCAGGACGCGCGGCTCGCGGTCGACCAGGTCTGGCGCGCGGCGCGGGAGATCGTCCCCGATCTGGACCTCGCCGATGTCCGCCGCCTGCACGATGACCACCGTGCTCTCGGTGACGGCGGGAACGGCGAACCTCCGCAGACGATGGTCGGTGGGGCGGTGGGAACGGAGACCGAGGACCAGCGCCCCCTGCTGACCGTTCCCCCCGGCCGGGAGCTGCAGCAGCGCATGCAGCTGGCCGAGCACCCCTCGGGCGTGCAACTGGTCGTGGACACATTTCCCTTCTACCGCGCCGCCGACGGCGTACTGCACCCGACCTTGCGGCACGCGGTCGCGGCGGGCGGCGGGCATGCGCCAGTGATGGAGGCGCACGCCATTCCGGAGATCGTCCTGCCGCCGATGGCGGTGCTGCCCGGCGAAGAGGGGCGCTTGCCGCGCGAGCAGGCGGTCGAGCTCTACAGGGAGATACGGCAGCGTCTTGCGGAACCTGACAGGTCGGGTCGGGCTGTTTTTCTGGCGAAGCTCTTCCCGGCCGCGGAGGGGTGGCAGTTCAGCGAGGTGGGCCAGGACGTCGTCGTGGCGCCCTCCCCGTCGGGTCCGGGGCACGCCGCCATGGTGCAGTTCACCGTCGGGGTGCCGCCCAGGGGCCTGTCCGTCGCCCTCGACGCCGTTCACGAGCGTTTGACGATGCCGCAGTTCGTCGTGGCCATGACTTCGGGACACCAGCTGGCCGACGCGGTGACGGCCGGCTATGTCCAGGAGCGCACAGGACACGCCGTCCCGCCGCACATGCTCTCGTTCCTGCGTGACGTGCCGGGGGCGGAGGAACTGCACGGCTACCTGCGGTTGGTGTTCAGCCATGTGGCCGCGGCGCCGCTGAACCGCCATCACTGGCCGCAGAATCTGATCAAGAACATGCTGCCCGCGGCTTCCCGGACGCCGTTCTTCACGGTGAGGGGGGCACTGAGCCGCGATGTGAGGGAGTTCCTGGCGCGACACCACGAGCGGATCGAGCAGAACATCGAGGACTCACTTCGCTTCCTGCTGACCCGCCCCGAATCCTTCGCTGTGCGACGCGAGTTCGCGCCCGGCGAGTTCGACCACCCGCTCGACATGGTGGTCGCCCCGTGGAATGTGTTCCAACGGGACTACCTGGCCACGGCCCTGATGGGCCAGACGGCCGACGGCCGCCAGGTGAGCCAGTACGAAGCGGTCGACATGCACGACTACCCCGAGTTGGACGACGCCGGCGGTGCCCTCGCCCACCCCATGGCGCTCCTGGAGTTGCGGCACTTCGGCGGCGCTCCCACCAGGATGACCGATGACCAGTTCGTCGCCGCGCTGGAAGAGGTCGCGGGTGTCGAGCGGAACGCCTACGCGGCGGCCGAACGCCCCCTGGAACACGCTCTCGACGCCGACGAGGTCAGGGCCCTTCGCGACCACCCGCTCGTGGCCGGCATGGCCCACCTCTTCGGGCCGATCCGCTGGATCCGCGTGCAGACTCCGTCCGGCGAAAGCACCCCGGTGATCCGGGCCGAGGAGGTCCGCACGCTCAGCGAGGCCGTTGCCCACCACGTACTGAGGGGTGCGCCCCTGCCCCCGTCGGTGAGCGTCACGCTCGCGACGATCAACGACCGCATCTCGGCCGCAGAGGCATCCGGGCCCTTTCCACCCGTCCTGAGGCAGGCGCTGGACCACGTCCGCGCTCTGCTGCCCGGCGACCCCCGCACCGAGCACAACTCCGCGCTCTCCCGGCCCGGCACATCGCTGGCCGAGGACGCGGGAACCCCGGGCGTGGCCGCCCTGCGGGCCGACGTGGACAGGCATCTGCGGCGGCGGTACAGGATTGCCCTGGACGGCGCCCCCGTCTCCTTCGAGGACGCACACCACCGTGCCGTGGCGGACGCCGGTGGCCCGGGCCCGTGGCAGCGGATGAACTCTCGCCACCAGGCCGAACGTGTTGCGCTCGCCGCCCTCGGCCGGCAGTGGCAGGGCCTGCGGGGCGGCAGCTCCCGGGCGGGTGAGTCCTCCCGGGCGGGCGGGTCCTCCCGGGCCGGGGCGCGGCGGCAGCCCGAGCGGCTGCCCGAGTACGCGGCGGAGGTGGCCGCCGTGCCGCCCGGCAGGCATCTGAGGGGAAGGGCCGCCGGCGCCGTCGAACTCGACCACACGGTCCTCACCGCGTGGAAGGACGACTCGTCGCGGCCGGGGCTGTCGCGTTCGTCGCGCCTCCAGGCCGTCGACGCCGCGGTCGGCAGGCTGGAGCAAGCGGTCCGGGGCGGCCTCACCCAGCAACACGCGGGTCTGCTGCAGCTGGTCCTGGAGACGATCGGGGAGTGGGAGCAGGGCAAGCAGGCCGGCGGCGCGGGGGTCATGAGCACGCGTGAGCGGGACGTCCGTGACCTCAAGACCCATGTGCACTCCCTGCAGCGCTGGCTCGCCCAGCCTCCGGAGCAGCGCCGGCTGCCGTGGGGCCTGGACTACACGAGTGCCGTGCGGGAGGGGGACGTCGTCACCGACACGGTGTACACCGGCAGCATGCGCGACGGCTCCGTCGTGGACCGCGGGCGGCCGGAGACAGCGCCCTGGGCCGACAGCGGTACGACATCCGCGCCCGTCGTGATCGTCGCCCGGAACGACGTGAACGCGGGCGATTTCGCCGATGACGTGGCGTCGAAGCTGACGGCCCTGCCCGGGAACGGCCCGCTGGTGCTGCTGCGGCAGGGCGTCGGCCTGACCGCGCACGCCCCCCGGCTGCTCGCCGCCAGGACCGGCCGCCCGGTCTGGTGGTTCACGGGTGCGGCCGTGCTGAACGACCGCGGGCTGCTCCGCATCACCGGCATCGACTCGGCACGCACCCCGCTGGCCTCCTGGACGGTCAGCCGCCCCGACGCGCTGAACGCCGCGCACCTCACGGGGCCCGCGGACGGCACGGTCCCGGGGGACGGTTTCCATCAGCAGCTCATCGTCGACCGGCAGCACGGCATCAGGGGCCTGTCCTACCTGAGTGCCGACTTCATGGGGACCTCGGACCGTCTCCGACCGGCGGACTACCGTGCGCTGGCGGACAGGACCGACTACGAGGTGTTGTTCGACGACAGCAGGGACCCCTCCACCCTGCGGGTGCCCTGGCGTAGAGCCGCCCGGCAAGGCCGGATCCCGTACTTCGTCGAGGCACCCGCGTACCCCGACGGGTCGGTGGCCCTGTTCTCCCGTGCGGACGGCTCGAACAGCCGCGTCAAGGTGCCGAAGGCGCAGTTCTCGCGGCTGGTCGCCGACCACCTGGCGTCCGAGCACCTGCCCCGGGGCACCGCGCTGGTCCTGCTCGTCAGCGGGGCCGGACGCAGCTCCGCGACGCAGCCGTCGCTCGCGCAGATGGTCGCCGACACGGCCGGCCGCACGGTGTACGCGTCGGCGGGCACGGTCGACGTCGCGCTCCAGATCTCGATGGCCAGGTCCGACAACCCGGAGCTGAACGGCTGGCGGGAGTTCCTGCCCCAGAGCACGGCGGCGGCCGTGGACCTGCGACTGCCGCCCCGGACACCGCTGCACAGTTCCGCCCTGTCGGGGCGCAGGGCCCGCTCCGCCGAGTACGACCGCGCCATCCTCACCGACTGGATGACCGAGTCCAGCCGGCCCCGGTCCTCGCGCTCCACGGCGCTCAAGCGCATCGACGACGAGGTCAAGCTCCTGGAGCTGGCGACCCGGAACGGCATCGGCACCGAGCACCGGACCATGCTGTCGTCGGTCCTGGACAGGATCACGGACTGGGAGCGGCAGCGGAACGACGGCGGAAGCACCAGCAGCCGGAAGCCGGATATCGACCGCCTCCGGGCCCATGTCGAGGCACACCTGAGCCGGTTCACCGGCACCGGAGGCCGCGGGCAGGGTCCGTGGGGCCTGGACTACACCTCCCAGGCCGTCACCCCGGCCACGGGGATCGTGCACGACGCCATCTTCCGCCGCCAGGACGCGCGGCCGGACGCCGACGTGACCCCGGTCCGGGCACCGTGGGCCGGGAACGACAGGGAGCCGTTCTTCGTCAGGCTCCCCGACGACGCCCTCGTCGTCGGCGCGGGCGGCGCCGTGCCCGACCTGAACCGGTGGCACTTCTCGCAGGACGTCGCCGCTCGACTGTCGGACGTCCCGGACGGTGCTCCCCTGGTGCTGCTCTGGTCGGGCCGTTCCCTGGGGCTGCACAGCGCCCAGCTGATCGCCGCCAGGACCGGCCGGCCGGTGTGGTCCTACAGCGGTACGGTGACGCTCATCCGGCGGGGCGACTCCCTGGCCGTCACCCACCCCGGCCCCCGCAACGGCGACTACGGCGACTGGGCGCTCAGCCGTCCGGAGGATCTCGGCACCGCGCCCGACGAACCGGTCCTGCACGCCGTCTCGCCCACAAGGGGGGCGCCCCTCCCGGTGGACGCCATCACCCAGCATCCCCTCGTGGACGGTCACCACCGGCCGTTCGGCCTCTCCTACGGGAAGCCGAACTACCGATCGGGGTACCACCGGGACCTGCTGGAGACGCGGGAGTACCAGAACGTTCTCGATCTGTCCGACCCGGGGATCCCGAGGTACGACCGACAGCAGCGGACCTTCCCCTGGCACCGGTCGGGCGCTCAGAACCGCCCCTACTTCATCGAGGTCTCCGCCCCGGAGCGCGGATACGTCACCCTTCACGACAGGACGAAGGACACGAACGTCACCGTGCAGGCAAGTGAGTTCGTCCGCTTCGTGGCCGAAGACCTGCGTGCCACCCAGCCGTCGGACACCGGACCGCTGGCCCTGATCCTCGACCACGCCGGGACCCGGCCGCCCGGACCGCGGACCGCGGAGAACGTACCGCTGGCACAGCTCCTGGCGGACAGGACCGGACGCACGGTCCACGCGCCCGTGGGCAAGCTCCGTAACGGGTTCAACATCATCAACATCGACGACGAGCTGGGACTCGGAAGCCGCAAGAACCTGGGCTGGCACACCTTCACGCCGTCGGCTCCCGCCACCGCGCAGCCCCGCCCGGAGGCCGCCCCGCCGCGCCCGGACCACCGTCCGCCCCGCTACGAGACGCTGGACCGCGACGAGGACCTACGGCAACGAGCAGGCATCACGGACCACGCCTCGTTCGAGCAGGCCCGTCGTCGCGCTGTGGACGAGGCGGGCGGTGAGGGCATCTGGCGGCGCCTCGACCTCCGGGAACAGGCCGCGCGCATCGCCCAGGCCGCTCGCGGGCAGGCGCCGCCCCGTCTGCGGGGCGGCGCCAGTCGCCGGAACACGCCCCTCGACGGTCTCGGCGACGATTCGCCCGATGCCTCCCCGCAGGCCGGGCCCACTCCCGGACCCAGCCGGCACACCGACGTCGACCCCGCACCCCCCGGTGCCACGGACGGGACGGTCCCAGGGGGTCAGCAGGACGACGTGGCGGAACCGCCTCCGGTCCGGGCCCGCGATCACCTGTCGGACGACCCGGCCGGCGATGAGGAGTTCTCGGCGGGCACCCCGCGGCAGGCGGAAGCGACCCTGGGCCGGTACGTCGGGCCAGAGCTTGACCAGGGAGCGGCGACACCGGACGAACCGCACCATGCCGCCGAGCGCGATGAACTCCCCCAGGCCGCGGATGCCCTGGACGGAAGCGACCAGGATGTCCCAGCCGCGCAGACCTCCGGCGAGGACTCGTCGGACGACGCCCGTTCGGCGCGGTCCGACCGGCCGCGGAGCCCGGACGACCAGGCCGTCGTACCGGAGGAGTCCGCGGTGGTGCCGGCGGCCTCGATCGAGGAGGTGCCGGCCGAACTCAGCGCCGCCATCCGGAAGTTCGGCTCCACGAGGGACGGTTCGCAGGAGCTGATCTACGTCGAGCCGGTCCCCGAGGCGACCGTCCACTGGCTCCAGGAGCAGGTGTTCGCACAGGTCGAGGGTGATCGCGGCGCGAACGAGGCGTTCCGTACGGTCGTCCGCCAAACGCTCACCTCCCGCGCGCTGAGCAGTGAATGGGCGCGCCTGTTCAGCGAGCACGGCTTCCCGGTGCGGGCGCCGTACCGCGGGCGGACGTATCAGGTCGCGGTGCGCCTCGAACTGTCCTCGCCGCGGAGGGTGGACCCGGGGATCCACGAGATGCCGGACGGGCCGCCGGTCGGCATCCAACGCTGGGACTTCGGCGTGAGCGAGACCGGTAGCACCAGCAGCATCGCCGACCTGCGCTCGATGAACCTGAGCCACGCGCACACCTGGCAGACCCCGCACGCCGACTGGCTGCGGAGGGTGACGCTCTCCCCGCAGCTGACGTACACGCACAACCAGACGACCACCACGGTCTCGGCGGGCGCGACGGTGCAGCCGTTGGTCCAGCTGCGCAGCAAGGAGCGGTCCTGGCCGTACGAGTACGACATGACCTGGCAGGTGCGGACCACGACCGGTCTGACGCAGGCCACGACCACCGTTCAGCCCGCCGACCGGTGGCACACGCCGGGCAGCGCGGCGCCTTCCGCGCTCACGGTGTGGTTCCCCGAGCACCTGATCGAGGCCGGGACGGACCCTGCCGGGCCGATCGATCCGGACAGCCCCGAGGGGCGTCCGGCGCCGTTGGAGACGCTGCTCCACGAGGTCCCGCTGTTCGCGGTCGAGAGCGTGCCACGCGCGGACGCCATCTTCTCCGACGTGCTCGTGTCCTTCCGGCGGGACCTGGCCGGCATCTCCGAGGCGTCGCTCGACGAACTGCGGCAGTTCTTCGGCGAGGGCAACCTCCGCGGCAACCTGCCGCTGATGTACAGCGGCTCCCACACGTCGCCGACCCTGTTCGCCAAGGACGGCTCGGTCATCGGCCTGCTGCGCGTCCACGTCGAACTCAAGGAACGGACCGGCCCCGGCAGCATCGCCGGCCCGCCGACCCGCAACTCCGCCCTCGATTCCCACGTCCTGCGCTCCATCCGGCTCACCGGAACCGCGTCGGTCGCCAACGCCTCCGGCGTGGGACTCGGCGTCAGCACCGGACTCGCCGCCGGCCTGCCCGACCCCGTGACCGGCACCGAGCCGATCGGGTTCAACCTGTCCGTATCGGGCGCCGTCCAGCACCAGGTGACCCACACCCTCGCCTCCGGCGGCAGCGCCAGAACCTCGCACGCGCTGCGCACCGCCAAGCCGTTGCTGCGGGAACGGGTGGACGCGCGCTACCACATCACGCTGGTGCGGCCGAGCGGACGCGAGCGCCGCCCGGCCGGCGGCACGCCCCTGGCGGCAACCGACCACACGTATCCGCTGATTCTGCGGGTGCCGTCCGTCGCGACCGTCTCCGGGACGCCGCAGACCCCGCGGTTCCTGCCGCCCGAGGTCCTGCACCTGCGCTCGCTCGGCGTGTCCGCCACGCCGCTGGCCGTCGAGGGGACCCGGGCGCTCCACGACGGCCTTGAGACCTGGCTGCGCGACCACGGCTTCCTGCCGCCCGCCGACGACTCGTACCGAGGCCCGGTCGACCAGGCACACCATCTCCAGCGGCTCACCAACGTCCGCAAACTGGAACAGATCCGCTCCAGCATGGGGCTGCGCGCGACACTGGACGAGATGGTCGAGGGCGGCCACACCGTCTGGTTCGAGCGCACCACCCTTGAGGGAACCCAGCGCGTGTCGTTCCGGATGACGGCCGAGCGCCGCTACGCGGAAGGCCCGGACGGCGGTGTCACCCTCGACCGCCACCTGAACGACATCCAGACGAACAACTACACGGGTTCCACGATCTCCGGGGACGAGCAGTTGACGCGCGCGCCCTGGACGATCAGCGGCACCGCTCAGGCGTCGATGACCAACCCGTTCGACGACCGCGGCAACCTGTGGCTCCAAGGCCTCACACCCGAGTACACCTACAGCCGGCAGAACTCCGTCACGACGGGTTCCAGCGCGGGTACCGGCCACGAGTACTACGTCCTCACCCCCACCGAGGACGGCATCCACCTCTTCACGCTGCCCGTCACCTACCGCACGGAGATCTCCTGGAGCCACGGCCCCGCCCCGGAGCCGGGCTCGGCCGAGGGAACGGTCAGTGTGGCGCTGCCCACCTACCGCACCCTGACGCAACCCGGCGCCCAGGAGACGTCGGCCATGCCCCGGCCGCGCGCGCTCACCGACGCCGACGCCGACATGCTCGCCGGCGCACTGGGGTTGCCGGAGACGGCCGTGATCGACCGGGCCGAGGGCAGCTGGGCCGTGCGCACCGCGGTGAACGAGATGCTCGGCTCCCTGGCCGACGCCACGCCCGCCCACCTGGAGGACGCGGACACCAGGACGATGCCCGGCAGTTGGGTGCCGACGGCCACCGCCGACACCCCGGAGCACCAGACGGCGGAGGTGGACAGCGACGACGGCTCCGGACCGGGCCCGATGCCGGGCGCGTTCGAGCTGACGGAGCAGCAGAGGGGCGCGGACTCCGCGACCACGGAACCGGACGAGGGCGCGGTCACCGCACGGCGCACGGATGCCGGCGAAGCGCGTTCTGTCGGCGAGCAGGCGGACGCCGCCGAAGCGCCTGCCACTGGCCTGGCGACGCTGCTGCACCGGTCCGCGGTGGGCGCGCTGGACAGCGGCCTGGGCACCGTGCGCTGGGCCGCCGGACAGGTCGCCGGGGGCTGGCGCTGGACCAAGCGCCTCAGCGTGGGGGAGGACCTTCTCGCGCCGGAGAGCGTCGCCCAGGAGGTGGTGGAGGCGGGTCTGTCACCGCACCACATGGTGGCCAACGTCCACCGGATCTTCCGCGACTCCTACGTGGTGGAGGGCGCCGGCACGTCGGGAGTCCTCGCGGGCACCGACGTCACCGTTGAGGTCGAGGGATACCTCACCGATGTGCGCGCACTGCCGCGCCCCGGTGTCATGGACTACGAGCGGTGGATCCAGTCCGTCGACGCCTCCGCCGAGACCCGCGGCGACACCCGAAGCCACGCGGGCGGCCTCTCCCTCGCCGCCGACTACGGCGACCCGGGCCGCACGTTCGCCCCCTCCGGCCGTCTCTTGACACGCACGAGCACCACGGACAGCTCCACCGTCAACGACAACGCCACGGCCTACCGCGTCACGAGCGAGAACGACGTACTCCCGCACCGCTTCAGCGGTACGGCCACCTACAAGGTCACCGTCAGGACCGGCCTGCGCAACGTCGTGACGGGCCTGCTGGTCGGCGGACCGAGCCGCGAGCACACCAGGATCGTCGAGGTCCCGGACGCCGTGGAGTTCCTGCTCTCCGACAACGACCTGAACAACCACCCGGAGTTCAGGCTCCAGGATGTGCCGGAGCCGCAGGACGCCGGTCCCGCCGACCGGCTGCTGCCGCCCTGGTTCGTCGAGAGCGGCGGTCAGCTCGGATTCGGTGCCGTGGCCGAACTCCACCCCGAAGGCGGCAGGTCCGCCTTCGCCGACCGGGTCGGGGAACTGGTCGAGCGGATCGCCACCGGCGCGACCGTGCCCGGCAGCGCCACCTATCTGCCCGGCGTCCTGTCCCGCATCAACGAGCACGCCACCTCGCTCGGCCTGCGCGCCCTGGTCAACGCGGGCCCGGCCGGTCACACCGCCTTCCACTTCGTGCACCGCTCGTGGCTGGGCCCGACGATGGTGGAGGTGGCGCTGCGCGCGCGGCCCACCGGAGACCTCGGCGAGGTACACGGCCGGTCGGCCCTGCAGAACGCCGGCCTGGACAACGTCCTCGGCCACTCCAACGGCGACGGCAGTGCCCTGCCCGTCCCCGGCACCACCCGCCAGACCCGCGTCACCTCGGTCGCCAACGAACTGGACTTCTCACCGCTGGTGCAGCACAACGGACACCGGTTCCGGCCCACCGTGTCGATGACCCGGCAGACCGACGTCATGGAGTCGGCGATCTCGACCCGTGAACAGCGTGCCTGGCAGCGCAGCATGCGGGACACCTCCGAGTTCGACCTCGACTACAACTACGACGTGACCGTCACCGCGAGGCCGATGGCACAAGTGCTGGCGGTCGCCGTGCCCCTCTACCTGGCGGCCGGAGCCCGACGGATCGCCCATTACGCCGGGCTCACGGGGCTGATGGACACCACGTTCCAGGCACTGTCCGGCCTGCGGCCCTTGCGGCAGGCGAGCGACAGCGTGCCGGCACGCGCGGTCCTTCGCTTCAACGGGTCGGAGACACCTGCCGCGGCGCAGGCCCCCGCCGGGCCCGACGGGTCGCGGACACCGGCCGGGACGCCGCAGCCTCCGCGCCAGGTCACGCCCGCGGTCTACACCGATGACCCGACCCTGGCCCTGGAAGCGCAGCCGGACCAGGTCGTCATCGACATGCAGGTCCCCGCCGAGGTCCGCGCGACGCTGAACGGCTCGCCGTGGGTACCCGGCCGTCCCTTCGAGATCTACCAGTACGACGGAACCGACCAGCTGGCCGAGGCGCTGCGCGCTGTCGATCCGGCACTGGGCGGCGAACGCGAGCTGCTCACCTCCACGTCGTCGGAGGGCATGTTCATCCGGCTGACCCAGCTGGCCGCGACCGGCCGCCTCACGCTGCTGCACCCCGCGGCCGCCGCGCCGTACCTGGGACAGCCGGGCGCGGCCCGCACCTTCGTCCAGATGACGATCTACGCTCCACGCAGCGTGGCGACGAGTACGGACACCGCGATCGACCGGGTGGAGATCTCCAACGACGGCTCGTCCACGCAGGGCGACCTGGTGATGAACCCGGCGCTGACCTTCGGCTACAGCGGCCCGTTGCAGGCCTCGGGGACCGACCGTCTCGGCCCGACGGTCCCGCTCGCGGGCGAACGCGTCACCAGTGGACAGACGTTCACGTACGGCGCCCCCCGCCGCGAGATGGTGCGCTTCGGTACCCCGACCGCGGGCGGGCCCGACGGCGCCCCGGGCCACCAGGTTCGGGCAGTCGGCCTGCTGAAGGTCGTGGGCCCCCGGGGCACCCGCTGGGTCACGGCCAACGTCATCATGCGCACGACGGAGGCACCGCCGGAACCGGCCGTGGAGCCGGCTGTGCAGCCGGTCCGGGAGCAGCCCGCCCACCAGGAGGAACCCCCGGGCGACGGCCGGACCACCACCCCGCTCCAGGAAGAGCAGGAGGAGGTGGGCCAGGGAGAGTTGCCCGCGGAGGGCTTGGGCCAGGACGAGCCCGAGGCGCAGCAGGATCCCGTCCTCGACATCTCCCTCACGCCGGGCGACCTGGACGCGACGCGTCAGGCCGACACCCCGTCGCCGTCCGGTCCTGAGCAGCCGGACGTGCTCTCCGAGCCGCATGTGCTTTCAGAGCCGGACGTGCTTTCAGAGCCGCATGTGCTTTCAGAGCCGCATGTGCTTTCAGAGCCGCATGTGCTTTCAGAGCCGCATGTGCTTTCAGAGCCGGACGTGCTCTCCGAGCCGCATGTGCTTTCAGAGCTGGACGTGCTCTCCGAGCCGCATGTGCTTTCAGAGCCGGACGTGCTCTCCGAGCCGCACGTGCTTTCAGAGCCGCATGTGCTTTCAGAGCCGGACGTGCTCTCCGAGCCGCATGTGCTTTCAGAGCCGGACGTGCTCTCCGAGCCGCACGTGCTTTCAGAGCTGGACGTGCTCTCCGAGCCGGACATGCTCTCCGAGCCTGCCGGGCCGCCCGAGCGGACGGCGACCACGGCGGACGTGCCGGATGGCACGGAGGACATCGACGAGTTGGGGCTCCACGATCCGCTGGGGCTGGACGTGCGGCCCGGCGGGGAGTTTTCGGCGGGCCCCGAGGACGTCGTACGCGAGACGGACGGCCAGTAGTGACAGGCGAGTTGCCGCGGGTCGCACAGTCGCGGGTGTGGTGGCGTCAACCGCGGGCGCCGACCACCGGTCCGCACCCGCGACCACGTTCAGGACGCGGAGCCGCCGGTGAAGTTCGCGCCCATCGCGCGGGTGGTCCTGCGGATCTCGCGCAGCACGGTCGCCACCGCGGGAACCCCGGCCATGTCGGGCCACATCAGCGCGTAGGTGCGGCGCACCGGCCAGTTCCGCAGCGGGGGGTGGACCAGATGGGGTGAGACGTGTGTGTACAGCGCCAGTTCGTTCATCAGGCTGACCCCGAGCCCGGCGGTCACGAGGGACTGGATGACGAGCAGGTCGTCGGCGGTGGCGGCGATGTGCGGCTGGAAACCCAGGTTGGTGCAGGCGGCCAGGAACCGGTCCCGGATGCTCTCCATCACCCAGTCGTCGTGGGCGAGTTCGGCGAGGTCGACCTCCGCGCGGCCGGCCAGCGGATGGTCGTCGCGCATGAGTACGCAGCGGCGGTCGTCCAGCAGCGGTACCCGGAGCATGGCCGTCTCGCCCTCCGGGAGGTCCTCGCTCTCCCAGTTGCACAGGAGGCCGAGATCCGCCTCTCCGGTCCTGACCAGGCGGCGTGCCTCCACCGGCTCGGCCTGGGTCAGCGTGATGTGCACATCGGGGTCCGACTGCCGCAGCCGCGCCAGCACTTCGGGGACGATCGTGACGCAACTGCTCTGGAAGGCGACCATCCGCACCAGCCCGCCACCGCGCGCCACGACCGAGGAGACCTCCTGGTCCGCGGCGCGCAGCACCGAGAAGATGGCGTCCGTGTGCCTGACCAGCAGGCGGCCGGTCTCGGTCAACTGAAGACCGCGCCCGACGCGGACCACCAACGGGGCGCCCACGGCCTGCTGGAGACGGCGCATCTGGTAGCTCACTGCGGGCTGTGTGTAGCCGAGCGACGCGGCGGCCGCCGTGTAGGACCCCGTACGCGCGACCTCGGCCAGAACCTGCAACTGGTGTACGTCCAACACGACATGAAGCATAAGAGGTCTTGATGAGTCCACGAAAAAATCCTCGTTGGACGCGGGTGAACGGGTTTCGGTCCAATAGGAGTGCACAGGCAACCGCTCGACCTCGTCGCCCGCAGGAGTTTCACGTGACCAGTACGACTGAGACCGGTGTGAGCCCACGCTACGGCGAGGGCGCCGGAGCGCAGCCGCTGGTCAGCATCAGCGGTGTCAACAAGCACTTCGGAGATGTCCAGGTCCTGCACGACGTCTGCCTGGACGTCCACGCCGGGGAGGTGACCGTGATCATCGGGCCCTCCGGCTCGGGGAAGTCCACCCTCTGCCGGTGCGTCAACAGGCTGGAGACGATCTCGTCCGGCACCATCGCACTGAATGGCAGGGCGCTGCCGTCCGAGGGGCGCGAACTCGCGAGGCTGCGGGCGGACGCCGGCATGGTATTCCAGTCGTTCAACCTCTTCCCGCATCTCACCGTGCTGCAGAACATCACCCTTGCTCCCGTCAAGGTCCGGGGAGTGCCGCGCGCCGAAGCCCGCGAACGGGGACGGCAGTTGCTGGCCCGGGTGGGCCTCGCGGACAAGGCCGACACGTATCCGGCGCAGCTGTCCGGCGGCCAGCAGCAGCGCGTGGCCATCGCCCGGGCCCTCGCGATGGAACCGAAGGTGCTGCTGTTCGACGAGCCGACCTCGGCCCTCGACCCGGAGATGATCCAGGAAGTCCTGGACGTCCTGGTCGAGTTGGCGGCGGACGGCATGACCATGATCGTCGTGACACACGAGATGGGATTCGCGCGGCGGGCCGCCGATCGCGTCGTGTTCATGGACGCCGGCCGGATCGTGGAGACCGCCGCCCCGGCCGACTTCTTCGCGGGTCCGAAGAACGAGCGCGCCGCGGACTTCCTGTCCAAGGTGCTCCACCACTGAATCCCCGGGGCGACCCCGCAAGCACCCGCAAGTACCCGCGGAATCCGTACCCGCAGGCACCCGTCCCGCAAGCACCCGCACCCGCGTTCACCGCGCTTTCGCACGTACCGCGGCTCCGCGCCCACCACGCTTCCGCACGGCCGTCCCCACCCGTGCACTCACGCACCCCGCCCCGCAGGAGAAGCCATGACACCCACGACCGTACAGCGCACGCCCGCCCGTCGCCGGATCGGCGCCGCCGTCGCGCTCGTCGCCGCGACGGCCCTCATCAGCGCCTGCTCCGGAAGCCCGTCGAGCGACGTGGCGGCTCCCGCCGCCGGTGCGGTGGCCGGAGGCACGTCCGTCGATCAGCTCATCGCCGCCGAGAAGCCCGCGGACGCCTCCGCGATGCCGGCCGGCTCCACCGCCGCCGAGATCAAGAGCCGCGGCAAGCTCCTGGTCGGCGGAACACAGACGGCGGCCCTCTTCTCCCTGCTCAACCCGACCACCGGCAAGCTCACCGGCTTCGACGCGGCCCTGTCCCAACTGCTGGCGAAGTACATCATCGGCACGCCGAAGACCCAGCTCGTCCAGGTCACCGCGGCCACCCGCGAGGCCCTGCTGAAGAACCACTCGGTGGACGCCGTGTTCGCCACCTACACCATCACCCCGGAGCGGGCGAAGGTGGTCGGCTTCGCCGGCCCGTACTTCGTCGACGGCCTGGGGATCGAGGTGAAGAAGGACAACGACACGATCACCTCGCTGAAGGACCTGGCCGGCAAGACCGTGGTCACCGAGTCCGGTTCCGTCGCTGCCCCCGCCATCAAGGCCGCGGCGCCGACTGCCAGGATCCAGCTCTTCGACACCAACATCGAGTGCCTGCAGGCCCTTCAGCAGGGCCGGGCCGACGCCTACGTCCTCGACCAGAGCCTGCTCGCGGGCAACGCGTCGACCAACTCCGACGTGAAGGTGCTCCCCAGCACCTTCAGCAAGGAGCCGTACGGCATCGGACTGCCCCTCGACAAGCCGGACTTCAAGAAGTTCGTCAACGACTGGCTGGCCAAGATCGAGGCGGACGGCACCTGGGCCAAGGTGTGGAAGGCCACTCTCGGTACCCAGGTGCCAGGCGCGGTTCCGGCGCCGCCGCGGATCGGCTGAGCACCGATGGGCGTCATCGCATCGAACCTCGGCGTGTTCGGGAACGGCTTCCTGGTCTCACTGGAGATCAGCGGGTGCACCTTCGCGCTGGCCGGTCTTCTCGGGCTCCTGCTCGCGGTGTTCCGGATCAGCCCGGTGGTCCCGCTGCGGCTGTTCGGCCGGCTGTACGTGTCCGCCGTGCGCGGTGTGCCCTTGCTGGTCCTGCTGACCCTCTTCGTCTTCGGACTGCCTGAAGTCGGACTGGTCTACTCGCTGTTCTGGACCGCGGTGACGGCCATGAGCCTGTACTGGGCGGCCTTCTTCTGCGAGGCCATCCGCTCCGGCGTACGGACGGTCCCCAGGGGGCAGATCGAGGCAGGCAGGGCGCTGGGTCTCACCTTCGGACAGATCCTGCGGCTGATCGTGCTGCCGCAGGCCGTGCGGTCCATGATCCAGCCGCTGGCCTCCCTGCTGATCGCGTTGACGCTGAACTCCTCGCTGGCCGCGGCGGTCGGCGTCACACAGGAACTCACCGGGCAGACCGCGTTGCTCGATCAGCGATACGCCCAGCCGCTGCTCGTCTTCGGCGCGGCAGCCGCGTGCTACGTCGCCTTCACGCTGGCGATCGGACGACTGGCCGCCGTACTGGAACGCAGGCTGGTGGTGCTGCGATGAAGCCCCTCGAAAAGACTCCACAGACCGGCCCCTGGACGGCGGACGCTCCCCGGCCGTCGTCCGGGGCGCCTTCGACCGGCACCACAGCGGGCGGAGCGGTACCGGCCCTGATCGAAAGCGCCGGCGGGAGCCGTCGTGCCCGCGGCCGTTTCTCGCCGCCGGCGTGGATGGTGCAGGCGTGGATGGTGCCGGCGGACGACGCGCTCTTCGACGCACCCGGACCGCGCGGGCGGCGGCGGATCGCCGTGGCCACCGCAGGCTCGCTGCTGGTGATGGCCGCGCTCACCTGGGCCGGGCTCCACCAGTTCGCGGTGAACGGCCAGTTGGATGCCGGCAAATGGCGTCTGTTCACGCAGTGGCCGGTGATCCACTACCTGCTCCAGGGACTGTGGCAGACCGTTCGCGTCACCCTGGTCAGCGGCGCGATCGCGTTGCCGTTCGGCGCGCTGCTGTCGCTGGCCCGGCTCTCCCGCAGCCGACTGGTGCGCGCGCCCGCCGCGCTCTACGTCGAGGTGATGCGCGCCGTACCGCTGCTGCTGCTGATCTACGTCTTCCTGTTCGGCCTGCCCGGTGCCGGCCTCAGGCTGCCGCTGTTCTGGCAGCTCGCCTGGCCGATCGTGCTCAACAACGCCGCCGTCTTCGCGGAGATCTTCCGTTCGGCGGTCCGAGCCCTGCCGACCGGGCAGACGGAGGCCGGACACGCGCTGGGCCTCGGCCACTGGCTGACGATGCGGAAGATCGTCCTGCCCCAGGCCGTCAGGCAGTCCGCGCCTTCCTTGATCAGCCAGCTGATCCGCCTGCTGAAGGACAGCACGCTCGGCTACGTCGTCAGCTTCCTGGAACTCCTCAACTCGGCCAAGACCCTGGGGGAGTACAACCACACGGTCGTCCAGGGCTACCTGGTGGTCGGGTTCATCTACGTCCTGGTCAACGTCGCGCTTGCCTCCGCGGCGGGCCAGGTCGAACGCCGGGTCACAGGCCGCCCTCCCCGAAGCGGCTGACTGCCCGGCTGATGCCCGGGGCTCCGTCTGCAGGAGGCGGGGCCCCGGGCCCTCTTGAGTCGCTTTCCCCCTGCCGGTGCACACCGTCCCGCGGTCCACCGCGCCCAGAAAGGAGTCCCCTCATGTGCCGACTTCTCGGTGTCGTGGCCGGTGAGGCCGCCACCGTCAGCGACCTGCTCGCCGACGACCTCGACCCGTTCCTCGCGCTGGCCTGCGAGCATGGCGACGGCTGGGGCTTGGCGTCCCGCGCCCCGGCGGGCTCCGTCGAGACCGTGAAGGAGCCGGAACGGGCCGACCTCAGCCCCGGTCTGCGTCCGCTGCTCGACCGATGCACGACGGACACGGCACTGCTGCACCTGCGGATGGCGACCCCGGGGATCCCGGTCACGCCGGCCAACACCCACCCGTTCGGCGACGCGCGGGCCGCCTTCGCCCACAACGGCGACTTCACCCCGGTCACCTGTCTGGACGACACGATCGGCCCCGACCTGCTGGCCACCGCCCAGGGCGCCACCGACAGCGAGCGGTTCCACCTCGCTGTCCGACGGCGCATGGACGACGGCCTGGAACCAGCCAAGGCGCTCCTCCAGGTCGCCGACGACATACGCGCCCGAGCGACCCGGTTCGTCGCCCTGAACTGCCTCCTGCTCACCCCGTCCGCCCTGTACGCCTACACCGAGCACGACCCGCGCTCCGAAGTCATACAGCGCCGGGGAACCGGCTACTTCGGGCTGCACTACCGCCGGGAGAACGGCAAGGTCGTGGTGGCCTCCACCGGATGGGCACAGCCCGAGCCGCGCTGGACCCTGCTCCCCGAACGACACCTTCTGGAGATCCGCCGCGACGACCTGGGGACCGTGACGCACGGCGCGTGAGCCGGAGCGGTCACCTCTTCCGGCCGTCACAAAAGGCATATTTTGGGGCATCGGTAACGGCGCGATGCCCTTCTGTACGCTGGGTCGTGCATGCATGGGAAGCCCCGTCACTATGGCTTGATCCGCCCAGTACGCAGAGGTACTTTGTCAGAAATTTAAGTGCGGCGTCGGCGGGTGGTGACGAGAGATATTACGGCGTAGTTCCATCGGGTGTCGCACGCATGTTACCCATGGCGGTCATGAAATGTACTCCGGCTGTCCGAACTCGTTATTAACTCATGCCCACGTGGGTATATCGGCTAATTCCGTCCACGCTTTGCAGAATTCGCGGAAATCTGACCAAGAGTGCGCAGCGGAGGTTAGCTCATGAAGGAACTTCGATTTTCGGTACTCGGTCCTCTGCACGCGTCCTGCGAAGGTGTCGGAGTGGCACTGGGCTCGACCCATGAGCGCACCATTCTCGCTCTGCTGCTGTTGCGCGAAGGTGAACAGGTTTCGGTCGAGCAGATGATCGATGTGGTCTGGGGCGGCGCGGCGCCTTCCAACGCGCGGCATGCCGTTCAGACGTACATCTACCGACTCCGCCGTTCGCTGTCCGCGGTCGGTGCGCATCGCGTGGTGAGTAGTGTCGGCGGTGGTTATGGTCTGCCGCTGGACCGGCATCAGTTCGACCTGCGGGAGTTCAAGGTCAAGGTTCGCGAGGCGGAACGATTCAGCAGCGCGGGACAGCCGGCCACGGCGATGACCTGTATCGACCAGGCGCTCGACCTGTGGACCGGTGTCCCGCTGGCCGGTACCGGCACGGGCCTGCAGGGCTGGCGCACCGCCTTGGGCGAGATGCGGCTCGGCGCGCTCGAACAACGCCTGTCGCTGGCCCTGGACCTTGGTCAGCACATCGAGCGGACGGCCGAGCTCGCGGTGCTGGTGGAGGAACATCCGCTGCATGAACGGTTCTGCGAATTGTTCGTGATCGCCCTGTACCGGTCGAACCGCCAAGCCGAAGCCCTGGAGGTCTACCGGCGTACCTGCCGGCGACTCCGGGAGGAACTGGGCCTGGCACCCGGGGCTCGGCTCCAGGAGTTGCACCAGCGGATCCTGACGGCGGATCCGGCCCTCCACGACGGCCAGTCGCAAGGCGTGGGCACCCGAGCCGGTGTCGGCGCCGGGGCAGGCCCCGGCGCTCGGGCACCGGAGGCCGGCCACGGTGAAGGCAGTGGCGAACTGACCTTGTTCTATGAGGCGTTCGGAGAACTCAGACAGGCTGTCGCCCATATTTCGGAGCAGGTCGCCCGTCTCACGTGCCTGGTGACCGCCACGGTGGGCGGCGCCGACTTTCGCTCCGAGCCGGTGGCGCCGGGATCCGGTGAGGTGGTGCCCCGGGCCGCCGCTGCGGAGTCGTCATCCAGCGGGCTTTCCCGCGTGGGATGACGACAGATCCTCGAAGTCCGACGGAACCCTCTTCGGGCCCGCGGGTGCCCGGCTCAGACCTGCCGCTCGGGCACGTCCACCACCAGGTGGCACGGCACGGCGCCGACCTGGAGACGGCAGGAGAGCCGGCTGTTGTGGCGCCGTGGCGCTGCCGTGGCGTCCAGCATCTCGTCCTCGTCGGACGTCACGGGCGCGAGCCGGTCCAGGAACGCGTCGTGCACGTACACATGGCAGGTCCCGCACATCGTGTGCCCGCCGCACTCGCCGAGGATTCCGTCGACATCCTCCATCAGGGCGGCCTCCATCACGCTCGCCCCGTCGACCGCGTGCACCGTGCGCTCGGTACCGTCGGGCTGCCGGAAGACGATGGTGGGCAAGAAGATCTCCCTTCCGGGTGAACGGACGTGTGAGTGGCCGGCGCGCCGTCGGTGTGGCGGGCTACTGGGCGCTGGACGGCATGGCATGGCGCCCGGCGGGCGTGTACGTGACGTGGAGCGGGCGCATGACGCGGAAGCCGAAACCTTCGAGCCGCGGGGGTTCGGCGTCGCCGTCGAGCCTCATGTCCGGGAACTCGTCGGCCAGACGGCCGATGCACCTGTGCAGGATCGCCCGGACGAGCCCCGCCCCCGCGCACGCGGCCGGCCCGAGGCCGAACGCCAGATGCCGGCGCGCGTTGGCGCGGTCGAGATCGACCTCGTCGGGGTCCGGGAACCGCGCCGGATCGCGACCGGCCGCCGCCATCAGCGCCGCGATGGTCTGGCCCGATTCCAGCTGCGCCCCGTCGAACTCGCCGTCGCGTGTGACGATCCGGGTGCGGTAGTGGACCACGCCGTAGATCCTCAGTGCTTCCTCGACGAACGTGGCTCTTCGGGTCTCGTCCGCCGCGCGGAGACGGTCCCACAGTCCCGGAGTGCTCAGGGCGAGGTACAGGCCGTTGGTCAGCGCCGAACGGGTCACCGCGCCGAAGAAACCGCGCAGCAGGCAGTAGAGCTGTTCCTCGCTCCATCCGGACAGGGCCTCGTCCCGCCAGATGTTGTGCAGGATCGTAGGCCCATCGGTGGAGCGCCCGGCTTCGACGTAGGGGCTGATGAGTTTGTCGATGTCGTAAGTGGCCTGCAATGCCCGGTCCGCGAGATCCGCGTCCTTGGAACCTATGTATGCGGCCGCGTCCTTGAACGTGTCGATGACGTCGACACATTCCGTGATCTCGTTCATCAGCGACTCGTCCTCCCAGGGGAGTCCGATGACGCCGGCGATGATCCGGATCGGAACCTGACCGCAGAAGTCGCTGATCAGCTCCGCGCTGCCGCGGTCGGCCAGCCGCGCCACGTGGGCGTCCACGACGGCCGGGATCAGGCCGTCCCGCCATCCGGCCACAGCCTTCGTGGACAGCATGCGCAACCACCATCTGTGGTGTTCCGCGTGCTCTTTGCCGTGCAGTGCGGAGGGATGCCGTTCGCCGTAGATCCGCACGTACCGGGGGTCGGGGACGGCTTCCGCAGGAGGAATAGGGGCAAACCTCGTGCGGTCGAGGAAAATCTTTCTGGCCGCCTCGTACCGACTGGCCATCCATGTGTCGCTGGAGGCTTCCCACGTGACAACGCCGGCCGATCGCAGGTCGTCGTAGAACGCGTACGGGCAACTGTTCACGGTGTCGGCGAAGGACTGGGCGTCGTCGGCCATCTTGTCTCCTCTGGAAAGCGGCATCACATCCGCAGGGTGCGTCACGGAAGTCGCAGTCGAATCTCACTTCAGTAGATTTAATTCGGATATTGACACGGGTTGTTACGAGCCTTACTTTTTTTGTGACGGCGAACCCCCCGCCGTGCTGTTAGGAAAACCAGAAGGGAGAACGTCGTGGAGCGCTACGAGGACCTTGAGGGAACGGCAGTCGGCCTCATCAACCCGGTCGTCAACTAACTTCGGATTCCGCGGCCCGACCGAGAAATCCCCCCGGAACTCTTTTTCTCGGTCGGGCTGTACCGAAACTACAGGTCGGGAGCGGAAAGATGCAGAACCTGGACACGGCCTCGTTTGCATTGAAGCCGTTTGTCGACTTGAGCCGGGATCCGAAGATCAGGCCGAGTCGCCTGGCCGAGGCGGCACTCTACTGGGCGGGTTCCGACGATCCGTTCGGGCTGTCGCCGTGGCAGACGCCGGCACGTGACCTGCGGGAGATGATGCTGCGCGCCGGTCCGGTCGCGGACGATCCGCTCCACGGGGTGTGGCAGCGCCTCACCGCCTCGCACACGGCTGCCGATCTGCTGTGGGCATCGCGTCTCGCCACGCATCTGGGCCGCTACGACCTCGCACTCCGGTTCGCCGAGAGTGCCGGGCGCGTCGCCGACGACGAGGAGCGGTGCTGGGCCGACCTGCTGATGGCCAGAGCGGCGGACACCGAGGTGTGGGCGACGGCACGGCCCGTGCGCCCGTCGCCGGACCACAGCCCCGTACTGCGATGGATGCACGCTCTCGACGCCTGGGAGCGCGCGAGGTATTCCGGGGCCGTGGAGGAAACCGCGGACCCGCTCGCCGGCGCTGTTCAGGCCGCGGCGGCGATACGGGCGAAAGACCAACGGCTGGGCTGTGTGGCAGAGGCACAGACTTGGGCGGTGGCCTTGCGGCACGGTGCCCGGGAGGCGGCCGAGCGGGACCTCGGGCCACTGCTGGCCGAGTTGACGGCTCATCATGCTCATCCAGATGCTCCTCTCACGCCGTCACACGCGCCCCGTACCACGCCTGCCACGGGCCGGCTCGGCGACTTCGCCCAGGACGCGGCCCCGGACGAGGGCTTCCTCGTCCACGAGGCGCTGCTGCGCCTTCACCTGGCCGTCGCCGAGAACCACGTCCGGCTGGGCGATCTGTCACCGGCGGCCTCGCACGCGGCCACCGCGCTACGACTTGACCCGCACGGTGCGGGAACCCATCTGGTGACCGCGCGGATCGCGCAGGCATGCGGCCACGACGACAAGGCCCGAGTCCACTACCGCAGTGCCGCCCGGCACGGTCTCGTCGAACGCGGACCCGCCCTGGCGGGCATGCTGGACCTGGACGCTTGTGCCGCTGATACCGGCGAAGGGCCCAACTCTCGCGGCAGCTCCGCGGACTCGGCCGATCAGGGACACGGCGAGCCGCGTGACACCACGCGCAGGGACCGCCTCGTCAGGGACCACGTGGCCGGCACCTCCTTCCTCGGTGCGGTCAACGACCTGCTGACCATCGATCCGGCCGCCGAACGCGTCCGCCTGGCCCGGCTGGTGGAACGCCGCCAGGTGCTGGAGCGCACCGCTGCCGCGGACACCGTGGCCTGGGCGAGCGGACGAGCCGGAAGCGAGACGTCCGGAACGCGGCCGTCGTCGCTGCCGTTGCCGATGGAGCGATACCGGCCGTACTTCGACCTCGCCCATCCGCAGAACATCGAAAAGGCGAACATTCCGCCAGTGGCGATCCACATGCCGCTGATGTCCCTGCGTGCGGTCACCGAGGGCCTGGAGCCGTGGTTCAGCGAAGTCCATCCGCAGCGCGCGACGGCAGCGATGTTCCGAACCGAACTGGCGGAACTGACGCGGGTCGTGGGTCATCCGACGCAGGCCGCGAGCACCGACTTCGTCGACTGGCTCAACGCTCCCGACGGTTGCCCGCTCGCGCTGCGCGACAGACTGGAAGGCGCGGCCGAGTTGCCGATGCTCGAACGCGCCATGGTCGGCAGGCTGCTGGCCTCGCTGGGTTTCTACACCCGTGCCATGCAGGTACTGCCTGATCCGACGGCTCCGGTGACCGATCCCGAATCCGCCTTCGCGCTGGCGACCTGGCTGTACGCCCAGCAGATGCACACAACCGGCTCGGACATCGATCTCGATCCGGAGTTCAGGCGACTCTACGGACAGTTGGGCGACGACGACCGCTACGCCCGGATGAGGGTCGTGGCGACGATCAACGCGACGGTGAACGCGGCACGGCGGCGACGCCCCGATGTCATCGCCTACTGGCGGACCGAGGGGGAGAGCGCGCTGGCGCGCTATGTGGCCCTGCCCGAAGTGGACGAGTTCAACGGCGCGTTGATGACCAGCCGGTGGTACCGGGCGATGGGTTTCCTGCCGTATCTCACCGGTGACCGCGAACTGCTGGTCGCGGACATGGACCAGTGGCTGGGGATCGCCGCCGAGCTGAAGGGCCACGACGACCACACCCGGATCATCGCGGCGGACAACTACTTCCCGGCGGTCGAGACGGCGGTCCGTACCCACGTGTATCTGGGGGACATGCCGGCAGCACTGCGACTCGTCGAGGAACTGGCCTTCGAAGTCGACTCCGTCGACCCGAAGACCTGGCTGACCGCGGGCGAGCTCTACTACCAGGCAGGGGATGTGCGGGCGGCTCTGTCGGCCTACCTGCGAGCCGCTCATCTCCAGTTCCCCTACGGCCGTCTGTCATGGTTCAACGCAGGACAGTGCCATGAGGAGTTGGGCCAGGTCGACGAGGCCGCCGAATGCTACCGCCGGTCGCTGCAGTACTGGCCGGCCGGCCTGTCGCCCGTGCGGCGACTGCACGGCCTGGTGACCAGGCGCGCACTCGGGTCCGACTCCGATGTGGTCGCGGCATGGACGGCTCGCCAGAAGGCGTGGCCGATGGTGGCGACCGCGGGCTGAGGACGTGCGCCGGGACTCGGCGCGATCGAGGCCTTCGCCGAAACGGCGATACGTCTCTGCCATGACATCCCGGGAGTCCGAATGAGCACGGCGTCCACCGACCGCATGGCGATGTCCCCCATGGTTGATCTCACCGGTCACGGAATTGAGGCCGACCATTTCCGGTCGCTGGCCGCCGCGCTTCCGACGGGCGTCACCGTCGTCACCACGCTGACGGCGGACGGCGCGCCGGTCGGCATGACGTCGGGCGCGGTGTGCGGCCTGTCCTGCGAACCGCCGCTCGTGCTCACTTGCATCACGAGGGGTTCGCGGACGCTGGGGGAGATCAAGCGCCGGCGGGGTTTCTGCGTCAACGTGCTGGCGTCAGGGGCGGACGCGATCTCGCAGCGGTTCGCGTCCGCGGGCGGTGACAGGTTCACCGGCGTCGACTGGCGGCCGGGGCCGGGCGGTCTGCCGGTCCTGTCCACGGGCACGACCGCGCACGCGGTCTGCGAGTTGTACCAGGTCGTCCCCGGCGGCGACCACGAGATCGTCATCGGCCTCATCGTCGCCGGAGACTCCGATCCCTCGGCATCGCCGCTCGTGTACCACCGCCGTACCTACGCAGGGCTCGACACCCTTGTCTGAGCCCGCCGTTCTGGGTGCGGGCGGGATGATGCCGTGCCCGCGAAGCGCACGATGGCTGCCCATGCCGCCCCCCGGTCCGCTCAGATGAGTCCCGAGCGTATGGCGTGCGAAACAGCCTGCGTCCTGTTGTGGAAGTCGTGACGCTTCATCACGTTGTAGAGAATGCTCTTTATGGTCCGCTCGGAGTACCCCATCCTCTGGGACACCTGATCGAGGTCCAGGCCTTCGGAGATGAAGCGGAGGACATCGATCTCACGGTCGGAGAAGGCCGAAGAAGTGAGACCACGAGGGGCCAGTACGTCTCGGTGGACCAGTTGCACCTGCTGCATCAGGGCGCCCTGCAGCTTCGACGGGAAGGAACCCTCCCCCTGCACGACCGCGTTGATGGTGCGCGCCATGACCGCGGTCGAGAAATTCGAGCGCCACAACACCGAGCGCACTCCCTTCTCCACCGCCGCGTAGACGTCGGTCTGCCAGCTCTTGTCGACGATGAGGACGAAGCGGCCCGTACCGGTCGGTGACAGGCCTTCCAGCAGTTTCAGGGTCGCCGCGTCGGCACTCTCCACGGAGACCACGAAGACGTCCGGTTCCGCGTCCGAGTCGTGGTCGACCACGGTGAAACGCAACGACCCTGCCAAGCAGTGCGAAAGGCCAGTCAGGGTGATCTCGTCGTCGGCATGCAGCCTGACCGTGATCACTCGTCTGTGCGTCGCCGTGCGTATGACAGCAGCGCCGCGGGGCTGGGTTCCGAGTGTTTCCATCTGCATTCCCCTGTTGTGTTCACATCTGCTCAGGCGGGTGGTGGCCGGCCGGGGCAGCGCTGCCGGCCAGTCGATCCTGAGCCGGCTCATGGGTCATCGAAGGAGGTGCTCTGCCACGGCCGTGTTGGTGACGATGCCGTTGAACAGACCGGTCTTCAGCGCCGCCGAGGTGGCGGCGGCCCTCTCCTCACCGTCGGCGAGGAGGATCACATCGGGTACGCGGCGCAGTTCGGCGAAGTTGATCGCGATGATCCGCTCGGTGAGCTCCGGGGCGATGGGTTGCCCGTCCGCGTCCAGCAGTTGGCCGACGACCTCGGCGCAGGTGCCTCGGCTGCGGTACTCCTCGCGCTCGTCGTCGCCGAGTGCGTCGTAGATGGTGGACAGCCCCGGCGCCCATGCGCCGACGGTGACGATCGCCTTGGTGAGGTGAGCGAACTGGTTGACCGCTTCGGCGATGCCCGGCTGCCCACGCAGGGTCTGGGCTGTCGCACCGTCGGGAAGGAGCAGGGGCGCGTGGATCGGGTACACGGGGCCTCGCGCGATGGAGGCGGCGCGGCGCACGGCTTCCAGCGCGTTGTGGTCCACGGGCCGCAGTGGGGTCACCCCGCACAACTGGACCACCTTGCAGCGGGCCAGCATGGTCAGTTCGCGACCGAGTGCCTCGACCTCGGGGCCCCACACGAGCCCGAGGACATCGGTTTCCGTGACGATCTCGGGGAGCAGCCGCGCGGCGACCGAGCCCAGGCGCTGAGTGGCCGGCACCGCACTGCCCGGGTCCTGCTCCGCCGAGGCGAAGACGACGCAGTGGCGCAGGCCGTACTGGGTGCGCAGGGCGTCGGAGCGTTCGGCGTCAAGTTCCGCGGGCAGCCGGACTTCGAGTCGGATCAGGCCGTTGTGCAGGGCGGTCTCCAGCATGCGGGCGACCTTGAAGCGGCTGATGCCGAACTCGTCGGCGATCTCGGTCTTCGACGTGCCTTCGAGATAGAAGCGACGGGCCATGGCAGCGGTCTGGACCAACTCCTCCGGCCCCGTGTGGTGCGGAGGCCTGCCGACTCGTGGCTTGCGCTGCATGCTCATGCGGTCCGTCACCTGTGTTCCAAGAGTGCGCTTCGACGTACCGGCGTGACGGTAGCGGCTGCCTCCCGCGGCAGGCAGGCCCGGACCCACTTGCCGCCTCCCGGCGCCCGTCCGGACGTCCAGGACCCGGAGAGCGCGCCGACGATGGCGAGCCCGCGCCCGTAGTCGTCGTCGTGCCCCGCCGAGTGCGGGACGGGCAGTTCCGGGGACTGGTCATGCACTTCGGCGTGGAGCGCGTCGGGTATCAGCCGCAGTCTGAGTGTGACGGACGGCTCCGGTTCGCGCTCGTCGGGGTGCGTGACATGCCGGTGTCCGTCCACCGGCGCCCGCGAACCGTGGCAGACGGCGTTCGTGACCAGTTCGCATACGACCAGGACCGCCGCGTCGACGAGGTCCTCCGCCGCCCCCCAGTGACGCAGAGACCTCCTGGTGAAGGCTCGGGCCTCCCGGGGCGCGGTCAGGACGGCCGGTAACTCGACGGAGGCGGAGGCGACTTCGGCGTCAGCGCGCACAGCGTCGCGTTCAGCGACAGCGTTCATGGCGTCTTCCGATCTTTCAGAAGAGTCCGGATCGCCCCTGGGGGCTGCTCCGACTCCACCGCGGTCTGGCTGGTGCTGCAGTACGGAGCCCGAGAGCGAAGGGTCCTGGGCAGTCGCCTCTGCGAGTTTCCGCTCAGATGAGCAATTAGAACTCACGTGATGCAGGTACATCTATTAAAGGCCGCGTGCGATCGACGTCAATGGGATGAGGGGAGGCGACTTGATATACGAGCAATTATTGCTCAGTTGAGCAGAAGGGGGGCGGGTCGGAGGGCAGGGCTGTCACCGGCCGCGCGGGTGCGCCGCTTCTCACAGGATGAGAAGGGGGTATGCGCGGGAGGCGCCGATACGGCACGGTCGTGGTCTCGTGCGAGGCGGGAAGGCCGTCCACGCCGGCACCCGCGTCCGGCGTGTGCGTCCGGCGTGTGCCGTTTGCGCGAGGGAACCGCTGAACCAGTGTGGACAGGCCGAGGGAGGCTTCGTGGCAACAGCGATCCCCTCTGGCACGGGCCGGTCCGGCGCGTCGCCGGGAGTCTCGTTCCAGCGTGGTCTCAACGTGCTGATCACCGTCGCCGAGTCGGGCGAGGCCCGGGTCGAGAAGATCGCCGAGGACGTCGGCATCCCGGTGAGCACCGTCTACCGGTATCTGCGCACGCTGCGCGAGCTGGACCTCGTGGAGGAGCGCGCGGGCACCTACGCGCCCGGCTGGCGGCTGCTGGAACTCTCCGGCCAGCACCTCACCCACACCCGCCTGGTCGAGCTGGGCCACGCGGTGCTCCAGGAGCTGACGGACACGACCGGCGAGACCGCCGTGCTGACGGTACGGGTCGGCACCCAGGCCATGTGTCTGCGCCAGACCCAGTCCGCCCACCCGATCCGGATGGCGTTCCGCATCAACCAGCTGCTGCCGCTGTACGCGGGAGCCGGTCAGCGCGTGCTGCTGTCCCACGCGCCGCGCACCGTCATCGACCACGTCCTGCAGCAGCCGCTGCGCAGCATCACCGAACGCACCCTGGGACGCGCCCAGTTGGCCGGCGAGATCGAACAGATCCGCAAGCGCGGCTTCCTCGTCACCCGGGGCGAGCTGAGCGAGGGCGCGGTGGCGGTGGCGATGCCCGTCGTCGCGGGCGGGGAGGTGCTGTGCGCGCTGACCGTGGCCGGGCCGGAGAACCGGTGCGGCCCGGCCTGGCGCCGGCACGCCCGGAGCCGGCTCCAGGCGGCCGGGCAGAGACTCGGCGAGATCCTGGAGCATCGCGCGGCGCCGCCGACCACAGGTTGAGCATCGCCCCACTGCCCACAGGTTGAGCAACCCGCCGCGCCGCCCACGGGGCAGCATCACGTCGCGCCGCCGCCCGTCGGGGGAGCAGCGGCGCCGCGCGTGCGGGGCACTGACCCGACAGCGTCTCAGGCCGGGGTGATCCGCACCGGCAGGTGCTTCCAGCCCCGGAGCGTGTTGTGCAGGAACGGCACCGGCTCACCCGTGAGTTCCACCGTGCGGACCCGCCGGGCCAGTTCGCTGAACAGCACGTCCATCTCGAGCCGGGAGATCGGCTGCCCCACGCACTGGTGGATGCCGATGCCGAACGCCAGGTGCCCGGACGCGTCCCGCTCGATCCGGTACGCGTCGGCGTCGTCGCCGAACCGGCGCGGATCGCGGTTGGCCGCCCCCATGAACAGCGCGATCTTCGTGTCCTCGGCCAGGCGCACCCCGTCGACGTCCGTCTCCCGGGCGCTGGTCCGGAAGAACGACTGGAACGGGGACTCGAAGCGCAGCGCCTCATCGACGGCGAACCGCGCGAGCGCGGGGTCCTGGTGCAGCGCGGCCCACTCGGAGGGGTTGGTGACCAGGCACTTCATCGTGTTGCCGATGGCCAGCACGGTCGTGTCCAGGCCCGCCGAGAGCAGCGCGCGCACCAGCCGGGTGGCCTCGTCCGGGGTGATCACGCCCTGGTCGGCGTAGTCCCAGATCCGGGCGCCGAGGCCGTCCGGGGTCAGGTTCTCGCGGGCGCAGTTGCTCATCACCCACTCCACGGTCCCCTCACCGGCCGCGAAGTACGCGTCGTAGCGGGCGTCCTCGGGGCCGAACGCGGAGAAGTTCATGGCACCGTGCGGAAGGAGGTTCTCGGCGCGCCCGTCCCGGGGGATGCCGACCGCGTCGCCGAACACCTCGATCGGGAACAGCTCGGCCAGATCCGTGATCGCGTCGAACTCGCGCTGGTCCAGCAGCCGGTCCACGAGTTGCACCGCGAACTCCTGGAACGCGGCCCGCAGCACCCGGACGTTGCGGGGGGAGATCACCCCGGCCATCGTCGTCCGCAGCGGGGTGTGCATGGGCGGGTCGGAGTCGAGGATGCCCGCGGGGCGCCACGGCGGCTGGTGGTGGTAGTTGCGCGGCCCGACCCCGGCACCGGAGATGAACGTCTCGTGATCGGCCAGGATCCGCCGGCACTCCTCGAACCGCGTGAACGCGTGCACCTCGTACGTGTCCAGCCACACCGCCGGCCCGGCGTCGCGCATACGGGCGAACAGCGGATAGGGATCGGTCAGGTTGGCGTCGTCGTACGGGTCGTCCGGGACGGATGTGACGACGGCGTCGGCGGTGCTGGTCATCGGGGCCCCTCGGGTGAGTGCGGATGGTCGGCGCGGACACATGAGCCAGGCGGACACACGGGTCAGGCGGACACGCGGTGACCGTGTGCGCGGGCGGGCCGGGTGCGCCGGCCCGGTCCGCCCGGGAACCGTAGGGCGGCGCCGGGGATCCCGGACACGGCCGTTATCACCTGCTGAGAACGGCCGTTGCCGCGCCCCGGGCGGCCTCCGCACGATGCGGGTGATCAGGGCGCCGCACGAGGCGCCCGGCACAGGCCGAGCGCGAGGACGGAGGAGCCATGTCGACGCAGCAGTTCGTGACCGTCACGGTCGAGGAGGTGACGGCGGAGGCGACGGGTGTCGTCTCCCTCGTCCTGGCGGCCCGCGACGGCCGGGCCCTGCCCCGGTGGACACCGGGGGCCCACATCGACGTCGTGCTCTCCCGGGATCTGGTCCGGCAGTACTCCCTGTCGTCGGCCCCGGACGAGGCACGCTGGCGGATCGCGGTCCTGCGCGAACCCGACGGGCGTGGCGGCTCGGCCCATCTGCACGACCGTGTCCGCGCCGGGGACAACCTGCTGGTGAGCACCCCCCGCAACACCTTCCCGCTGGATCTCGGTGCCGAACGCTACGTCCTGGTCGCCGGGGGCATCGGCATCACACCCCTGCTGCCGATGGCAGCCGCGCTCGAAGCCGCCGGACGGCGGTGGAGCCTGCTGTATCTGGGGCGCGCCGCCGACACCATGGCGTTCACCGGGGAACTGGCCCGGTACGGGGACAAGGTGACGTTCCACCGCGACGACGAGTCGGGCATCGTCGACATCACGGCCGAACTCGACCGGCGGGGAGCGGCGGACGCCGGCGTGTACGCCTGCGGTCCGGCCGGACTGCTCGCGGCCGTCGAGGGCTACGCCGCGGCCCGCCCCGGCAGCCGGCTGGTGCTCGAACACTTCACCGCCGCCCCCGACGCCCAGGGACGGGCGGACGACCGGCCGTTCACCGTGGAGACCCGCGACGGCCGTGAGATCTCCGTCGGCGCCGGTCAGTCGGTCCTCGACGCGCTGTCGGCGGCAGGCGTACGGTCGCTCAGCTCCTGCCGGGAAGGCGTGTGCGGGACCTGCGAGACCGGGGTGCTCGCGGGCGAGCCCGACCACCGTGACCGGGTGCTGAGCGACGAGGAACGCGCCGCGGGCGACACCATGATGATCTGCGTCTCGCGGTGCCGCGGGGAGCGGCTGGTCCTCGACGTGTGACGCTCCGGGACCCTCTGTGCGCGCGGCGAGCGGACCGCGCACACCGGGACTTCGGTCAGGAGCCGCTCATGTCTCTCATCCGCCGGAACAACGGCAGGCCCCCGCCGACGCGGCCGTGATCGCCGAGGTCCGGCACTGGTCGCAGCGGTCCGGCACTGGTCGCCGCGGCCCGGCAGTGGTCGTCATCATGTGCACAGACGAGGCCGCCCCGAGTGGCGTCTCGTGCAACGAATGTCAGGAGGAACCCATGACCGAGCCTGTGACCCTGGGCGCATCGCCCGTCTCGCTCGACGACCTCGTCGCCGTCGCGCGCGCCGGCCGCCGGGTCGACGTCGGCGAGGCCGCCGCCCAGGCCATGCGCGCCAGTGAGCAGTGGGTCGGCTCGATCATCGAGGACATGGCCGCCGGCAAACCGGTGGAGCCGATCTACAGCATCAACACCGGATTCGGTTCGCTGGCCGGCCGGCAGGCGTTCGGCACCGCCGAGGACGCCGCCGAGCTGTCCCGCAGGCTGATCGTCTCCAACGCCAGCGGCGTGGGCCGCTACCTGGACCAGGAGGTCGTCCGTGCCGCCATGCTGATCCGGGCCGCGAGCCTGACCCGGGGATACTCGGCGGTCCGGCCCGAACTCCCCGAGGCCCTCACGCGCATGCTCGACGCCGGCGTGCACCCGGCGGTCCCGGAGTACGGCTCGCTCGGCGCCAGCGGTGACCTCATCCCGCTCGCCCACCTGGCCATCGTGCTGTCCCGCCCGGCGGGCAAGGACGAGGAACTCGACAGCGGCGAGGCGTTCTGGAACGGCGAGCTGATGAGCGGCGTCGAGGCCATGCGCCGCGCCGGTCTTGAGCGGATCACGCTGCGCGCCAAGGAGGGACTCGCCCTCACCAACGGCACCTCGTTCTCCACCGCACAGGTCGCCCTCGCCCTCGCGGACGCGCAGAACCTGCTCGCCACCGCCGAGATCACCGCGGCGATGTCCATCGAGGCGCTCATGGGCTTCGGTGACGCGTTCCTCCCACAGATCCACGAGGCCCGCGGGCACCAGGGCCAGATCGAAGCCGCCGCCCGCATCCGGCAACTGCTCGGCGACAGCGCCCTCATCGACGGCGACATGGACCGCGACCCCGTCAGGCGCCCGCCCCAGGACGCCTACTCGCTGCGCTGCACCCCCCAGGTGCTCGGCCCCGTCCGCGACACCCTGCGGTTCGTGCGCGGCATCGTCGAGACCGAGATCAACGCGGCCACCGACAACCCCCTGGTCTTCCCCGACCTGCCCGCAGGGCGCACCCTCAAGGCCGTCTCCGGCGGCAACTTCCACGCCGAGTACCTCGCGTTCGCCGCGGACTTCCTCTCCATCGCCGTCACCGAGATCGGCAGCATCGCGGAGCGCCGGTTGTTCCGGCTCGACGACGGCTCGCTCAACCGCGGGCTGCCGGACATGCTCGTCGCGAGCCGGCAGGTGGGCATGGACTGCGGATACATGCTGCCGCAGTACCTGGCGGCGGCGCTCGTGTCGGACTGCAAGACGCTGGCCCACCCCGACAGCGTCGACTCGATCCCGACCTGCGCGAACCAGGAGGACCACGTCTCGATGGCGAACAACGCCGGCCGGCACGCCCGGCAGGTGGTCGCCAACATCGAGGCCGTCATCGGGATCGAGCTGCTGATGGCCGCCCAGGCGCTCGAACTGCGCCTGGCCGAACAGGGCGCCGACCACTCGGCGCTGTCCGCCGCCTCCCGGGCGGTCCTGGACATGGTGCGCACGACCCGGTCCGCGGACGGGCGGCCCGTCGACCACATCACCCAGGACGTCGTCATGTACCCGAGGGTCCGCACCGCCATCGACCTCGTGCACAGCGGCGCCGTCGTCGAGGCGGTCCGGGCCGTGCACCCGGACGAACCGGCGTGATCGAGGGTGCACAGGGAAGAGGGTGGGACGGCCCGACGCCGTCCCACCCTCTTCCCTGTCCGCCAGGCCTCCTCGTCAGGAACCCAGCACCTTCTCCAGCGACCCCAGCGCCGAGCGCAGCTCGTCCGCGGTGATGGTCAGCGGGGGAGCGATCCGGATCGTGGAACCGTGGGTGTCCTTGACCAGGACCCCCTCCCGCATCAGCCGCTCGCTGATCTCCCGGCCGGTGCCCAGCGCCGGGTCGACGTCGACGCCCGCCCACAGGCCGCGCGCCCGGAACCCGGTCACGCCCTTGCCCTCCAGTGCGGCCAGGCCGTCACGCAGGACCACGCCCAGCTCGGTGGCGCGGCGCTGGAACTCGCCGGTCTCCAGCAGCTCGACCACCGCCGTGCCGACCGCCGCCGCCAGCGGGTTCCCGCCGAACGTGGAGCCGTGCTCGCCCGGGTGCAGCACCCGCATGACCTCGCGCCGGGCCACCACCGCCGACACCGGCACGATGCCGCCGCCGAGCGCCTTGCCGAGCAGCAGCACGTCCGGGACGACGGCCTCGTGCTCGACGGCGAGGGTCCGGCCGGTGCGGCCGAGGCCGGACTGGATCTCGTCCGCGATGAACAGGCAGCCCTTGCGGCGGGTCAGCTCACGGACACCGGACAGGTAGCCCTCGTCCGGGATGATCACGCCGGCCTCGCCCTGGATGGGCTCGATCAGCACCGCGGCCGTCGTCTCGTCGACCGCCTCCTCCAGCGCGGCCAGGTCGTTGTACGGCACGATCCGGAAGCCGGGCGTGAAGGGGCCGAACCCGGCGCGGGCCGTCTCGTCCGTGGAGAAGCTGACGATGGTCGTCGTACGGCCGTGGAAGTTGTCCGCCGCGACCACGATCGTCGCCCGGTCGGCGGGGACGCCCTTGACGTCGTACGCCCACTTGCGGGCCAGCTTGATGCCGCTCTCCACTGCCTCGGCGCCGGTGTTCATCGGCAGCACCATGTCCAGACCGGTCAGCTCCGCGAGCCGCTCGGCGAACTCGGCGAGCCGGTCGTTGTGGAAGGCTCGGGAGGTGAGGGTCAGCCGGTCCAGCTGGCGGTGCGCGGCCTCGATCAGGCCGGGGTGGCGGTGGCCGAAGTTCAGCGCCGAGTAGCCGGCCAGCATGTCCAGGTAACGGCGGCCCTCGACGTCCTCCACCCAGGTGCCCTCGGCCCGCGCCACCACCACGGGCAGCGGGTGGTAGTTGTGCGCGAGTACCGGCTCCTCCGCCCGGATCAGGTCGTCGGACGTGCGCGGGTACGCGGGTGCGGTCATGAGCGGATCTCCTGGGTGCAGCACTTGATGCCTCCGCCGGCCTTGTGGAACTCGGACAGGTCGACGGGGACGGGGTCGTAACCGTGGGTGGCCAGGCGCTCGGCCAGCACCTCGGCCTGGGGTGCGATGAAGACGTGCCGGCCGTCCGACACGGAGTTCAGCCCGAACGCCATCGCGTCCTCGCGGGTGGCGAGCACCGCGTCCGGGAACAGGCGCTTGAGCACCTCAAGGCTGCCCTCCGAGAAGGCCTGCGGGTAGTAGGCGACGTTGTCGTCGTCCAGCACGAACAGCGCCGTGTCCAGGTGGTAGAAGTACGGGTCCACCAGCGTCAGCGCGATCACCGGGTGGCCGAGGAACTCCTGCGCCTCCCGGTGGGCCTCGCGGGTGGTGCGGAAACCGGTGCCCGCCAGCACGTACCGGCCGGTCCACACGAGGTCGCCCTCGCCCTCGGTGACCGCCTCGGGGCGGTACACGTCGTAGCCCGCCGCCTTGAACCACGTGTCGTAGTGGACGGACTCGGCGCGCCGCTCCGGCGCGTGGAACAGGGAGCCGAAGACCCGGCCGCCGACCACGAACGCGGCGTTCGCGGAGAAGACCATGTCGGGCAGGCCCGGGACCGGATCGAGGGAGTCCACGGTGTGGCCGTGGGCACGGTAGGCGTGGATCAGCGCCTGCCACTGCTCCTGGGCCAGGTCCACATCGACGGGTGTGTCGGGATGCATCCAGGGATTGATCGCGTACTGGACCGCGAAATGCCTGGGTTCGCAGACGAGGAAGCGCCGGGGGCGCGCCACACGACTTTCGGCCACAGAGGGTTTCCTCCGCTTATCGGTGAGTCACTTGGGGGTGAGACAACGGTAGAAAGCGAGACCGGGACTCGACAAGCGAGAAAAGCTGCGTGTACGCGCAGCATCGTTGCGTTCTCACCTGCGACGACGCACGACCCCTGCGCCCATACGAGGTTTGGGCGCGGGTCACTCGGGTGCTGCCTGGGTGGCGCCCGCTTCCGGGCTTTCCGGGAGAAGGTGGGACAGCACCATCACACTGACCGTCTTCCGGATGAACGGTTCCGCGCGGAACCGTTCGAGCACCTCCTCGAAGTGCTCGACATCGCGTGCGCGCACATGGAGCAGTGCGTCGGCACCCCCGGTCACGGTCATGGCCGCCGTGATCTCCGGATGGTTGCGGACGACCTCCGCCAGGCGCCGGGGCGGGGCCGCGCCCTCGCAGTACACCTCGACGTACGCCTCCGTGCGCCAGCCGAGCGCGGATGGCTTGACCGTCGCCGTGAACCCGGTGATCACCCCGGTCTCGCGCAGCCGGTCCACGCGCCGCTTGACCGCCGTGGCCGACAGCCCGATCGCCGCGCCTATCTCGGCGAAACTGGTCCGGGCGTTCGCCATCAGCGCGGTGATGATCTTGCGGTCGAGGTCGTCGAAGGAAGCGGCCCTGCTGTTCATGCGGGCACTGTAATCAGACGCGCACGCAGGACGCGCGACCAGGCCCGGCGGCCGACCCGCGCCGGGCCCGCGGCCGAACCACGCCAAGCCCCGCGTCCGGCCCGCTCCAGGCCCCGCGTCCGCGCAAGGATCCGCCGGAGCGGTCCTAGGACTGGGTCACGACCAGGGCGAGGGTCAGCAGGCCCAGGACCACCCATCCGAACCACAGCCAGCCGTTGCTGCCGAGCGCGACCGTGTACGCCGTCACGAGGACGAGTCCGCCGACGGTCAGCGCCCCCATCGCCTTGGTGGAACCGTTCGTGGAACCGGGCATCGCGGCACCCTCCTCATGGTCCGTCCACCCCCATGGTGCCCCGGATCCGGCCCGAGCGGCATACCGCGGACTCAGCCCTCGCGCGCGTTGAGAGAGGCCAGATAGGCGTTGTACGCCTCCAGCTCCTTGTCACCGTCCCGGTCGGCGGCCCGGTCCTTGCGCCTGGCCTGCCGCTGTTCGGAGCCGTACCACTGGAACAGCAGCGCGATCAGCACCAGCACCGAGGGGACCTCGCTGAACGCCCAGGCGATGCCGCCCGCCGCGTTCTGGTCGGAGAGCGGGTCGATGCCGAGCGAGGCGGGCGGGTGCAGGAACGTGGTCACCATCGGCTCCGACGCCATCATCAACGCGATGCCGAAGAACGCGTGGAACGGCATGCCCGCGAACAGCTCCAGCATCCGCATCAGATGACCAGGGCGGTGCGGCCCCGGGTCGACCCCGATGATCGGCCAGAAGAACACCACGCCCACGGCGAGGAAGTGCACCATCATCGCGATGTGCCCGGCCATGGACCCCATCAGGAAGTCGAAGATCGGGGTGAAGTACAGCGCGTACAGGCTCGCGATGAACAGCGGGATGGTGAACGCCGGGTGGGTGATGATCCTCATGTACCGGCTGTGCAGCAGCGCCAGCAGCAGTTCCCGCGGCCCCTTGCGGCCCCGGCCGGCGGCCGGCAGCGCCCGCAGCGCGAGCGTGACGGGCGCGCCCAGCAGGAGCAGGATCGGCGACAGCATGCTGATCACCATGTGCTGCACCATGTGGACACTGAACATCACCATGCCGTAGTCGTTCAGCCTGGTGCACATCACGAGCATGACGGTCAGCACGCCGACGACGTACGACACCGTACGGGCCACGGGCCAGTCGTCCCCGCGCCGCCGCAGCCGCACGACACCCCAGCCGTACAGGGCCAGCCCGGCGAGACAGGCGACGAGGAAGAAGGGATCCGCCGACCACTCAAGTCCCCGCCCCAGCGTGAACGGCGGCAGATCCGTCATCATGCCGTGTCCGCTGTGATCCATCCGGCGGCTCCTGTTTCGTGGGGGTTGTGCGGGTTGTCCGCCCCCAAGAGTAGAACCGCCCCCGGTCACGGCTGTGACCGGGGGCGGTTGTCCGCACAGGGACGCACGCGGATGCACGCGCACGCACGCGGACTACAGGACGCACGCGGACTACAGGACGCACTCCGCCTCGTCGTACCGCTCCGTGGGCACCGTCTTCAGAGTCTCGACGGCCTCGGCCAGCGACACCGTCACGATGTCGGTCCCCCGAAGAGCCGTCATCGTGCCGAACTCGCCCCGGTGCACGGCCTCCACCGCATGCCACCCGAAACGGGTCGCCAGCACCCGGTCGTACGCCGTCGGCGTGCCGCCCCGCTGGACGTGCCCGAGGATGACCGGCCGCGCCTCCTTGCCGAGCCGGTGCTCCAGCTCGACGGACAGCTGCCGGGCGATGCCCGCGAAGCGCTCGTGGCCGTAGACGTCCTTGCCGCCCTCGTCGAACTCCATGGAGCCGGGCCGCGGCTTGGCGCCCTCCGCGGCGACCACGATGGCGAACCGCTTGCCCGCCTCGAACCGCGCGCCGACCTGGCGGGTCAACTCGTCGATGTCGAAGGGCCGTTCCGGCACGACGATCGCGTGGGCGCCGGCCGCCATGCCCGAGTGCAGGGCGATCCAGCCGGTGTGCCGGCCCATGACCTCCACGATCAGCACCCGCTGGTGCGACTCCGCGGTGGTCTTCAGCCGGTCGAGGGCCTCGGTGGCGACGGTGACGGCCGTGTCGAAGCCGAAGGTGACATCGGTGACGGCGATGTCGTTGTCGATGGTCTTGGGCACACCCACGATGGGCAGCCCGCCCGCCGACAGCAACTGGGCCGCCTTCAGCGTGCCCTCGCCGCCGATCGGGATGATCGCGTCAAGACCGAGTTCCGCGACATGACCCCGGGCCCGCTCCACACCGTCACGCAGATGCTCCGGGCGGACCCGGGAGGAGCCGAGGATGGTGCCGCCGCGGGCCAGGATGCCGCCGACGGCGTCGAGGTCGAGCTTCGTGTAGTCGCACTCCAGGAGGCCCTTCCAGCCGTCCCGGAAGCCGATGACCTCGTCGCCGTGGTCGGCGACGGCACGGTGCACGACGGACCGGATGACGGCGTTCAGGCCGGGGCAGTCGCCGCCTGACGTGAGGACACCAATGCGCATAGCCCGAATTACCTTCTCAACGTGGGCCGGGGAACCGGACCACGTCGTCCGGCGGGATTCCGGGCCAGCCTACCGGCGCGAGGGGGTCACGCCGTAGCGGGCGTCCGCCTGCTGGACGCGCCCGCACATGTGAGCGGACGGACCGTCAGGCGGGCCCGTGACGGCGCGCACGACGCCAGGGTCACGCGGGCTGCTGCGCGGAGTCGATGCGCTCGGTGCGCAGCGCCTCGTACCAGCGGTCGTCGACCGGCGGCAGCGCGTTCACGTCGAGCGCCAGCTTCAGCAGCAGGTCGGCGATCAGCGGGTTGCGCGCGAGGACCGGCCCGTGCATGTACGTGCCGAACACGGTCCCGTTGTACGCGCCCTCCGTGCCGTCCCCGGTGCCGTTGCCCCGGCCGATCTTCACCTGGGCGAGGGGGCGGGCCGTCGGGCCGAGGTGGGTCACACCCTGGTGGTTCTCGAACCCGGTCAGCTGCGGCAGGCCGAGCTGCGGGTCGATGTCCGCGAGGACGTCGCCGACGCACCGCTCGCCCTCGCCGCGCACCGACACCACGTCGAGCAGGCCGAGGCCCGGCTCACGCTGGCCGAGGTCGTTGATGAACTCGTGGCCGAGGATCTGGTAGCCGGCGCACACGGAGAACACGATCGCGCCGTTCTCCACCGCCCGGTGCAGATGGCCGTCGCGGCGCAGCCGCTCGGCCGCCAGCCGCTGCGGCCGGTCCTCGCCGCCGCCGATGAGGTAGATGTCACCGGAGGTCGGGATCGGCTGGTCGCTGCGCACGTCCAGCCGGGCCACGTCCAGGCCGCGCTGGCGCGCCCGGCGCTCCACGACGAGCGCGTTGCCCTGGTCGCCGTACGTGCTCAGCAGGTCCGGGTAGATCCACACCAGCCGCAGTTGGTTGTCGCTCATGAGGTGATCGCCCTTCGATGATCAGTTGCCGACGCGGCGGCGCAGGTCCTGGAACGCGGTGTAGTTCGCGATGACCTCGATGCGTCCCGGCGGGGCCGCCTGGACGGCCTGGTCGAGGCTCTCGCAGACCTGGAACTGCTGGTTAGCGACCTCCAGGCGGACGGCGAGGTCCAGCTTGCGGTCACCGATGACGAAGATCGGGTGGCCGGTCAGCCGCGTGTAGTCGACGTCCCACAGCCAGGAGGTGTCGGTGCCGTCGGCCCCGCGCGCGTTCACGGACAGGACCACCGGGGTGGGCGGCGGGTCGATCAGGGAGAACGTCTCCAGCCAGCCGGCCGGGTTCTTGGCCAGCAGCAGCCGCAGGTCCCGGTTCTGGAACTGGACGACGTCGTACCGGCCGGCGACGGCCTGCACCTGGTACATCCGCTCCAGGGCGACCTGCGGCGGCACCCCGAACACGGCGGCGACGGCCGCGGAGCTGGCCGCGTTCGCCTTGTTGGCGCGGCCCGGCAGCTGGAGGTGGATCGGCCAGGCGGAGCCGTGCGGGTCGAGGACGTGGTCGTTGGACAGCGCCCAGCTCGGCGTCGGCCTGCGGAAGCCGCACTCGTTGCAGAACCAGTCGTCGCCGGGGCGCTGCATCACGCCGCCGCAGGACGGGCACGACCAGGCGTCGTCCTTCCACATCTGCCCGGCCGCGACCCAGATCACGTTCGGGGAGGAGGAGGCGGCCCACACCACCAGCGGGTCGTCGCAGTTGGCGACGACGACCGCCTTGGAGCCGGCCAGGCCCTCGCGCCAGTTCTCCGCGAGCATGCGGGTCTCGGCGGCGCGGTCCAGCTGGTCACGGGAGAGGTTCAGCAGCGCGATGCACTTCGGGCTGGTGTCCCGCGCCACACCGGCGAGGTACTTCTCGTCGACCTCGATGACGCCGAACTTCGCGTCCGAGCCGCCCGCGAGGGCGGAGGTGATGCCGGCCGGCATGTTGGCGCCGAGCGCGTTCGACACGACCGGGCCCGCGGCGCCCAGCGCCTCGGCGATCAGCCGGGTCGTCGTCGTCTTGCCGTTGGTCGCCGAGACCAGGGTCACGTCCAGGTTCTGGGCGAGCCGGGCGAGCAGATCGGGGTCGAGTTTCAGCGCGACCCGGCCACCGATCACCGACCCGCTTCCGCGCCCTGCGGCACGAGAGGCCGCAGCGACCGCCTTGCCCGCGGTCACGGCCAGCTTGGCCCGCGGCGTGAGCGGGTCCGAGTTGCCTGCCATCAGTTCTCGATCCTCCTTGCGTACGCGCCGCGCCTGGGGCCATCCGGCAACGTGGTGTGAACCTCAGCCTATCGAGATCCATTCGCACACCCGAATCCCGGCCCACGCCACGCGGCGAGCATGAGCATGAACGAACCGTACCCTTGCCGCCATGCGACACGGCTCGATCCCGGGCGCCCGCGGGCGCGTCCGGCCCCTTTCCCTGCTCGGCGACCCCGTTCTGCACGGGCCCTGCGAGGAGGTCACCGACTTCGGCCCCGAACTCGCGGCCCTCGTGGAGAACTTGTTCGCCACCATGTACGCGGCCCAGGGCGTCGGCCTGGCCGCGAACCAGATCGGTGTCCCTTTGCGGGTGTTCGTCTACGACTGCCCCGACGACGAGGACGTGCGGCATCTCGGACATGTCGTGAATCCGCGGCTGGTGGAGGCGGACGGTGTGGTGATCCGGGGCCCGGAGGGCTGCCTGTCCCTGCCGGGTCTGGAAGCGGGTACGGAGCGGTACGACCACGCGGTGGTCGAGGGCTTCACGATGACGGGGGAGCCGGTCACCGTGCACGGCACGGGTTTCTTCGCGCGCTGCCTGCAGCACGAGAGCGACCACTTGGAGGGCCGGGTCTACGCCGACCGTCTCACGGGTCTGCGCAAGCGAAGGCTCACGCGGCAGGTGGAGCGGGCCTCATGGCGCCGGGGCGGTGCACCGACCTGACCGGCTCGGCCTGCCGACCTGACCGACCTGACCGACCTGACCGACCTGACCGACCTGACCGGCTTGAGGGGCGCGGGGTCGTGTGCGATGTGCGGCTCCGCCGCGCGGGCGCGACCGGCCCGCACGCGCCCGCACCCGCGCCCGTGACGCGAACGGTCAGAACCCCGGGCCGCCGACCTTGTCCCCGGCCGCCGCGAGCCGGCCCCACAGCAGATCGGCGAGCGATCTGACCAGTTCGGCCCGGGAGCACGGCCGTTCGCCGAGCCACCAGTCACCGGCCGCGTGCATCATGCCGACGATGCCGTGGCCCCACACCCGGGCGAGCTGCTGGCCGCCGGGTCCGAGATCCACCCGCTCCTCGATGACCCGGGCCAGTTCCTCGCCCATCCGCCGCAGCAGCGGAGCGCTGTGCTTGCCGACGTCGAAGCCGTGGTCGCCGGACTGGCTCCCCTCCGAGGGGTGCATCAGGAACCGGTAGACCTGGGGCCGGGCCTCGATCGCCGCGAGGTAGGTGTCCAGGGTGGATTCGACCCGCTCGCGCCGTTCGGCCGGAGCGTCCAGCGCTGCCCGCAGGGAGCCGAGGAGCGCGTCGGTGTGCCGCTTGGCCAAGGCCGCGTAAAGGCCGCCCTTGTCGCCGAAGTGCCGGTAGAGGATCGGCTTCGTGATGCCCGCCTCCGCCGCGATCGCGTTCATCGACGCCTGCGGGCCGTCGCGCAGCACCACCCTGTCGGCGGCCTCCAGCAGCTCGCGCCGTCGGCGGTCGGCGGGCCGCTGCTGATCGGTCCGCTGCGTGGTGTCCATGAGATCTCCCCACCCGTGCTGATTCGGTGACGCCTGCGCAAACTAACACTGACCATGCCGGTGGCATCGAACGGGATGCCGAGCCGTCGGGCGGGATGCCGGGGCGTCATCAGGAGTTGACTTTTCCTACTGGTGAGTAACAGACTCGGGTTACCGCAAGTAACACCGCAAGTAACACCGCAAGTAACACCGCAAGTAGCACCGCACGTTCCGCCGCTGGAGGGGACATGGCCGAGTTCACCATGGAGCTCAACGACGAACAGAAGGAGGTCCGGGACTGGCTGCACGGCTTCGCGGCCGACGTGATCCGCCCCGCGGCCGCCGAATGGGACGAGCGTGAGGAGACTCCCTGGCCGGTCATCCAGGAGGCCGCGAAGGTCGGCATCTACTCCCTCGACTTCTACGCGCAGCAGTACTTCGACCCCACCGGCCTCGGCATACCGATGGCCATGGAGGAGCTGTTCTGGGGCGACGCGGGCATCGCCCTCTCCATTGTGGGCACGGGTCTGGCCGCCGTGGGCGTTCTCGCCAACGGCACCGAGGAACAGATCGGCACCTGGATCCCGCAGATGTACGGTGACCAGAACGACGTCAAGGTCGCCGCCTTCTGCTCCTCCGAGCCCGACGCCGGCTCCGACGTGGCCTCCCTGCGCACGCGTGCCGTCTACGACGAGGCCACGGACGAGTGGGTGATCAACGGCACGAAGACCTGGGCGACCAACGGCGGCATCGCGGGCGTGCACGTCGTCGTCGCGAGCGTCGACCCCGAGCTGGGCTCCAAGGGCCACGCCTCCTTCATCGTCCCGCCCGGCACGAAGGGTCTCGCCCAGGGCCAGAAGTTCAAGAAGCACGGCATCCGCGCCTCGCACACCGCCGAGGTCGTCCTCGACGACGTCCGCGTGCCGGGCTCCTGCCTGCTCGGCGGCAAGGACAAGCTGGACGAGCGCCTCGCCCGCGCCCGGGAGAGGGCGAAGACCGGTGGAGAGCGTGTGAAGAACGCGGCGATGGCCACGTTCGAGGCCTCGCGGCCGGCGGTGGGCGCGATGGCGGTCGGCACCGCTCGGGCCGCCTACGAGGTCGCCCTCGACTACGCCATGACCCGCGAGCAGTTCGGGCGGCCCATCATCGACAACCAGGGCGTGGCCTTCCAGCTGGCGGACATGCGCACCCAGGTCGACGCGGCGCGGCTGCTGGTGTGGCGGGCCTCGTGGATGGCCGTCAACGGCAGGCCGTTCACCGCGGCCGAGGGGTCGATGTCGAAGCTGTACGCCAGCGAGACGGCCAAGAAGGTGACCGCGCAGGCCATCCAGATCCTCGGTGGCAACGGGTACACCCGTGAGTACCCCGTCGAGCGGATGCACCGCGACTCGGCGATCTACACGATCTTCGAGGGCACGAGCGAGATCCAGCGGCTGGTCATCGCGCGCACGCTGTCGGGGATGCCGATCCGGTAGCGCCGCGTGTGTGGGGGCGCCGGGCCCGCCGCGGCCCAGCGCCCCCGGCCCGGAGCCCCCGGGCAGGCCCGTTCAACCGTCCGCTCAACGGTGTTTCAGCGGGGTGAGCTGCTCGATGTCGTACTTGGCCCGCAGCTCCTCTATCGCCTCCTGGTCCGGTGGGCCGCCGTTGTCGAGGATCTGCAGGAGTTCCTCGAAGTAGCGTTCGTGATCCGGTGGCGGAGACGCCTGGAAGAACATCTTCGCGGGCGTGTCCGTCGGATTCGAGAACGCGTGCGGGCAGCCGGGCGGTACGACGATGACCGTGCCGGGGGTGGCGCGGACCACCCGGGAGCCCGAACTCGACTCCCACCTCTGCCAGTTGTCAGGGGTGCGGATCAGCGGTTCGAAGGCGAGGACGTCCAGTTCGCCTTCGAGGACGTAGAACAACTCCTCGCTGCGGGTGTGCAGATGGGCGCCCACGTCGAACCCGGGCGGTACCTGCACCTCGAAGGTGGAGGCCATCCGCGAGTGGGTGCCGGTGACCTTGAAGGTGACCCGCTGGGCCGCCGTCTCGACCACGCGGCCGTGCCCCGGCGGGACCAGCAGCCCTTCGGGTGCCGTCTCCAGGGAGGGTGGGTGGGGTTGGGGCGGCGCCACTCCGCGGGCCGTGCGTTCCGCCGGCCCTTCGGGTACCGCCAGTCCTTCCGTCGTCGTCATGGGTCGCTCACCACGTCACGGGCAGGGACTCGGGGCCACGGATCAGCGCGCCCTTCCTGAAGGGCACTTGATGGGGCGGGACGGCCAGCTTCAGACCCGGCACCCGGTCCAGCAGCGCGTCGACCAGCAGCTCCGACTCCAGCCGGGCGAGCTGGCCGCCCGGACAGTAGTGCGGGCCGAAGCCGAACGCCACATGCGGGTTCGGGCTGCGGGAGAGGTCGATCGTCTCCGGGTCGGGGAAGACGTCCGGGTCGCGGTTGGCGGCGAGATAGGACACATAGACCGCCTCGCCCGCCCGGATCCGCCGGCCCGCGATCTCCACGTCCCGTGTCGCGATCCGGGACAGGCCGACGGCGTTGCGGTGCGGGATGTACCGCAGCAGTTCGTCGATGGCCCGGGGACGCGCGGCGGGGTGGTAGCGCAGGTGCTCGGCCAGGTCGGGGCGGGTCAGCAGCAGGTAGAACATCTGCCCGCTGTTGTTGGTGACCGCCTCGCCGCCGATCTGGAGGAGGACGCAGAGACCGACGGCCTCCTCCAGCGCCACCTCGCCCTGGCCGACGGCGGCGCCGAGCAGTGAGGCGACGTCCTCGCCCGTGCTGCCCTCGCGCAGTTCCACGAGCTCGGCGAAGTAGGCGCCCATCTCGCGCTTGGCCTTCTCGCTGGCCTCCTTGCCGTGCGCGGAGGACAGGATCACCTGGGTCCATGTGTGCATGTCGTGCCGGTCGGCCGTCGGCACGCCCATCAGCTCGCAGATCACCGCGATGGGGAAGGGGCTGAGCACCGCATGGGTGAGGTCGGCGGGCGGCCCGCCCCGGACGAGTTCGTCCACGAGCTCGTCCAGCATGACCCGGGCCCTGTCCCGGACCCGTTCCACGCCCTTCGCGGTGAAGGCGGGCGCGACCGCGCGGCGCAGCCGCGTGTGATCGGGCGGATCGAGGAAGCCGACCGCGCCCCGGTCGGGAATGAAGTGCGGGGCGAGCCGGGTGACCGGGTGGTCCATGACCGCCTCGCGGCTGAACCGGGGGTCGTTGGCCACCGCCCGTACGTCCTCGTACCGGGTGACCAGCCAGGCCCAGCCCTCGCCGTTGGGCAGGGCGACACGGCTGACCGGGCCCTCGCGCATCAGCTCGCCCAGCACCGGGTCAAAGTCCGTCCCGGCCAGGTCGAGCGCCGGCCACTGCCGGATCGGGGACAGGGCCCCGGACCCGGCCGCGGACGCGGGACCGGTGCCGGGCCCGGGCCCGCCGGCCCCGGGCCCGCCGGGCCCGGTCTCGGGGAGGGTCTCCTCGCTCATCGTGCCGGCTCGCCGTTCCGCACCCAGCTGCCCACCGTCATCTCGGCGGTGATGCCGGGACCGAAGCCGGCCAGCAGTCCGCGGGCCCGCTCCTCGGCACCGCCCTCGTCGAACAGCCGACGCAGCGCGTCCAGGACGACGGCGCTCGCGATGTTCCCGTACTCGGTGAGCGTGGCCCGGCTGAACCGGAAGGCCTCGGGCTCGACCCGCAGGAACTTGCTGAGGTCGTCGAGTATTCGGGGTCCGCCCGCGTGGATGATGTAGAAATCCAGGTCGGACGCGTCCCAGCCGTGCGAGCCGGCGAGTTCCTGGAGCGCCGGGGCGAGCGGCTCCATGGTGGCGGGCACCCGCTTGTCCAGCAGGAAGTGGAAGCCGGTGTCCCGGACGTCGTACGCGATCCAGTCGTCGGTCTTGGGGATCAGGTACGAGCTGTTGCGCTCCAGGTGGACTCCCGTGCCGCCCTTGCCCCGCACCACGGCGGCCGCGATGCCGTCGCCGAACAGGCCGTTGGAGAGCAGCGAGCCGACGCCGAGGTCGGTGGGCTGGTAGCACAGCGAGCAGAACTCGCAGGCCACGATGAGTGCGTTGGCGTCCGGATAGGCCGAACAGAAGTCGTGCGCCCGGTTGATGGCCGCGCCGCCGGCCGCACAGCCCAGCTGCGCGATGGGGAGCTGCCGGGTGTTGCTCGGGAAGTCCATCTCGTTGATCAGCCACGCGGTGAGCGAGGGCATCATGAAGCCCGTGCACGACACGTAGATGAGGACGTCGATGTCCGAGGTGAGGAGTTCGGCGTCGTCCAGCGCCCGCTGGATGACCGCCGGGACGCGGGCCTTGGCCTCCGCCTCGTAGAGCTTGTTGCGCTGCTCGAACCCGGGGTGCTTCAGGGTCTCTTCGATGGGCTGCACGATGTGCCGAGTGCGTACTCCGGTGTTCTCGATCAACCGGAGGGCGAGGGGAAGCTGCGGGTGGTCCGCGTGACGGGAGCGTGCCAGCTCGAGCGTCTCCTCCATCGTGATCACGTGTTCCGGTACGGACACCGAGGGTCTGCACAAAGTCGCCATGAGCCGTCCCTGCTTTCGCCGTCCGGCAGGCCTTCGCCCGCCGGTCAGAAGGTGGTCCATTCAGACTCACCCGGGAGGGCGACGATCTCGATTCGGATTACTCCGAATCGGGGACGACACAGAGCGACCAAGAGCCGTGCGCTCCCTGTTCCCGCAGGCCAACGGCCAGTTGAGGGACTTCTACGGCGCTCCACTGCTGTGGGCGATGCACGCCACGTCGATGCGATCCGCCAGCTTCGCCAGCTCGATGGTCAGCGCGGCGACGGTGTCCTCGTCCAGCCGCTGATCGCCGTCCTCGACGAGATGCAGCCACCGGGCCCCCACCGTGCGCAGCAGCTTGCTGACATCGGCCGCGGCCACCTGCAGGACCCCACGGTCGTCCACGATCAGGGGCAGAGTCACTTCGCGGTTCACAGACCGGATGCTAGCCGTGCGGCGCTCACGCACCCTGCCAAACCGTGGTGATGTTGCAGAACTCGCGGATTCCGTGCTCGGACAGCTCACGTCCGTAGCCCGAGCGCTTCACCCCGCCGAAGGGGAAGGCCGGATGAGAGGCCGTCATCCCGTTCACGTACACGGCCCCGGCCTCCAGGTCGTGCGCGAACCGCTCGACCTCGCTCTCGTCACGTGTCCACACGTTCGAACTCAGGCCGAACGGCGAGTCGTTGGCGATCAGGATCGCCTCGTCCAGGTCGTCCACCCGGTACAGTGTGGCGACCGGACCGAACGCCTCCTCGCGGTGGATGCGCATCTGCCGGGTGATGCCCGCGAGCACCGTCGGCGGGTAGTACCAGCCCGGCCCCTCCGGACGCGTCCCGCCGCACAGCACCTCGGCGCCGCTGCGCCGGGCGTCGTCCACCAGTTCCTCCACGTCGGCCCGCCCCTGCTCGCTGGAGAGCGGCCCGACCTCGGTGTCCTCCTCCAGCGGGTCACCGACCGTGAGCGCCTTCATGCCCGCGACGAACTTCTCGGTGAAGGCGTCGTACACGTCGGTGTGCACGATGAACCGCTTCGCCGCGATGCAGGACTGCCCGTTGTTCTGCACCCGCGCGGTCACGGCGACCCGGGCGGCCCGGTCGAGGTCGGCGGAGGGCATGACGACATAGGGGTCGCTGCCGCCCAGCTCCAGCACCGTCTTCTTGATCATCTCGCCGGCGGTGGAGGCGACCGCGCGCCCGGCGGGCTCGCTGCCGGTGAGCGTCGCGGCCCGCACCCGCTCGTCGCGCAGGATGTCGTCGACCGCGCCCGCCCCGATCAGCAGGGTCTGGAAGGCGCCCTCGGGGAAGCCCGCCCGGTGGAACAGGTCCTCCAGGTACAGGGCGGTCTGCGGGACGTTCGAGGCGTGCTTGAGCAGACCGACGTTGCCCGCCATGAGCGCGGGCGCGGCGAAGCGGACCACCTGCCACAGCGGGAAGTTCCAGGGCATCACCGCGAGCACCGGGCCCAGCGGGCGATAGCTGACCCGCACCCTGGAGGCGCCGGAGTCACGCACGTCCGACTCGGCCGGCGTCTCGTCGGCGAGCAGCCCCTCGGCACGCTCCGCGTACCAGCGCATGGCCTTGGCGCACTTGGCGGCCTCCGCGCGGGCCTGCTTCACCGGCTTGCCCATCTCGGTGGTCATGACCCGCGCGATCTCCGGAAGGTCCTCGTCGAGCAGATCGGCCGCCTTGTTCAGCAGGCGGGCGCGCTCGGCGAACGTGGTCGTCCGGTACGTGCGGAACGTGGCCTCGGCGAGCTGGAGCCGGCGCTCCAGCTCCTCCTCGCCCATGGCCTCGTACGTCTTGAGCGTCTCGCCATTCGCCGGGTTGACCGTCGCGATGGGCATGGCTGCCTCCCCTGGAAACGGGCTGTGTTCCGACCTTCGCGCGCCACGCCGCCGAACGCAACGTGTGATCGCCTTTTCAGTCCGCGTGCTCGGCCAGTCGGTCGAGGAACGTGGCCTGCGCGGCGACGATCAGCTCGCGGGCCCGCTCCACCGCGAACCACGCCACCCGGTCCAGCTCCGGGAACTCCCGCGTCCGCCCGGAGCGCGGAGGCCACTCCATCGTGAACGTGCCGGGCGTGATCGTCTCCGGGTCAAGATCGGCTTCGACCGCCCAGGCCGTGACGACCTTGCCGCCCGCCTGCGCGACCTCGCCCAGCGCTACGGCCTCCCCCTCGGGCGGCGCCAGCCCCAGTTCCTCCCGGAACTCCCGCCGGGCCGCCTCCCAGGCGGGCTCGTCCGGCCCGTACTCGCCCTTGACCACCGTCCACGCCCCGCTCTCCTTCTTCGCGAAGAACGGGCCGCCCATGTGGCCGAGCAGCACCTCCAGGCCGTCGCCGGTGCGCCGGAACAACAGCAGTCCCGCGCTGCGCCTCGTCGTGCGTACCGTCACGGTGTGACCTCCGGGTGGGCCGCCAGCAGGGCTTCCACGGTATCCGCGTCCTCGGGGCGCTTGTCCTCGCGGTAGCGGACCACGCGGGCGAAGCGGAGGGTGACGCCGGCCGGATAGCGGGAGGAGCGCTGCAGGCCGTCGTAGGCGATCTCGACCACGAGTTCGGGGCGGACGGTGACCGTCCAGCCGTCGTCCCGGATCGCCAGTTCCCGGAGCTTCTCGGTCTGCCAGGCGAGCATCACGTCGGTCATGCCCTTGAACGTCTTGCCGAGCATGGCGTAGCCGCCGTCGGCGGTACGGGCGCCGAGGTGGAGGTTGGAGAGCCTGCCGGTGCGGCGGCCGTGGCCCCACTCGGCGGCCAGCACGACCAGGTCGAGCGTGTGCACCGGCTTCACCTTGAGCCAGGACGCGCCACGCCGGCCCGCGCTGTAGGGGGCGTCCAGCGCCTTGACGACCACGCCCTCGTGGCCCCGGGCCAGGGCCCCGGCGAGGAAGCGCTCCGCCTCCGGGACGTGCTGCGGCCCCGACGCCACGGTGCGGCGCACCCGCATCGGGGCGGGCACCAGGTCCGCCAGCAGCGCGTGCCGCTCCGAGAACGGCAGGTCGAGCAGGTCCTGATCGCCGATCAGGAGCGTGTCGAAGAAGACAGGGGTGACGGGCACCTCCCGGGCTGCCTTCGACACGTCGGTACGGGAGCCGACCCGGCCCGCCGTCTCCTGGAAGGAGCGGGGCCTGCCGTACGCGTCGAAGGAGATCACCTCGCCGTCCAGGACGAACCGCTCGCACGCCAGCCCCAGAGCCGCGCGTGTCACTTCGGGCAGCCGGTCGGTGATGTCGTCCAGGGTCCGGGTGTGGATCCGCACCGTGCTGCCCTCCCGGTGCACCTGCACCCGGATGCCGTCCAGTTTCTCCTCGACCGCGCACGGGTGGAGCTTCTCCACCGCCTCACCGACCGAGGAGGCGGTCTGCGCCAGCATCGGCAGCACCGGACGGCCCACGGTGAGCCGGAAGCAGGCCAGCGCCTCCGGTCCCTCGGCGAGCAGCGCCCGCGCCACCGTCTGCAGCGACCCGGCGAGCATCACCGCCCGCCGCACGGCCGCCGGGTCCGCGCCGGTCGCCTCGGCGAGGCCCTCCGCCGCGACCGCGTCCAGGGCGCCCTGGCGGACCTCGCCGAGGAGCAGCCCCCGCAAAAAGCGCTGCTCGTCCTCGGTGGCCGCGCCCATCAGCTCGCCGACGATCCGCGTCCGCTCCGCCTGCGAGCCGGGTCCGGACACCGCGCCCAGCCCGGTGAGCCGGGCGTCGACCTCCCGCACGGTCAGGGACGGCCCGGCGGCCGGCGGGACCGGGCGGCTCAGCACCTTCCAGCCCACGCCGAGCCGCCCCTGCGGCAGCCGCCCCGCGAGATACGGGATGACGATCGGTACGTCGTCCGCCTCCGCCTCACGGAACAACTCCGCGAGCAGGGCGGTCTTGCGGGACCGGGCCGCCGTGGCGGCGACCTCCCGGGACACCTCGGCGAGCCGGCTCAGCAGCATGCAGTCATCGTGCACCGCGCACGGGGCCCTTACACCCGCACGGCCGCATCCAGATCGGCGAAGAGCAGTTCCCCGTTGATCGCCGCCCCGGCCCGGTAGCCACGGCTGACCGCGTTCACCACCTGCTCGGCGAAGCCGCTCGCGTTGCCCGCCGCCCACAGTCCGGGCACGCTCGTCAGGCCCCGCTCGTCGATCACCGGGTAGCCGCCGAAGGGCGTCTCGCGCATCTCGGCGCCCAGCTGGAGCAGCAGCTCGCTTCGCGGCACGGCGCGCGGGGCGGCGTACAGCACCTCGCAGTCGTGGACCGTGCCTCCCCCGGAGGGGGTGCCCCCAGCCAGGCGGACCCCGGTGAGCCGGTCCTCGGCGACCACCACCTCCGCGACCTCCCCGGGCACGACGGCCACCCCGGCGGCGGCCAGCCTGCGCAGGTCGTCGCCGGTCAGCTCCGACCGCGGGACCTGGTGCAGGAAGAGCCGCACGTCCTTGGACCACTGGGTGACCATCAGGGCCTGGTGGACGCTCAGCGGGCTCGTGGCGAGCACACCGGTCGCCAGGTCGCGGACCTCCCAGCCGTGGCAGTACGGGCAGTGCACCACGTCCCGCCCGAAGCGTGCGGCCAGGCCCGGGACCGGCGGCAGCTCGTCCTTCAGGCCCGTGGCCACGACCAGCTGCCGGGCCCGTACCGTCCGGCCGCCGGCGAGGACGACGGCGAAGCCCGTGCCGTCCTCCTCGCGGCTCGCCCCGACGACCCGGTCACGCACCAGGTCCACGCCGTACCGGGCGATCTCCTCGCGCCCGACGGCCAGGAACTCGGCGGGCGGCATCCCGTCCCGGGACAGATAGCCCTGCATGTGCGCGGACGGCGCGTTGCGCGGCTCGCCCGCGTCGACGACCAGCGTGCGGCGCCGGGCCCGGCCCAGCACCAGCGCGGCGGACAGCCCGGCCGCGCCGCCCCCGACGACGACCACTTCGTACGTGTTCTTGTCAGTCATGGTGAGACGGTCACCCGGAGCCTGCCGGATTGACAAACAAGTTTGCCACTTCTGCAATAGGAGTCATGAGTACCGAAGACGTGCTGGCGGACGTGGGTCCCCGGCTGCGGCGGGTGCGCAAGGAGCGGGAGGTGACCTTGGCCGCGCTGTCCGAGGCCACCGGCATCTCCGTCAGCACGCTGTCCCGGCTGGAGTCCGGGCTGCGCAGGCCCAGCCTGGAGCTGCTGCTGCCGATCGCCCAGGCCCATCAGGTCCCGCTGGACGAGCTGGTCGGCGCCCCGCCGGTCGGCGACCCCCGGGTGCGGGCCAAGCCCCTGCGGCGCCAGGGCCGCACCTTCTGGCCGCTGACCCGCCAGCCCGGCGGCCTGCAGGCCTTCAAGGTCGTCGAACCCCAGCGCAGACAGGAGCCGGACCCGCGCACCCACGAGGGCTACGAGTGGCTCTACGTGCTCTCGGGGCGGCTGCGGCTGGTCCTCGGCGAGCATGACGTGGTGCTCTCGGCGGGGGAGGCGGCCGAGTTCGACACGCGGGTGCCGCACTGGTTCGGGTCGACGGGGGAGGGGCCCGTGGAGTTCCTGAGCCTGTTCGGGGCGCAGGGGGAGCGGATGCATGTGCGGGCGCGGCCGGCGCGGCGCGGGCAGAGCGAATGACGCCCGCTGTTCTGAGGAGGCGGATGGCGTCCGCTGTTCCTTGGAGGCGAGCGGCGTCCGCTGGTTCCCTGAGGGGGGAATGGCGCCTGCGGTTCCCCGAAGCCGAATGACGCCTCCTGTTCCCGGGAGGCGAAGCGACCGCTTAGTATGCCGTGGAGCCCGGTCAGACGACGCAGGTCCAGTCCCGTGGAGGCCCCGCATGCAGGCATGGCAAGTGCACGAGAACGGCGAGCCGAGCGAGGTGATGCGTCTCGCGGAGGTGGAGCGGCCCACGCCCGGCGACGGCCAGGTGCTGCTGCGCGTGCGTGCCGCCAACGTCAACTTCCCGGACGCCCTGCTGTGCCGGGGTCAGTACCAGATACGGCCGCCGCTGCCCTTCACCCCCGGCGTGGAGATCTGCGGCGAGACCGAGGACGGCCGCCGGGTGATCGCCAACCCCGCGCTGCCGTACGGCGGCTTCGCCGAGTACGCCGTCGCCGACGCCCGCGCCCTGCTGCCCGCGCCCGAGTCGCTGGACGACGCCGAGGCCGCCGCGCTGCACATCGGCTACCAGACCGGCTGGTTCGGCCTGCACCGCCGGGCGGACCTCCAGGCGGGGGAGACCCTGCTCGTGCACGCAGCCGCCGGCGGTGTCGGCAGCGCGGCCGTCCAACTCGGCAAGGCCGCCGGGGCCCGCGTCATCGGCGTCGTGGGCGGCGCCGGCAAGGCCGCCGTCGCCCGCGAGCTGGGCTGTGACGTGGTGATCGACCGGCGCGCCGAGGACGTCGTCGCCGCCGTGAAGGAGGCCACCGGCGGACGCGGCGCCGACGTGATCTACGACCCGGTCGGCGGCGAGGCCTACACCCAGTCCGCCAAGGTGGTCGCCTTCGAGGGCCGCATCGTGGTCGTCGGCTTCGCGAGCGGTACCATCCCGAGCCCCGCGCTCAACCACGCGCTGGTGAAGAACTACTCGATCGTCGGCCTCCACTGGGGTCTGTACAACACCAAGAACCCCGCGCTGGTCCTGCGCTGCCACGAACAGCTCACCGAACTGGCCGCACGCGGCGCGATCAAGCCGCTGGTGAGCGAGCGGGTCCCGCTGGAGGACGCCGCCGGCGCCGTGCAGCGCGTCGCCGACGGCGTGACCACCGGCCGGGTGGCCGTACTGGCACAGAAGGGAGCCGGCGCATGACGGACGCCGCCGAACTCACCCGCCGCACCCGCGTGTTGCTCGCCGCGCACCCGCCCGCGAGCACCGACCCCCTCGACTTCCTGCGGGCCCGCTTCGACGCCGGACTCGCCTGGGTGCACTACCCCGAGGGCCTCGGCGGACTCGGCGCCCCACGCTCCCTCCAGGTCGTCGTGGACGCCGAACTGGAGGCCGCGGGCGCCCCCGACAACGACCCCCGGCGCATCGGTATCGGCCTCGGCATGGCCGCCCCGACCATCCTGCGCTACGGCACCGACGAGCAGAAGCGGCGCCATCTGCGGCCACTGTGGACGGGCGAGGAGGTCTGGTGCCAGCTGTTCAGCGAGCCCGGCGCCGGCTCCGACCTGGCCGCACTGGGCACCCGTGCCGTGTGTGAGGGCGAGGACTGGATCGTCAACGGGCAGAAGGTGTGGACCTCCAGCGCCCACCTCGCCCGCTGGGCCATCCTCATCGCCCGCACCGACCCGGACGTGCCCAAGCACGCGGGCATCACCTACTTCATCTGCGACATGACCGACCCGGGCGTCGAGGTACGGCCGCTGCGCCAGATCACCGGCGAGGCCGAGTTCAACGAGGTCTTCCTCACCGGCGTACGCATCCCCGACTCCCGCCGCCTCGGCGAGGTCGGCGACGGCTGGCGGGTCGCGCAGACCACGCTCAACAACGAACGCGTCGCCATCGGCGGCATGCGGCTGCCCCGCGAGGGCGGCATGATCGGCCCCGTCTCGAAGACCTGGCGGGAACGCCCCGGACTGCGCACCCACGACCTGCACCAGCGGCTGCTGAAGCTGTGGGTCGAGGCCGAGGTCTCCCGGCTCACCGCCGAGCGCCTGCGCCAGCAACTCGTCGCCGGCCAGCCCGGACCCGAGGGCGCCGGCATGAAACTCGGCTTCGCCCGCCTCAACCAGGAGATCAGCGGCCTGGAGGTCGAACTACGCGGCGAGGAGGGCCTGTTGTACGACGACTGGACCATGCGCCGCCCCGAACTGGTCGACTTCACCGGCCGCGACGCCGGCTACCGCTACCTGCGTTCCAAGGGCAACAGCATCGAGGGCGGGACCAGCGAGATCCTGCTGAACATCGTCGCCGAGCGCGTCCTCGGCCTCCCCGCCGAGCCGCGCACCGACAAGGACGTCGCATGGAAGGACCTGGCCCGATGAGCACACAGCCCGACCTGCTGTACTCGCAGGAGGAAGAGGCGCTGCGGGCGGCCGTGCGGGGCCTCATCGGTGACCACGCGGACCCGGGCGCGGCCATCGCCCGTACGGAGTCGGACGCGCCGCACGACGTCGCGTTGTGGAAGGCCCTGACCGACGGCATGGGGCTGGCCGGACTGCTGGTGCCCGAGGAACTGGACGGCCAGGGCGCCACCTTCCGCGAAGTCGCCGTAGTACTGGAGGAGTTGGGGAGGACGGCGGCTGCCGTTCCCTTCCTGACGAGCGCGGTGGTCGCCACCGAGGCGCTCCTGGAGTGCGGAGCGGACGACCTGCTGTCGGCACTGGCCGCCGGACACGACGTGGCCGCTCTCTGCGTCCCCCTGCACACCGCCCCGGGTGCCGGCTTCCCGACCGTCCGGGTCGAGGACGGCGCCCTGCACGGGGAGTTGGCCGGCATCGCGGACGCGGCGTTCGCCGACACGCTCCTCGTGCCCGCGAGCGACGGCGCGCTGTACGGGCTCGCCGCCTCCCGGGCCGACGTCGTCCCGCAGACGTCCCTGGACCTGACCCGGCCGGTGGCACGGGTCGTCCTGGACGGAGCGAGGGCCCGCCGGCTGGGCGACGCCGAACCCGCCGTACGACGGGCCCTGCGCGCCGGGGCCGGACTCCTCGCCTCCGAGCAACTGGGCCTTGCCGAATGGGCGTTGACGGAGACGGTCCGGTACCTGAAGGAGCGCAAGCAGTTCAACCGGCCCGTCGGCGGCTTCCAGGCGGTCAAGCACCGCCTCGCCCAGCTGTGGCTGGAGGTCGTGAACCTGCGCGCCGCCGCCCGCGCCGCCGCCGACGCGCTGGCCACCGGCGAGGACGCCGACATCACGGTGGCCGTCGCCCAGGCCTACGCCGCGCCCGTCGCCGTCCACGCCGCCGAAGAGGCGCTGCAACTGCACGGCGGGATCGGCATGACCTGGGAGCACCCCGTCCATCTGTACCTGAAGCGGGCCAAGGCCGACTCGATCGCCTACGGCACCGCGGGCGCGCACCGCTCCGCGCTGGCCGGACTGGTCGATCTCCAGGCGCCCTGACCCACCGCGCATGCGGCCCGCCCCCAGGCGGGACACCACACGATCGGGGGACACGTCAGCCACCCGGGCAACCCCTCCGCTACGCCACACTTGCGGCCGAACGCCGCTCAAGGGGCGTGGCGGAGGAGGTTCCCGATGGCCGTTTCCATGTCCGTGGTGCTGCTGCTCCTGGTGATCGCCGTGATCTTCATGCGCAACGGCGCGCTGAAGATCTCGCACGCCGTGGTCTGCATGCTGTTCGGCTTCTTCATGGCCAGCACCAGCATGGCGCCCACCATCCAGAGCGGGCTGACCGCGACGGCCCAGCTGATGGGCGGTCTGAAACCCTGAGAGGCTCACGGGGTCGAGAAGACCCCGATGCCGTTCGGCACCGGGCGTTCGGCGCCGCCGCTCGGGTGGTTGAGCACCGACACGGCGCTCGCGCCCGACGCCCGGGTGACCATCTCCGTGGACCCGCCGCCGTCGAGGTTGAACGCGTTCGCGGCGCCGAGGCCCCGCATCGTGGCCGCCTCCTCCGCGGTGGTCATTCCCGTGCGGTAGGCGACGGCGCCGTCCAGGGCGAGGAGCAGCATCTGGCGTCCGTCCTGCGTGAATCCGACGCAGGTGCGCACGGCCGAGGTCTTGTCGTCGAGCCCGGACAGGGGCGCGCCGTCCCGCAGCACCGGGTAGCCGCCGAGCGCGAACTCGTAGGCGACGCCGGACGACGCGGCCACCAGGTCGTGCGTGACCGTCACCGGGTCGCCCACCGACAGCTTGCGCAACCGCTGGGCGCCGGCCTCGCGTCCCACGAGGACCGTCGTGCCGGCGCCGATCGCCCCGCTGCCCGGCTTGTCGGCGGCGGCCACCACCCGGCCGTCCCGCACCGTCACCTCGTGGGTGTCCGTGCTGCACGGCGCCCCGCGGTCGGTGTCGGTGCCGCAGGTGGCGCGGACGCGGGAGACGCTGCCCCAGTGCGCGGTGAAGGCACCGACGGAGTTCACCGGCAGCGCGTACTGGTTGAGGCCCTTGAGCGGCAGTTCCCCGTCCGGCGTACCGACCGAGCCCACCAGGCTGAGCCGGTCCAGCCGGGCCCGCCGGTCGGTGCCGACGCCGAGCACGTCCTGCGTGGTCGTGCCCGGCGGCAGCGAGGGTCCGAACCGCTGGCCCTTGGGCACCGCCGCCTTGAGCACCTGCCCGTGCGCGATCGCGGGTCCCACGGTCGCGCCGGTGGCCTCGACGCCCGGGTGCTGGGTCTCGGTGATGTCGAAGAAGTCACCGTTGACGCCCGCGATCGCGCCGGCCGAGTCGGCGAGCTTCGAGACGGTCGCGCGGGCGGCCACCGCACCCGGGTGCAGCAGGTCGAGGCGGACGTGCGGATTGCCCAGCTCCACGGTGAGCAGATGGGCGTGCGCCGTGCCCGCCGCCGTCGGCACGTCGAACTGCCGGTAGGAGACGCCCGGCGCGATGTGTCTGCCCGCCGGTGCGGCACCGGCCGGCGCCGCACCCGACAGGGCCGCGCCGGTCAGCGCGCCGAACGCCGTGAGTACGGTGAGAACCGATCTGCCCGCTGCGAGATGCCGCTGACGTCGCGTCACTGCGCCCCCTGATGTCTCGTCAACTGTCCTGCGACTCAGGGGAAGTGCAGCAGACGGCGCGGGCCCGCGGGGTGGCTAGGCGTCGACTACGCGAGAACGGGTGAGAAAACGTACCCCCTCGGGTGCCTCCAGCGAGAACCCGCTCCCTCGTCCGGGTACCACGTCCACGATCAAGCGGGTGTGACTCCAGGCCTCGTACTGACTCCGCGACATCCAGAACGTCACCGGCTCGGCCACGCCCTCCACGGTGAGTTCGGCCAGCAGCACGTCGGAGCCGCCGGTGCGGAACTCGCCGTCCGGGTAGCACATCGGCGCGCTGCCGTCGCAGCACCCGCCGGACTGGTGGAACATCAGCGGCCCGTGCTCGGCGCGCAGCTTGCGCAGCACGTCGGCGGCCTGCGGGGTGGGTTCGACGCGCGGGACTTCCTCTTCCATGGGCACCGTCCTGGCGAGGGGGCGTGCGAGGCGTCCAGTCTCACGGCTCGTCAGCCGCGCGTCCAGGAGGCCCCCGGCACCCGCGAGGGGCCGGGGGCGAGGGACGGAGGGGGGAGTGGGCGGGGCGCTCAGGCGGTGCCGCGCATCCGTGTTCCGCGCATCGTCAGCGCGTACAGCGCCGACGTCACGATCAGGCCCGCCGGGAGGGCGAGGTCGACGTCGCCCAGGGCGGCGGCGATCGGGCCCGTGTACGCGGTGTCGACGCAGAGGGCTGCCGCGGTGACGCCCGCGGCGAGCGACAGCGCGCCGGCCCAGTTGACGCCGCCGGTGTACCAGAAGGGGCTGTTCGGGCTCTCGTCGCCGAGGGCGATGCCGTCGTACCGGTTGCGGCGCAGGACGATGTCGGTGGCGTACAGGGCCATGCTGGGGCCGAGCAGGACGACGGTCAGCTGCAGCACGTTGGCGACGGTGTCCAGGAAGTTGGACACGAGCAGGGCGTACAGGGTCAGCGAGACGGAGGCGGTGCCGTCGACCAGCACGCTGCGCGAGCGCTTGATGCGCAGGCCGACGGCCTGGAGGGCGAGGCCGGCACTGTAGGCGGTCAGCGCGTTCAGGGCGACGGTGCCCAGGATCAGCGCGAGCAGGAAGACCGGGCCGAACCAGCCGGGCAGCAGGCCCAGCAGCGCGCTCTGCGGGTCGCTCATGTCGACGGTGGTCGCGGCGAACGCGCCCAGGGAGCAGACCACGGTGCCCGGCAGGAACCCGCCGAGCGCGGTCCACCCGGCCACCGCCTTCGGGGACGCGGTGCGCGGCAGGTAGCGGGAGAAGTCGGCGCTCGTGGTGTACGACAGGGGACCCGAGGCGATCAGCGCGACGCCGCCCAGGACGGTCGCCCACAGGGCGCCGCCGGTCAGCCGGTGCTCGGGGACGTACCCGAAGTCGGTGTGCCGCACGACGGCCACGGCCACCACCGCGAACACGGCCGTCAGCGCGAGCGTGATCGGCACGTAGAGCCGGACGATCGCGGAGTGGCCCCAGACGCTGATGGCCAGGGTGACCGCGGCGATGACCACCACGACGAGCGCCTTCACAGCGGAGTTCACCGGCAGGCCCGTCCGCGCGACGAGGGCGAACGCGGCGGTGGCCGCCGCGGCCAGGCTCAGCGCGAAGTAGCAGACGGAGATCATCCAGCCGACGACGGCGTTGTTCACGCGGTTGCCGATGACGCCGTACATCGCCCGGGTGACGACCTCGCTGGGCGCGCCCGCCGCCGGGCCAGACACCGCGAGCAGACCGGTGAGCAGCCAGAAGGCGTTGCCCACGACGATCACCCCGATCGCCTGCCACAGGCTCAGGCCCACCAGCACCAGCGCGCCGCCGACGACCAGGCTGAGGTAGTTCACGTTGGCCGCGGCCCACACCGAGAACAGCTCGCGCGGGCGGCCCCGGCGCTCGGAGTCGGGGATGTGGTCGATGCCGTGGGACTCGATGCCGTGCGATTCGGTGCCGTGCGATTCGAGTCCGTGCGACTCGCCGCCGCCGGACCGCTCGGGAGCCGGGGAAGCGGCCGCGATCCCGTCGGTGGCGGTGCGCCGCGCGTCGTGAGCGGTGAGCTGCGCATCGGGGTACGGGTCGGGGAGCGTGGACGCCATGAGGCCCTCCGGGAGCGGTGCGAACTGCCTGGTCGCTTATTGGGCACGTGACCAGTTGCTTATTGGTCGCACACTCAATAGCATCCCGGGTATGTCGTCAAGCGTTCAGCGAAAAAGGATCCGAAAGGACCCGGCCGCCCGGCGGGCGGAGATCGTCGACGCGGCCGCCGCCGTCGCCCTGGCCGAGGGGCTGGAGTGCGTCACCCTGCGCCGGATCGCCGAGGAACTCGACGTGCGTCCGGGACTGATCAGCCACTACTTCCCCTCGGTCGAGGATCTCGTCGCCGAGGCCTTCGGCAGCGCCGCGACCGGCGAACTGGACGCCATGCTCCCGGCCGGCGGCCCCGAGGACACGCCCACGCGGCGCATGGCCCGCTTCCTCGCCCGCACCTCCGGGGACGCCTACGACACCCTCAGCCGGCTGTGGATCAACGCCCGCCACCTCAGCCGCTACCGGACCACCCTGCGCGACCGGGTCGCCGAGCAGGAGGGCGCCTGGCGCGGACGCCTGGAAGCCCTCGTCCAGGACGGCGTCACGGCGGGCGAGTTCCGCACCGAGGACCCCCTGGTGACCGCCATCCACATACTCGTCGTCCTCGACGGACTCGGCGCCCACGCCAACACCCCGACCCCCGACCGGCCCCCGGCCGCGAGCCGCATGGCCGTCACCCTCGCCGAGCGCGAACTCGGCCTGCCCACCGGGGCGCTGGACCCCGTCTCCGGCTGACGCCCCACCCGTACGACCACCGCACCACGCACGAAGGAGCCCCCGTGCCCGCCGATCTCGTCCTGCTCTCCGCCCGGCTGCTCGATCCCGGCACGGGCGGGCTCCTCGCGCACACCGCGCTCGCCGCGCAGGACGGACGGATCAGCTTCCTCGGCGACGACCGGGAGGCCCGCACCCTCGCCGGACCCGGCACCACGGTCGTCGACCTGCGCGGAGCCGTGGTCACCGCCGGTTTCACCGACGGGCATCTGCATCCGGTGTCCGGCGCCGAACGCACCATGGGTGTCGACCTGTCCGGCTGCCGCGACCTGGGCGCCGTACGCGCCGCCCTCGCCGACGCCGTGAAGTCGCTGCGGCCCGGAGCCTGGCTGCGCGGCTGGGGCCTTGACCCCAACGCCTTCGGCGGCGAGCGTGTCGGATCCGCCGCGCTCGGCCCGGTCCTGGACGGCGTACCCGCCCTCATCGACCTGTTCGACGCCCACTCGGCGCTGGCCAGCGCGCGGGCGCTGGAACTGTCCGGCGTGGACGGCCCGCGCACCTTCGACCAGGGATCCGAGATCGTCTGCGACGCCGACGGGCGGCCCACCGGCCTGCTGCTGGAGGACGCGGCCTGCGAACTCGTCGAGGCCGTCGCGCCCCGGCCCACCGAGGGCGAGGTGCGGGCCCGCACCGCCGAGGTGCTGCGCACCATGGCCGCGGCGGGCCTGACCGGCGGCCACGCCATGGACGCGGGCGGCGACAGCCTCGCCGTCCACGCGGCGCTGGAGGCCGAGGACGCGCTGCCCCTGCGGCTGCGGGTCGCCCCCTGGGTCCGCCCGGAGGCCGACGACGAGGCCGTCGCCGCGCTCACCCGGCTCCAGGGCACCGGCGGCGCGCGGTGGCGGGTCGACGGCGCGAAGCTGTTCATGGACGGCACCATCGACAACGGCACCGCCTGGCTGGAGGTCCCCGACTGCCACGGCGAGTCGGGCCACGCCTTCTGGCCCGACCCGCAGTGCTACACCGAGGTGATCACGGCCCTGCACCGGGCCGGCGTGCCCACCGCGACCCACGCGATCGGCGACGCCGCGGTCCGCCATGTGCTCGACTCCGTCGAGAAGGCCCAGGCGGAGCACCCGGCGCCCGTACGGCACCGCGTCGAGCACATCGAGACCGTGCCCGACGACACCGTGACCCGGTTCGCGCGGCTCGGCGTGGCCGCGTCCATGCAGCCCACCCACTGCTGCGAGTTCACCCGGGCCGACCACACCGACAACTGGTCGCGCCGGCTCGGCGAGGAGCGTGCCGGGCGCGCGTTCCGCTGCCGTGACCTGTGGGAGGCCGGCGCGCGGGTCGTCCTCGGCTCGGACTGGCCCATCGCCCCGTTCCCGCCGCTCCAGGTCATGGCCGGCGCCCGCCACCGCCGCCCGGCCGACCTGTCCCTGCCCCCGCACGGCCCGGAGCAGGCCCTCACCCCGCTCCAGGCGCTGCGGGGCATCACCCTGAACGCGGCCTGGGCCGCCGGTGAGGAGGACGTCGCCGGCCGGCTCGCGGTCGGTCACCGCGCCGACCTCACGGTCCTGGCCGGCAACCCGCTGGACGTCCCCGACACCGAACTGGCCGACGTGCCGGTCGTGCTGACGGTGGTGGGCGGCCGGCCCACGTACCGGGCCGCCGGAGTGTGACGGACGCGGCGCGGCTGTGACGGATGCGGCTCGCCTTTGACCGACATGGCGCGGCTTTGACGGACGTGGCGCGTCTTTGACGGACGACGCGACCGGCTTGATGAACGTGGCGCGTCTTTGACGGACGACGCGACCGGCTTGATGAACGTGGCGCGCCTTTGGCGGACATGGCAGAGGCCGGCCCCGGCACCTGGACCGGGCCGGCCTCACGCCGGATCAGTGCATGCCGGTGCCCGCCGTCTGCCCGGGGCTGCCCGCAGCCGTGCCCCCGGACGGGCTGCCCGTCGCCGTGTCACCGGACTGGCCGGCCGCGGCCGGCGGGTCCTGGACGTCCACGTCGCTCGCCCGGACGTAGGCGAGCCGGTGGCCGAGCTGGATCTCGTAGTACCTCTCCTCGCCCTTGACCACCGGGGCCGGCGTGGGCTCGAAGGTCGACCTGTCGACATAGGTACCGCGCACCCGGGACGTCGTCACGTACCGCTGGCCCGCGCTGAGGGTGTACGGCAGCGGCGCCTGCTCCTCCGCGTCCACGCCCTCCGGATAGGCCTCCCCCTCCGGCAGCGCGCGGCCGAACACCTCGACCTCGTCCAGGCCCGCCTTCGGGGTCACCGTGCGGGCCCGCGCGCCGACGGCCGTCTGGTTGTTCTGCGCGTTCTTGAACCAGGCCTTGTGCCCCTGGTACCAGATCGCCGTCCACTCGTTCTGCCGGTCGGCGACCGCGAACATCTGGCCCGCGGAGGCCCGCGATCCCAGGTCGTTGACGTCCACCGTGGAGTCGTCGCCGTCGGGGTGCCGGCCCGGGTCCTGGATGAGCGGGGCGGCCTCGGACGGTTCCGTGTAGAGCCGGACGGCGCTGGAGCCGTGCGGCGCGCACGGCGTGCCGCTCGACGTGCACCCTGTGAACTTCGGCTTGTTGCGGTTGTAGTCCGGCAGGATCATCACGACGTCGCTGTCCGGTCCGGCCGTGGCCTTCAGCGGCGCGCCGAGCAGGTCGAAGTAGTGCCGCCAGTCCCAGAAGGGACCCGGGTCGTCGTGCATGTCCGGGATGGAGCTCTCGGTCGGGGACGGCACGTTGTCGTGGCCGAAGATGTGCTGCCGGTCGAGCGGGACCTGGTACTTCTTCGCCAAGTACCCGACCAGCCGGGCCGAGTTCCGGTACATCTGCTCGGTGTACCAGGCGTCGGGCTGCCTGAGGAAACCTTCATGCTCGACACCGATCGAGCGGCCGTTCACGAACTGGTTGCCGGAGTGCCAGGCGGAGTCCTTCAGCTTGATGTGCTGGGTGACCTGGCCGTCGCTGGAGCGGATGGAGTAGTGCCAGGACGCCTCCTCCGGGTCCTGGATGGTCTGGAGCATCGAGGCGAGGGGGGCCTCGGTGTCGTGGATGACGATGTAGTCGATCTTCTGGTCCTTGGGCCGGTCGGCCAGGTCGTGGTTGCCGTACGCGTCGCCGTCGTCGTACTCGACGTACGGCGCGCTGAGCCACGAGCAGGCCAGCTCCGGCGGGCACTCGGCGTTCTTCGAGCGGAGCGCGCCCTGCGTGCCCGGCGCGTGCGGGCGCAGCTGGGGGTTCGCGAGCAGGACGACGCGCTGCCCCGCGTCGGTGGTGCGGTGCGCGCCCTGGCGGATCACGTCGAAGACGTCGTTGGCGTAGGTCGTCGCCGTCGTGGCGTCGTTCGTGCCCGGGAAGCGCGAGACGGCGTCCCACCAGTCCGCCGGGTTGGCGCTGAACGGCTTGCCGAGCCGGCGCTGGGCCGCGGCGAGGAGGGCCGCGCCGCCGCGTACGTTGGCCTTGTCGTCGTTGCGCAGCCGTTCGGCCGGGAGGCCGAGCAGGCTCGCGGCCCGGCGCAGGTTCGCCGCCTGGGGGGAGACGCGCGTCTGTGCGGCGGGCGGCGAGGCGGTCGTCGCGCCGGGCAGGGTGTTCGGGTGGCTCGGGGGTTTCTTCGCCTTGACCGCGAGGCTGTCCACCAGGTGCATCGGCCCGTAGCCGCCGACGACGCTCGGGGTGCCCGCGTGGGAGTCCCAGCGCGACTGCAGATAGGACACCCCCATCAGGACGCTTCTGGGCACATGGAACTCGTCCGCCGCGGCGGTGTAGTCGTCCTGCAGGCGCTGGTCGGACGGCGCACCGACATCGCCCGAGCGGTCGATCAGCAACGGCACCAGGAGCGCCGCCGAAGCGGTCACGCAGATGATCCGCCGGTGCCCGCGTACGGCACTGGAGACGCGGGGGGCGACGCGTTTTCTCATACGGGTGTCTCCAACGGGGTTGGCGTGGGCAGGAACATGCGACCGGGGCACCGAGGGCCGCTGCCCCTCACGTCACCCCTCGTACGTTTCCTTGCCTCGCCCGGCCCTGCGCGCCGAGCGTCAACCGCGTGGACCAGCACCCGGGCACAGGCCACCCGGTCGGCGGCAGCCCGTCCCGCCCGCCGGGGGAGGCCTGAGCCCCCCTCAGCCCTCCTCGGTCCTCTCCCCCTCAGCCCTCCTCGGTCCTCTCCCCCTCAGCCCTCCTCGATCCTCTCCTCCTCAGCCCTCCTCGATCCTCTCCTCCTCAGCCCTCCTCGGTCCTCTCCTCCTCAGTCCTTGTCGGTCCTGCTCAGTCCTCTTCGACCGGGTCCACCTGCCAGTCGGGGTGCCCCGGCATCGGGGGAGTGTGCGCCCCGTACAGCCACGGCGTCAGAAAGGGCGTCAGGTCCTCACCGGCCACCTTGGAGGCGAGTCTGACGAAGTCTCGGGTACCGGCCACCCGGCCCTGATAGGTGGTCACCCAGGACCGCTCGATCCGCTCGAAGGTGCCCTCGCCCACCTTCTCCCGCAGGGCGTAGAGCACCAGCGCCGAGCCGTCGTAGCGCATCTGCCGGAACAGGCTCGAAGCGGTCGGCTCGGCGGGCGCGCCGTCGTCGTGGCGCCATTGGTCGTGCTGCTCGTACGCGGACCGCATCATGCCCTCCATGTCGACACCGCCGTGGGTGTCGGAGTAGAGCAGCTCGTAGAAACGGGCGTGACCCTCACTCAGCCACAGGTCGGACCACCGCCGGATCGCGACGCTGTCGCCGGTCCAGTGGTGGGTGAGTTCGTGGACGAGGTTGCGTTCGGCGGCGACCCGGTCGCCCAGCAGGTCGGCGCTCGGCAGGACGGACAGCGACTGCGTCTCCAGCGCCACCGGCAGGTCGCTCTCCCCGACGAGCACGCCGTACCGGCGGAACGGGTACGGCCCGAGCCGCTGCTCCAGCCAGGCCAGATGGTCCGGGGTGAGCGAGCGGTACGCCTCGGTGTCGCCGACCAGGTCGGTCGGCACCACGTCCCTGACGGGCAGTCCGTGCGGACCCGTGCTCCGCGTCAGGGTGAACTTCCCGATGGCCAGCTGGACCAGCTGGGCCGCCAGGGGTTGTTCGGAGTCGTACGTCCACCGGGTGCGGCCGTCCGGCTGCCGGACGCGCTCGACGAGCCGGCCGTTCGCCGCCGCCGTCAGGCCGGGGGGCGTCGTCACGTGGAAGGTGAACGGTGCCCGCAGGCTGGGATGGTCGTCCACCGGGAAGATCATCTTGGCGCCGTCGGGCTGCGGGGACAGCAGGGTGCCGTCGGCGGTGGGCACCCAGCCGTAGTCCTGGATGGCGTCGTCGCGATGCCGTCGCTGGGTCGGATCGGCGGTGTAGGCGACCCGGACCGTGAACGCACGCCCTCGGGCGAGGGGCCGGGCCGGTGTCACCACCAGTTCGTCGCCGTCGCGCACGGTCCTCGCGGGGGCGCCGTCGACGGTGACCGAGCGCAGCGTGTTGCCCGCGAAGTCGAGGTCGAAGCGGGAGAGGGCCTGCGTCGCGGTGGCGCTGATGGTGGCGGTCGCGGGGAACGGCGTACGGGGAGCGCGCCAGTCGAAGTCCAGCGTGTAACGGCGGACCGTGTAGCCGCCGTTGCCGTCGAGCGGGAAGAGCGGGTCGCCGATGCCCCGGGCACCGGGAGCAGGCGCCTCGCCGGCCGGGTGGGCGGAGGCGCCGGGTGCCGGGTGTCCGGGGCGGACCGGTGCACGGTCCTCGCCGGACAGGACGGTGACGGCGAAGACGGCGGCCCCCGCGACACCGGCCGCACCGGTCAGCGCGAGGGCAGCACGGAGCGGCCGACGGACGGCAGGCGTGGTGTCCATGGCGGCACTATGTCAGCAAGATGTGATTTATGTGATGTTTGTCCGTGTTTGTACGCTCGGGTGGCGGGGGTTCGTCGGCTGGTCCGGCGGCTGGTCCGCCGCGTCGGCTGGTCCGGCGGCGGGTCCGACGGCGGGTGTCACGCGTGTGGTGGTGCGCGTGTGCCGGTTCACGTGTGCCGGTGCGCGGGTGTCAGGTGGAGGAGGAGGCCTGCTTGTCCTTCGGGGCCTCGTTGAGGCGGACCATGTTGCCGGAGGGGTCACGGAAGGCGCAGTCGCGGGGGCCCCAGGGCTGCTCCATGGGCTCCTGCATCACCTCGGCGCCGGACGCCCGGACCTTCTCGAAGGCCGCGTCGAGGTCGCCGACCTGGAAGACGACGTTCGGCAGGACACCCTTGGTCAGCAGTTCCTGCAGCGCGTCGCCGTCGGCCGCGGAGCGGCCCGCGTGCGGCTCCGACAGCACGATCTCGAGGCCCGGCTGGTCCCGGCTGCCGAGGGTGACCCAGCGGAAGCCGCCCGAGGCGACGTCGTTGCGCACCTCCAGGCCGAGGGCGTCGCGGTAGAAGCCGAGCGACTCGTCCGGGTCGTTGACGGTGATGTGGCAGTACTGCAGCGCGATGCTCATGCGGCCAACGTTAGGCCGCCGCCCTCCCCGCCGCCTCCTCGCTCCTGCCGGGCGCGCTCCCGCCGGGGGCGCCCCCGCCGGGTATGGTCCTGGCCGGCTCGATGCGGCTCGGCGCGGTCCTGGTCGGGCGGGTGTGCAGCTTCGCCACGCACGCGGGCATCGCCGTCACGGCACTGTGCTCCCGGCCGCGGTACGCACTCGGTGTCTCACCCACCACCTCGGTGAAGCGCGAGCTGAAGGAACCCAGCGACGTACAGCCGACCGTCATGCACGCCTCGGTCACGCTCGTACCGCCCCGCAGCAACGCCATGGCCCGCTCGATCCGGCGCGTCATGAGATAGCTGTACGGCGTCTCGCCGTAGGTCGCCCGGAACTGTCTGGAGAAGTGCGCAGGCGACATGTGGGCGTGCCGGGCCATCGTCGGCACGTCGAGCGGGCGGGCGTACTCCCGGTCGATCAGGTCGCGTGCCCGGCGCAGGTGCGCGAGGTTGGCGAGGTCTTGCGGGTCCATGGGTCGAAGCTAACACCGACCACTGACAACGCCCCTGACCCGCGCCCTGACCTGCGCCTATGGCCTGCGCCTGTGACCTGAGCCGGTGATCTGTGACCTGGGACGACGAAGGCGATCAGGATCGGAGAAGCGCGGAGCGCCGAGTTGTCCCTAGGGTGGCGGCGGACGACAAACAGACAAGAACAGACACCCTGCCCGCCGGGCCCCCGCCCCGCCCGACAGATGGAGACCGAAGAGCATGGCCGAGAAGACGGATCCGCAGTCGCCCGCGCCGCACGCTGCCGACAGTCACGAGCTGATCCGTGTGCACGGCGCGCGTGAGAACAATCTCAAGGACGTCAGCGTCGAGATCCCCAAGCGCCGGCTGACCGTGTTCACCGGCGTCTCCGGTTCGGGCAAGAGTTCCCTGGTGTTCGACACCATCGCGGCGGAGTCGCAGAGGCTCATCAACGAGACGTACAGCGCCTTCCTGCAGGGCTTCATGCCGACGCTGGCGCGGCCCGAGGTCGACGTGCTCGACGGGCTGACGACCGTGATCACCGTCGACCAGCAGCGGATGGGCGCCGACCCGCGCTCCACGGTCGGCACCGCCACCGACGCCAACGCGATGCTGCGCATCCTCTTCAGCCGGCTCGGCACGCCGCACATCGGCTCGCCCAAGGCGTTCTCCTTCAACGTCGCCTCCATCAGCGGAGCGGGCGCCGTCACCGTCGAGCGCGCCGGACAGAAGGTGAAGGAGCGCCGCAGCTTCAGCATCACCGGCGGAATGTGCCCGCGCTGCGAGGGCCGCGGCTCGGTCACCGACCTCGACCTGACCCAGCTCTACGACGACTCCAAGTCGCTCAACGAGGGCGCGATCACCGTCCCCGGCTACAAGGGCGGCGGCTGGAACTCGCGTCTGTACGCCGAGTCCGGCTTCTACGACGCGGACAAACCGATCCGCCGGTTCACCAAGAAGGAACTGCACGACTTCCTGCACCGCGAGCCGACCAGGATGAAGATCGCGGGCATCAACATGACCTACGAGGGTCTGATCCCGCGGATCCAGAAGTCGATGCTCTCCAAGGACAAGGAGTCGATGCAGCCGCACATCCGCGAGTTCGTGGACCGTGCCGTCACCTTCACCACCTGCCCCGACTGCGACGGAACCCGGCTGAACGAGGGCGCCCGGTCCTCGAAGATCGACGGGATCAGCATCGCGGACGCCTGCGCGATGCAGATCAGCGACCTGGCCGGCTGGGTGCGCGCGCTCGCCGAGCCGTCGGTGGCGCCGCTGCTCACCGCGCTTCAGCACACCCTCGACTCCTTCGTGGAGATCGGCCTCGGCTACCTCTCCCTGGACCGGCCGGCGGGCACGCTGTCCGGCGGCGAGGCACAGCGCGTCAAGATGATCCGCCACCTCGGCTCCTCGCTCACCGACGTCACCTACGTCTTCGACGAGCCGACCACCGGCCTGCACCCGCACGACATCCAGCGGATGAACGACCTGCTGCTGCGCCTGCGGGACAAGGGCAACACGGTGCTGGTCGTGGAGCACAAGCCGGAGGTGATCGCGATCGCCGACCACGTCGTCGACCTCGGCCCCGGCGCCGGCGCGGGAGGCGGCACCGTCTGCTTCGAGGGCACCGTCGAGGGGCTGCGGGCCGGCGGCACCCTCACCGGCCGCCACTTCGACGACCGGGCCTCCCTCAAGGACAGCGTGCGCAAGCCCACCGGCACCCTGGAGATCCGCGGCGCGGCTACGCACAACCTGCGCGACGTCGACGTGGACGTGCCGCTCGGCGTGCTCACCGTCATCACCGGCGTCGCCGGTTCCGGCAAGAGCTCGCTCGTCCACGGCTCGATCCCCGCCGACGCGGGCGTGGTCTCCGTCGACCAGGGCGCGATCCGCGGCTCACGGCGCAGCAACCCGGCCACCTACACCGGGCTGCTCGAACCGATCCGCAAGGCCTTCGCCAAGGCCAACGGCGTCAAGCCGGCCCTGTTCAGCGCCAACTCCGAGGGCGCCTGCCCCATCTGCAACGGCGCCGGCGTCGTCTACACCGACCTCGCGATCATGGCCGGCGTCTCCACCACCTGCGAGGAGTGCGACGGCAAGCGGTTCGAGGCGTCCGTGCTCGACCACCACTTCGGCGGCCGTGACATCAGCGAGGTGCTCGCGATGCCGGTGACCGAGGCCGAGGAGTTCTTCGGCTCCGGCGAGGCGCACGTCCCGGCCGCGCACCGCATCCTCCAGCGGCTCGCCGACGTCGGGCTCGGCTACCTCACCATCGGGCAGCCCCTCACCACGCTGTCCGGCGGCGAGCGGCAGCGGCTCAAGCTGGCCACGCACATGGCCGACAAGGGCGGTGTCTACGTCCTCGACGAGCCGACCGCCGGCCTCCACCTCGCCGACGTCGAGCAGCTGCTCGGCCTGCTCGACCGACTGGTCGACTCGGGCAAGTCCGTCATCGTCGTCGAGCACCACCAGGCGGTCATGGCGCACGCCGACTGGATCATCGACCTCGGCCCCGGCGCGGGGCACGACGGCGGCCGTATCGTCTTCGAGGGCACCCCCGCCGACCTCGTCGCCGCCCGCTCCACCCTGACCGGCGAACACCTGTCGACGTACGTCGGCGGGTGATCCGGGTGACCGGTGGCACGGGTGTACCGGTCAGCTCCGCTGGAAGAACTCCACCTCGGCGACGGCGACATGGCGCCCCGGCGCGAGCTTCGTGACCGACCGCAGCACCAGCCGCACGGAGACCACGTCGCCGATCCCGGTGGAGACCGTCTGCGCCCCCGGCTTGTCGCTGAGGGCGACGGCCTTGCGGTGCACCGTGCCGTCCGCCGACGTGGCCTCCATGTCCATCTCCAGCGCACGGGCCTCGCGCGCGTAGGCCTCCGGCTCCGTGGACGCGCCGTTCGTGATGATCAGGTCGACCATCCGGAACGGCTTGCCGAAGGTGTACGTCACCGACGCGCCCGCGCCGGGCGCGCCCCAGTACCGGTTGCTGAGGCCGTCCGTGGTGTTCGCCGCCGGGTGCCCGGCCACCTCGGCGCTCGCGCGGACCTTCACCGGCGTGACGGCCTTGGCGCCGCCGAGCTTGTCCCGGGTGTCCTCGAACAGGGCGCGCCCGGCGGGCAGCAGCAGGAACCCGGCCACGCACAGGGCCAGGACCACGGCCAGGATCACCAGCAGCCGGATCCCCCGTCCTGACCACGCCCGCACCCTGCGGCGGAACGGCCACACGGTCCGCCACCACGGCAGCGGAGCGCGCTCCCGCACCGGGGCCAGCCGGGTGCCGCAGCGGCGGCAGAACGCGCGGTCCGGCGGGTTGGGCGTCCCGCACGCGGGGCAGGGCCGCCCGCCCTCCTGCTCCCGTGCCGCCACGGGCCGCACGACAGGACGCGGTGCGACGGGCCTGCCCGGCAGCACGGGCGCGGGCTGCGGCTCGGCGGGTTTGTTCGGATCGGCGAGTTCGGCAGGTTCGTTCGCGTCGGCAGGTTCGTTCGGTTGGGCAGGCTCGGACGCGATCGGGGTGCGGGGAACGGGTGCGACGGGGGACGGAGCGACGGGTGGCGATGTGACGGGTGGCGATGCGACCGGTGGCGATGTGATCGGTGGTGGCGTGACGGTCGGCGGTGTCGTGGAGTGGGAGGGGGCCGCTTCATCGGCATCCGAACTTCGGCCCTGATCCTGGGAGTCGGGGGAGTTGTCCCCAGGGCCCGTCTCCCCGGCCGGCGGAGTCTCCCGCTCCTGTCCAGCGGAGCGGGGCGGCGCGTCGGACGCGCCCTCGGACCAGCCCAGGTACGAGCCGCAGTTGCGGCAGAAGTCGTCGCCGGGATCGTTGGACGTCCCGCACACGGGGCAGACGCGCACCCCGTCACCTCCCTGTTTCGTCGTCGGCCCGGCCTGCTTCGTCGTCGGGCGGGCCGGGCAGGACCTCCACGCGGCACGCGACGTGGACCGGGCACAGGTCCCGGACGATCTCGCGGACCCGCGCCTCGTCCACTCGCGGATCGCGGCCCGGCCACACCCGGACCACCACCTCACCGGACGGCCCCGGAGGCAGGTCGGCGCCCGCCGTGCTGGACCACACCGCCCCGCCGTCGCCGGTGACGTCCGCGTTCACGCCGAGCGTGAGCCGCAGCCGTTCGACGAGTCCGCGCCGGGTGCCCCGCCGGCGGTGCAGCTCCATCGCCCGTACGACCGCCTCGCGACGCAGTTCCACGGGCAGGCCGGGATCGTCCTCGGTGCCGACCCACGACGTCAGCCAGGTCACGAAGTCGAGCGGCGCCACCCGGGGGTCGAGATACGCGGGCAGGTTGTCGAGGGTCGAGAACACCGGCGCGAGGACGGTGTCCAGGCCCGCGGTGAACCGCTGGGCGAAGTCGTCGTCGGCGTACAGCGCGGGCAGCTGCCCGCCGATCGGATGCCGGCTCGGCAGGCCGGGAACGGCGGCGCGGGTCATGACCGGGCCGCCGGCTCGACCGGCTGGACGACGACCTGGTGCTGGTAGGAGAACACCAGCGCGCCGGGGCCCAGGTCGATGCGCTCCACGGGTGCGCCGCGCCGCCCGGTGATCGGGTCGGCGGCGAACAGCCGGACCTCCTCCACCAGCGCGTTGCCGGTGGCTTGCTGCAACACCCCGAACACCTCCCCGTACTGCACCGGCCGCCCGAACGGCCACCCCGTGCCGTCCGGCCCGCCGTCCAGCGGATTGAAGTGCCGGAACAGCGCGGCGAGCGCCGCCTCCCGCACCCGGTCGACGTCGCCGGGCGCCGTCGCGAGCCGGGCGACCACGGTGACGCCCTGGTAGACCGGCGGTTCCACCACCAGCCGGGTCCCGATCAGCCGGCGCTCGTCCAGGCTCGCGGTGATCGCCCGGAGCACCTGGTCCGAGGGGATCAACTGCTCGAAGCGGAGCCGGTCGCCGTCGTCGGCCACCGCGTCCGGTACGACGAGCACCCGCACGGCGCCCGCCCCGCCGGACCCACCCGCCCCGCCGGACCCACCCGCCCCGCCGGTCCCGCCGGACCCACCCGCCCCGCCGGTCCCGCCGGACCCACCCGCCCCGCCGGTCCCGCCGGACCCGTCCGCCCCGCCGGCCACGTCCGCCGCGGGCAGGCAGCGCACCCGGCGCACCGAGGGCGCCGCCTGCCGGCTGATGATCTCGTAGTCCTCGGCGGTGACCGCGCGCTCCTGCGTCCGCAGCGCCTCCGGGGCCCGCAGCTTGGCATTGGCGACGCTCTCCCCGTCCACCCCGCCGCGCGCCGCCTCCCGGTTGGTGACGCGCGCGACGTACGGCACGGAGCTGCGCAGCACCGAGATCGCGCCGCGGGCCACGTTGCCGGCCGGGCCGCCGCCGGTGCGGTAGCGGGACACCCGGATCCGGGCGCCCTTCTCGGGCACCGCGCCGCACAGCCGCACCGACCCGTCGGGTTCGCGCAGCGCCGGCGGGAACACGAACTCGCCGGCGGTGGCGTCCACCCGGACGTGCCGGTCGGCGGGTCCCGAGCGGCCGAAGTGCTCGACCACCTCCCAGCGCTGCCAGCCGTCGGCCGAGGAGACCTCCACCACCGGCGGCTCGCCGTCCAGCAGCACGGGCGGCCGGCCGAGCCGGAACGTCTGGCCCGCGACCCCCTCCGAGGTGCCGAGCGGGACGTCGGTGACGGTCTCGGCGTGCTCGACGGAGGCGGTGCCGCCCACCGTGAACACCGACGCCTCCCGGACCGTCGGGGACTCCGAGTAGAACGGCTGCCCCGGTTCCGGCTCGGTGACCCGGCAGCGCAGCCAGCCCGCCCGGGACGCGCCGATCACGGACGCCGTGTGCCCGGCCGGCACGTACACGATCACCTCGCCGGGCCGGTTCAGACCGCCGGTGGTGTCCGGACCGGTCTCGCACGCCTGCCAGCGCCCGCCGACCCACGCCTCCCACACCAGCGGCGGCTGCCGCGGGTCCACGCCGACACCCTCCACGCGGCTGTCCAGCCGCACCGCGAGCACACAGCGCGGCACCGCAGCGGGCAGCCCGAACAGCAGGGCGTCACCCGGCTCGGGGGACGCCTGGAAGCACGGCACGTCACCGCCCTCCGCGAGCTGCCCGGTCCGGTCCGCCGGCGCACCGCCGCGGGGGGCGGTCAGTAGCCGGTTCAACTCGCTCGGCACAATGCGCAGTTCGTCCCTGGTCGCGAACACCACGGGCTCCTCCGCATCGCCGTCCGCGGTGGTCACCTCGGTCCCGGCGGGCAGCGTCACCGTGTCGCTCTGCGGCGCCGACAGCCAGAAGTCGACCTCCGCACCCGCCGCCGCGGGCGGGAACAACCGGATGCCCAACAGGTCGAGGAAAGCGGTGTAGTTCTTGTCCGGCACCCGGTTCAGCCGGTACAGCAACTGGTCCACGAGGTACGCGAACGTCTCGATCAGGGTGACGCCCGGGTCGGAGACGTTGTGGTCGGTCCACTCCGGGGCGCGCCGGCGCACGTACCGCTTCGCCTCGTCGACGAGTTGCTGGAACCGCCGGTCGTCCAGGTTGGGGGAGGGCAGGGCCATCAGTCCGCGACCGCTTCCTCGGCCCCCTCCTCGGAGGGGATCGTGTAGAAGGGAAACACCAGATTGCGCCGGTCGTTGGTGGAGCGCACCGTGTAGCGCACGTCGATGTAGAGGGTCCCGGCGTCCACCTCGTCGAAGGCCACCACCACGTCGTCCACCCCGATCCTCGGCTCCCACCGCTCCAGCGCCTCGCGCACCTGCTGGGCGATCCGCCCCGCCGTGGCGCCGTCGCCGGGCGCGAAGACGTACTCGTGGATGCCGCAGCCGAACTCGGGCCGCATCGGGCGTTCGCCGGGGGCCGTGCCCAGCACCAGCCGGATCGCCTCCTCGATCTCCCGCTCCCGCTCCACCATGGCGATCCCGCCGGTGGGCCCGACCCGCAGCGGGAACGCCCAGCCGCGCCCGATGAACCGATCGCTCATCACACGCCTCCGATCTGGACGTTCAGCGCGCCGATCATGACCGTCGCGCCGCACGCGGTCCTGTCGCCCGCCCGTGCGGCCGGCAGTCCGCCGATGAGGACCTGACCGGAGACGAGCGCGGCCGGGCTGGGCATGATCACGTTGGCCGGTCCCAGGGCCGCGTGCGGGGGCATCACACAGGTGTGCAGGCTGCCCACGACGGCGGCGGGGCGGCCACCGATCAGCACACGCGCCACCGCCGCGGCGGCGCCGGGCGGCGGGGTGGCGATCACGCCGCCGTGGCTGGTGGGGTCGCCGGTACGGGCTGCGGCGGGCATGCCGGGCTCCTCAAGGTCGGGTCACGAACCGCAACGGCCGTGAGAATCAGGCGGGTTGGCGGGTTGGCGGGTTGGCGGGGTGGCGTCAGTCGATGTGTCAGTTCGCTGCGTCAGTTGATGCGTCAGATCGCTGCGTCAGATCGCTGTGTCAGTTGATGCGTACGAGGTTCGCCTTCAGCACCCCCAGCAGTCCGCCGTCGACCGTGACGTCCGTCCGGCCGGTGACACTCACGGACCGGCCGCCGACGCGGACCGCCGTGGTGGCGTCGATGTCCACGCTGCCGCCCTTCACACTGACCGTCCCGGTGCCCGCGTCGAGCGTGATGCCCCGCTCGTCCAGCCGCACCGAGGACAGCGGGCGCCGGCCGCCGGCCGCGAACACCGTCACCTCGATCGCGTTGCCACGGTCGTCCAGCATCACCTGCAGCCGTTCGTCCGCGGTGCGCAGCCGCACCCCGGACGGGCCCGGCGCCGGAGCGTCCAGCAGCTCCACCCGATGACCCGAACGCGACACCACGGAACGGCGGTTGACCTTGCCGCTGGTCGCGTCCACCAGCGGGACGTCGTGCGGTGAGGGCCGGTCCACGCCGTTGTACAGGCCGCCGATGACGTACGGGCTGTCCAGCAGCCCCTGTTCGAAGCCGACCAGCACCTCGTCGTTGACCTCGGGGCTCACCACACCCCCGCCGCCCTTGCCGCCCCACTGCACCGTGCGCACCCAGTCGGTCACGTACGTGTCGTCCAGCCAGGGGAACTTCAGCCGGACCGCGCCGGTCCGGGCGCCTCCGGGCTCCCGCACGTCCGTCACCACGCCGATCGCCAGCCCCGGCATGCGCGGACCGCGGCCCGGCGCGTTCGCACCCGTCACCAGGCCCGTGAGGGACCGGTCCGGGCTGGCGCTGACCCACACCGTGGTCCGGTACCCGCCGTGCGGGTCCAGGCTGTGCTGCACCGCCGTCGCCGTGTACCGCCCGGAGAACGCGGGACCCACGTTGCCGAGCGCGACCGGCCGGCCCGCGCGCAGCCGCGGATTCCCCTCGGCCACCGCCTCCAACTCGCCGAACCCGGCTCCGACTTCGGCGGCGATCGCCCCCGCCGCCGCCGTCGTCTCGGCCTGTGTGCGGTACGGGGTGTCCGTCACGGTCAGCTTCGCCGACGCCCCGAACGCGGAGGCGAGCGACGGGCTGAGCCCCGGCAGCACGGTGTCGCTCCTCACGGACGGCTGCCGCGCCACCAGCGGCGTCTTGGTGGTGACGTCCCAGCCCCGCACCTCCACCGAGTTCGCCCCGTCCGCACCCGACAGGGAGGCCCGCAGCGCCAGCAGGTTGCGCCCGTACTCCAGCACCATCGGGTTCTGCGTCGCCGGGGTCGAGGGCGCGGGCGCGCCCGACGCCTTCTCGGGCCGGGTGAACTGCAGCACCCCCTTGTCGTCGACCCGCACCCGCGCACCGCTCTCACCCGCCAGGAACTGCAGGAAGTCCCAGTCGGAGACGTTGGCCTGCGACAGCTGCCGGTAGGTGACCGGCGCCGCCTCCACCTTCCCGCAGGAAAGGCCCGCCCCGGCCGCCACCTTGCGGACGATGGCGGCAGCCGTCATGTTCCGGTACGCCACCACCTTCCGGCCCCGCTGCAGCCGGTGCGTGGTCGAGTAGGCGCGCACCACCGTGAACGAACCGGTGCTGTCCCGGTCGATCTCCACCCCCGTCACCTCGCCGTTGAACAGCCGCTCCCGCGCCTGCCCGGCGACCGTCACCACGGACACCTTCAGCGGTGTACCGAGCGTGATACCGGTCGACTTCAGGAACTCGTGGTCGGGATCGCGGTAGACCAGCACGGCGGAGTCCGGCAGCCCCACGTTCTCGTCCACCACACAACTCACCAGCTGCGCCGCCCAGATGGGGGGCAGCTCGCCGGGCGCCTCCACGACGGGGTCCGCCGCGAACGACCGGCCGCCCCGCGCCTCCGGAGTGCTCACCGCTCCTCCTCACCGCCCGCGTCCCCCAGCGCCGGCACCACCAGGTCGGTGCCGGGTACGAGGGCCATCGGGTCGTCGATCCCGTTCGCCTCCGCGATGGCCCGCCAGGCCGTCGCGTCGCCGTACTCCCGCCAGGCCAGCAGCGCCAGGCTGTCCCCGGCCACCACCGTGTGCGTACGCCGGGCCGTGCGCGCACCGGAGGTCGGGTTCTGGCCCGGCGGGTCGACGCTCGCCTCCTCGACCGACAGCGCGCAGGTCGCCCGCAGCGGCTTGCCGTCCACGTCGAACAGCGTGTACGTCACCGACAGGCTCGACAGCACCCCGTCGAACGACGTCGTCCGCGCCGAGCCCCACTCGAACCGCACCCACGGGCTGGCCGGCTTCTTCCGCGCGAGACTCGCCGGCGTCGGCACGCACGCCTTCATCAGCTTCTCCACCGCCTGCTCGACCGAGTTGTCGTGGGTCGAGGTCGCGTCGAGGAAGACCTCAAGGCTCAGCTCCCGCGGGCCGCTGCCCACGAACTCCGGCAACGCCGACTGCCCGGCCATCCGCGAGGGAGTGCGCCGCCACTCGGTGGCCTTGCTCAACTGGAGCGTGGTCGGGTTGAACTGGAGGTCCAGCCGTGCGATCGTCCCGCCGGGCTTCGCGCCCACCGCCGCCGGCGGTTCCTTCAGCGTCAGCTGGGCCCTGGCCCGGCTGGTGCGGACGGCCGCCATCAGGAGGGCCTCAATCCCTCGTGGGCGATCTCCAGCGTCTCCACCGCGGGCTCCGAGGAGGACGGGTCGAACGACGGCCCCTGCCAGCGCACCGGCACGATGCCGAGCACCTGCCAGCTGATGATCCGGCTCAGATCCGGCCGCAGCGCCACGATCTCCCCGTCCTTCGGCTCCACCCGGCGCAGCGTCTCGTCGAGCCAGCGGCCGATCTTCGCCGTGTCGGCGGTGACCGGACGCGTCAGCGTGATGTTCGACCAGGTGACCCGGCCGGGCAGCTGCCAGGTGAAGCCGTTGTTGCCGCCCTCCGCGTAACTCTCCATCTCCACCTCCGCCCCCATGCCGGAACAGGTGTGGAAGGCCCCCAGATCGCTGCCGCCGATCGCGAGCTGGAAGAACACGCTCGTCGCGAAGATGTTGTCCGTCACCCGTAGACCGTCCGTTCCGTGTCTTCCGTGTCTTCAGCGTCTTCCGTGCGCTCAGCGTCCTCAGCGTCCTCAGCGTCCTCAGCGTCTTGAGCCTCTTCCGCGTCCTCAGCGGCGTCCGTCATAGGGGCGGCCCGTCCGTTCCCGGCCGCGCCGCAGATCGGCCCGGAGCAGCCGGGTCATCGGTTCCAACAGGCGTCGCGCCAGGTCGTCCAGGTCGAGTCCGGGTGCCTGTGCCTGTGCCTGTGCCGGCGCCGGCGCCGGCGCCTGTGTCTCCGGTGTCCGCGGCGACCGGTCCGCGGCGGGTGCTCGGGTCCTGGCGGGGGCGGGTGGTGCGGAGGCCGAACGCTGCCTGCCGGCCGTCTGTACGGTCGTCGCCGGGGTGTCGCCCGTGCGGACGGCGCGGACGACCGGGACAGGGGGAGTGGGCGCCGCCTGGGGAGACGGGCGGTCCTGGAGCGGGGACTTCAGCGGCTCGGACAGCGGTAGCGCGGGCAGACGCGCGGGTGCGGCGCCGCCGGATGCCCCCCGCTGGACCGGGGGAGTGACGGGGCGATCCGGCCGTACGACGGGCACCGCCGGTCGAGGGCGGGCCGGGCCGGAACCGGTGCTGTGATCGGCCTTGCCTGAGGGGTTGCCGGAGGGGTGGCCTGGGGGATGGCCGGAAGGGAGCGACACCTTCGGGTCCGAGGTGGCCGGGCGCGAGGAGGGGGCGACCGGTGGTGTGCGCCGCACATCGGGGCCCGGGTCGGACACGCGGCGCCAGGAGGCGGGTACGACGGGAGGTGCGGAGGCGCGGGCGCCGGCCGGCGCAGTGATGCCCTCCTGGGCACGGGTCCGGATGAGGAGAGGGCGCGCGGCGAGCAGCGCGAGGGTGCGGGGTGGCATCGGCTGGTTGCCGGCGGTGGGTGTGTGCGCGCTGATGACGCCGGGCCGTCCGTCGGACACGGTGATCGTGCGGGCGATCGTGACCGGGTCCGGTGCGCCTCGGTCCTTGGATACGGCCTTGTCGGCCTGCGTGCTGGTGGGCGCCGCCGGCGCCGGGTGCTCGTGCAGGGGCAGGCGTTGTACGGCGGCGGGTGAGATGCCTGACTGGGCGGTCGGGGTTGCTTCGGTGGACGCGGAACTCCCCGGGGGAACAGCGGAGTTGACCGCTGGTCCGGGGCGCGCCGAGTTCGTCGCGCCGAGCAGGGGTGCGGTACGGGCGGACCCGTCGAGCGGACCTGTACCTGTCGCGGCCGTACCGTCCGCGCGTGTCCGTGCGTCCCGGACGTCTGACGTGCGCTGGACGTCGGGGGCCCTCCCGGGAGGTGGCCCCGGGGCTGGTGGTCCCGCAGTCGGTGGCAGCGCGGTCGGTGGCAGCGCGGGAAGAGGTGCCCCCAGGCCGCCACGGGCGCGGGCTCCGGACGTGCCGTGTGCTGTGTCCCGGCGCGTCGGCGCGGGAACGGTCGGCGATGCCGGTCTCGCCCCGCTCCTTGGAGGTGCCGCCGTGCCCGCATCGCGGGATTCCCCCGAGCCGGGGACCGCCGCCTGACGCTGGATGATGGGCAGCGCCGGTCCCGTCGTGCGTCGAGCGTCGGCTGTGGCCTCGGGCGCCGGGGGGCCACTGGGAGCCAACGGTCGTGCAGTGGGCGGGAGTTCGGTCATGGGCGCGCCCAGGGGTGCCCGGGTGGCCGGTTGTGTCCGGGAGAGGGCGCGTTGTGCGGGTGGCGGGGACGTCGGAGAGGCTCCCGCGGCGGTCGCGGCGGTCGCGGCGGTCGTGGCGGTCGTGGCGGTCGTGGCGGTCGTGGCGGTCGTGGCGGTCGTGGGTTCCGAGGGTTCTGTGTGTCGTACGGGTCCTGTGCCGGAGGGGACGTCCGGGGAACCGCCGGATCGGACGTCGGGGCGCAGGACCGTGATGCGGCGTGCCGGACCGGTCGTCCGCCGGGCGACCGTCAGCGAGGGGCTCAACGGTCGGGGGCGGACGGCAGGGGCCCGCTGGACGTGGGCCTGCACGGCTCCCGACTCGCCTGCCGCGGTGGAGCGTTGACGTGCGGCACCCGGCAGTGCGGCGCCGCTCGGCGCCGAGGCGCTCGTGCGCGAGGTGCCGCCGGCCTGTGATGGCGTACGGACGCCGGACGCGTCCCTGGCCGAGCCTCGGGCCGGAGCCCCGCCGTCCGAGGAGTTCGGGACCACGGCGATCCGCCGTACCACCGGGATCTCCGGTGCCGCCGTCGGCCGCCCGGAGTCGGTGGGACGGACCACCGGGCCGGCGTCCCCCTCCGCACGGCCGGGCGGAGTCGGGCCCGAGCGCTGCACCGAAGGAGGAGTGGCCGTACCGCTCCCCGCGGCCGGACCGGGTGTGGCAGTCGCGGCGGAGGCCGGCCGGGCGACGAGGACCGGGCTGCCGCCGCCCTGCGGACTGCCGTAACTGCCCTTTAGAGCACCGGAGTTCATTGCGGAGGGAGGAGTGGCGGAAGAAGTGGCGGACGGAGCGGAGGGTGACCGCGGATCGCGCGTGGGCGCGACCTCGGTGCCCATCTCCTCGGCCTCGGCGCCCGTCTCCTCCGCATACGGCCGCACCGCCCGCAGAAGCAGGGGCCCGCCGTCCGAGCGCTGCACGGGGTGGGCCGTGGCCGGGTGGGTGACGCCGTGGACCAGGCCGATGGGGGCGGTGGGCAGCAGGGCGTGGCCGAGGCCCGCGTCGAAGGACGGGTTCTGCCAGGAGGCGAGGCCCGACCGGAACACGAGGCCGTCGCTGACGCCGATCGGGGCGCGGGCCACGGTGAGCGTCGGCGGCGGCGTACGGCGCCAGCCTCCGTCCCAGTCGGCCGGCACGGACGGACGCGGGGCGGGGGAATCGGCCACGGTGGGGGAGTCCGGCACGCCCGGGGAGCCGGGCGCACCCGGCGCGGGCCGGGCGGCCGGGTTCGCCGTGGTGGACCGCCGGCGCAGCAGTCTGTCCCGCCATGCCATGAACTCAACCGCCCTCGTTCATCCGGGTGTTGATACGGGCGATCTCGGCCACCCACTCCCGCCGTTCGGCGTGGGTGAGGTCCAGGATCTCCTCGCGCTGCCAGTGGAAGTGGTAGGCGACGTACGCGATCTCCTCCCGCAGTCGGGGGAGCGCGTACGTCACGATTCCCCCAGGCGCCCACCCGAGAGGTCCACCTCGAAGGCTCCCTCGCAGTGCGGGCAGGTCACCGCCGCGCGGGTGTGCCCCTCGCTGTTGACACGGCGGTAGAAGTCCTGGAGGAACGCGACATCGGTGGCGTACATCCGTTCCACGATCCCGGCGTGGACGTCGGTGACGGCGCCGAGCCGGGTGATCACCTGGCTCAGCAGCACCACGCTCAGATACGCCGGGTTCTCCTTGACCCGGAGATCGATCTGCGGGCGCAGTTCGTCCCGGGCGGTGGCGAGCCGCATCGCGCCGTGCCGGTGCACCGTGCCCGCCTCGTCCACGTACCCGCGCGGCAGTTCGAACTCGAACTCCGTGCGCAGTCCGTGGTCCTGGGGTGTCGCGGGGCGGCCGGTCGGGGCCGGGGCAGGCGGCTGCGCGGCCTCCCGCGCGAGCCCCTGGGCGGGTGCGGGTCCGGGTGCGGTCATCTCCAGGATCTCGTCCAGGTTGCCCGCCGTGACGGTGCGGCGCCTCATTCGACGACGATCTCCTCGAACACGATGGTGACGGACTCCGTGGCCGCGGCGGACTCGCCGGCCTTGAGGGAGGGGCCCTCCCACTTGGAGGCCCAGCCGTTCATCAGCTGGATACGGCGGACCGTCTCGCCCTGGGTGTCCTTGATCTCGATGGTCAGGTTCTGCCGCGCGGTGTCGACGGCACCGTTGTTGAGCGTCTCCTTGATCCACTTGGTGAACTCGCTGCTCTGGTCGAGTCCCCGGGTGATCGTGATCTCACCGGCCTGGCGGGCGCCGGGCTGCTTGCGGATGATCTGCTTGCCGTCCGAGCTGACCTGACGGACCTCGACGACCTCCTCCTCGACGCTCAGCCCGCTGATCTCCTGGATCGACTCGACCAGGTATCCGCCCAGCTGCACGCCGAAGACGTGGGTGGAAAGCGCATCGCCCTCTGCCATGAGTCTCTGTCACCTTTCCTTGACCGACCCGCGGGTCACTCGTCGATGAGGCTCGTGCTGTCGGAGAACTGGGCCAGCCGGAACACCACGAACTCGGCGGGCTTCACGGGCGAGACGCCGATCTCGCAGACGACCCGGCCCTGGTCGATGGACTCCTGCGGGTTGTTGTCGCGGTCGCACTTCACGTAGAACGCCTCGTCGGCGGTGCGCCCGAAGAGCGCGCCCCGGCGCCACTCCTCGGTGAGGAAGGCGGTGACGTTGCGCCGGATACTGGACCACAGCCGGTCGTCGTTGGGCTCGAAGACCACCCACTGGGTGCCCAACAGGATGGATTCCTCAAGGTAGTTGAACAGGCGCCGCACGTTCAGGTAGCGCCAGGCCGGGTCGGAGGACAGGGTGCGGGCACCCCAGACGCGGATGCCGCGCCCGGGGAAGGCGCGCACGCAGTTCACGCCGATCGGGTTGAGCAGATCCTGCTCGCCCTTGCTGAGCCGCAGCTCCAGGTCCACCGCGCCCCGGATCACCTCGTTGGCGGGCGCCTTGTGCACACCGCGCTCGGCGTCGGTGCGCGCCCACACGCCGGCGATGTGACCGCTCGGCGGGACCGTGGTGTTGTGGCCGGCCGCCGGGTCGAACACCCGCACCCAGGGGTAGTAGAGCGTGGCGTACCGGGAGTCGTAGCCCGCCTCGTCGTTGCGCCAGGTCCGCACCTGCTGGGCGGTGAGACCGGGCGGGGTGTCCAGGACGGCGACCCGGTCGCCCATCTGCTCGCAGTGCGAGATCACCGCGAGCTGGACGGTGCGCACCCCCTCGGCGTCGATGTCACCGCGCTGGTACGCGCCCATCAGGTCGGGGACCGCGACCATGGTGACCTCGTCGATGGCCTCCAGCCCGGCGAAGCCGGTGCGGGCCGCGGCGTCGCCGACGTACTCGGCCGGGTCGATCCGGGCCGCCGCGCCGGACGCGGGCAGCGCGGGCGAGGCGGGCGCGTCGGGCACCGCGACCGTCTGGGCGGCGGGCCGGGTGTGGGAGGCGTCGCGCAGCTCGGTGACCTCGATCAGCTTCGAGGCGCGCAACTGCGTGACGACGTAGCCCTTGACGTTCTTGCGGGTGGAGACGTCGTACGTCTCGACGACCTGGTCGCCCTGGCGGACCAGCAGCTTGAAACGGTCCTCCGGCGGGGTCTCGCCGTCCGCGTCGGCGATCTCCACCGACACACCCGTGGCGCCGGGCCTGGCCGTGATCCGGAGACCGCCGAGCGTCACCGCTTCGGGGGCCCGCACCTCGGGGGCATCCCCCCGGCCGGTGGCGGAGGCCCCGCCGTCGCCGCCGATCCGCACCACGTAGGCCGCGCCGCCGCCGTTGGAGAAGTAGCCGTACACGGCGTGCGCGAGGTAGGTGCCCTCGGTGAAGCCGCCGAACACCTGGTTGTACTGGTCCCAGTTGGTGACCAGGGTCGGTTCGTGGAACGGCCCCGACGGGGCGAAACCGACGAACGCGGCGATGGCGGTGCCGACCCCCTCGATCGGGCGGGCACCGGACTGCACCTCCTCCACGTACACGCCTGGGGTGAGGTACGTCGGCATGCTCGCTCCTTCACGTTCCACGGGGGTCACCTGCGTCGATGCCGAGTGTCCGAGGCGGGTCGGGCGCGGCGACAGGGGCGTTGGGACCTGCCCGGGGGCAACCAGACTGCCTCGACGGGCGCCCGGACGGTCCGAACGGTCGCCCGCGTCGGCGACCCGTCCTGCCCGCACGAACCTGGACACCCCTGCGTCCGGCGCAGTCCACTGGAGGGACACGACCGGCGTGCCGTGGGCCGCGGCGGTGGTGCCGTGAAGGAGGCAGGGTGCAGACATCCAGGCAGCGCACCGACCGTACGGGCACCCGGGAGGGCACGCCGGGCGCCCGTGCCGTGCCCCGCCGGACACCCTCCGCCGGTGCGGCCGTGCCACCGCCGCTCACGGCGGAGGTGCTGCGCGCCGTACAGCGGACCGCGGGCAACGCCGCCGCGTCCGCCATGATCGGGCGCCGGACCGCGATGGAGTCGGCGCCCGAACGGCCCGTCACCGGGTCGGCGCCCGAACGGCCCGCCACCGAGTCGGCGCCCGAACGGGCCGTCATCGACTCCGCGCCCGAACGCCCCGTCATCCAGTCCGCGTCCGACCGGTCCGCGTCCGACCGGTCCGCGTCCGACCCGTCCGCGTCCGACCCGTCCGCCGCCGGCGTGCGCGAGGTGCTGCGCTCCGCCGGCGCCCCGCTCGCCGTGCCGGTACGGCAGGAGATGGAGTCCCGGCTCGGCGCCGACTTCTCCGGTGTGCGCGTGCACACGGGGGCCGCCGCTGCCCGCTCGGCCCGTGCCATCGGCGCCCGCGCCTACACCTCCGGCAGTCACGTGGTGATCGGCGCCGGTGGTGGCGACAAGCTCACCCTGGCCCACGAGTTGACCCATGTCGTCCAGCAGAGCAAGGGCCCGGTCGCGGGCACCGACCACGGCGACGGGCTGCGCGTCAGCGACCCCGCCGACCGCTTCGAGCGGGAGGCCGAGGCCAACGCACGGCGGGTGATGTCCGGCCCGGTCCGACTCGCCCGCGCCGTGGACGAGCACGCCCGGGAGGCGGAGTCGGAGGCGGAGGCCGTCCCGGACCGGACGCCGACCGCCCGCGTGGCGGACACGGCCGCCGTCCAGCGCCTCGTCGGCTTCGAGACCGAGCTGAGCGTGCCGAGCTACGGCGACCACGAGCCCACCGGTCTCCACCCGATCGAGGGGCGCCAGCCCGCCCGCGACCTCGGTGCCTTCTTCCACGGCGGGCTGCCCTACGGCGAGACCGTCATGACCGAGCCGAACCTGCGGATCCTCACCGACCACAACGCGCTGGGCCGCCGGGTCCGGGCCCTGCACGCCGTTCTCGCCGGACTCACCGACGGCGACGGCGCTCCCGTCGTGACCGGGCACCCCTTGTCGACGATGAGCAACCTGGAGTACGTCACCGACCCCATCGACGAGATGGCGCCCGGTTCCGACACCGCCGCGAAGCAGCTCGCCGAACGCATCGAGGCGCACGTCGCGGAGATCTTCCGCCAGCAGCCGAAGGAGCGGATCCTCAGGGTGCCGGGTGCACGGAAGGCGGCGACCGGCACCCCGCTGAGGGCTCTCGCCGACTGGCTCGGCCCCGAGAGGTTCAACAGCCCACAGGTGCGGGAAGCGATCGAGGGATACCAGTCCGACGTCAAGTGGGAGCTGTACATCCAGGCCACGCTGGGCGTCCTGCCCTCCGGACTGCCCTCGCTGTACAGCTTCCAGGCCACGGGCGTCAGCCACGCGTCCCGGCGCAAGCCCCAGAACGCGCACGTGGCGGACGCCTGGCAGGAGGCCGCCGACACCGTCAACCGAATGGTGCCCCAACTGCGTTCCGAGATCGTGCCCACGCTCCTGCCCGGCCTGGACAACGGCGACCAGGAGGCGCTGACCGGCACCCTGGCCCTCGGCCTGTCGTACGCCATCGGCAGCGCCCTGGTGGAGTCCGGCATGCGCGGTGCCAACTCGACCACCAAGAACGCCGTTCCGTTCCTGCTGAAGCTGGCGAACCTCGGCACGATCAGGAATCAGGCCACCACCGGGAAACTGCGGGAGCGGGACGTCCCGGTCGAGGGCGTCAGGGCGCTCGCGCAATGGATGCACACCAACATCCCGCAGACCGGGCCCACGTACTGGACGGCGCGGATGGCACATTACCCCGGTAACACGCCGAATCCGGACCACCCGGTGTACGGCACCGGAAAGACGGGCGCGGACAACACCGCCGACATGCTGGACAGCCTCCTGAACGGCAAGGAGGACTTCCCGGTGATCGCGCCGGGCAAGGCGCTGCCGGCGCCGGACGAGCCCAACGCCGAGATCGTCCCGCACATCGGCGGTCAGAAGGGCGCCCCGGTCGAGATGCGCTGGCTCACCACCCGGGCCACCCACGAGGGGCAGCTGTGGCCCATGTTCAAGACGGTCATGGACGAGGCTCGCAAGGCCAACCTGGCGACGGTCCCCACGGACGTCAGCAAGCAGATCTGGGACGCCGTGCAGGACCTCAACGCCACACCGGCCGCGATGACCTATGGATCACTCGCCGCCACCGAGACCATGGACCTCGACCGCTGACCTCGCGGGTGGCGGCCATGCGGCGACTCGGGTGCCGCACAGGCCCGTTCACCCCTCGCTCAGCACGTCCCGCGTCCAGGGGCCGAACTCGCTCTCCAGGACCAGGCGTCCGAGCTTGCGGTACTCCTGGGCCACCGCCGTCACCAACTGCCGCATGGTGAGCGGCTGTCCGGACTCCGCCGTGAGGTAGGCGGCACTCACCGCACAGGCTCGGATGGAGCCGCCGGCCAGTTCGAAGCGCTCGGCGCAGAAGCCGAGGTCCAGGTCGGCGGCGCGCGGCAGCCGGTCCCCGAGACAGCGTTCCCACAGGGCCAGCCGCCGACTCGCGTCGGGCACCGGGAAGTCCGCCACGACGTCGAGCCGCCGTGTGAACGCCTCGTCCAGGTTGGCCCGCAGATTGGTGGTCAGCACGGCGATGCCGTCGAACGACTCCATGCGCTGGAGCAGGTACGCCGACTCGATGTTGGCGTGCCGGTCGTGCGCGTCCCTGACCTCCGAGCGCTTCCCGAAGATCGCGTCGGCCTCGTCGAAGAGCAGCACCGCGTTGACCGCGGACGCCTCGGTGAAGATCCGTTCCAGGTTCTTCTCGGTCTCCCCGATGTACTTGTCGACGACCGTGGACAGGTCGACCACGTACAGGTCCATCCCGAGGTCCGCCGCGACCACCTCCGCGGACATGGTCTTACCCGTCCCCGACTCGCCCGCGAACAGCGCGATCACACCGCGCCCCCGGCCGCCGCCCGGCCGCATCCGCCACTGCCCGAGCACCTGGTCGCGGTGGCGGGCCCGCACCGCCAGCTCGCGCAGCCGGCGGTGGGTCGGCGGCGGAAGCACCAGATCGTCCCAGCCGACGCCCGGCTCGACCCTGCGGGCCAGCCGGGCGAGCCCGGCGCCGTTCTGCGCCCGTACGGCGGACCGCAGGTCGTCGGCGGTGACCGGGCGGCCCGCGAGCGCGGCGGCGCGCACGGCGGCGCCGGCGGCGCGGCGCAACTGGCCGCCGTCGAGGCGGTGCGCGGCGACCGCCTCGGCGAGCGCGCCGGCGTCCCCGTCTCCGTCCCCGTGGGCACCGGCGTCTCTGTCTCCGTCCGCGTCCGCGAGGGGGTGGGCGCCGGCGAGGTCGAGGGCGTGCCGCCAGCGTGCCGTCCGCCGGGCGGGGGAGGGCGCGGTGACCGGCAGGACGACCGGGGAGTCGGCGGACCAGGCGGGATCCCAGCCGACCGTGCCGTGCGTGAACAGGGGGATGCCGCGCAGTGCGTCGCACAACTCGCCCATGGCACGGGCCCGTTCGGCGGGCTCCGGGGGCAGCTCCTCCAGCGGGCCGAGGACGACGCCCGCCCCGGTGAGCCGGGCCTCCAGCGCGGCCACCCGGGCGAGCGCGGGAACGTCGCGGGAGCGCCGGGCGAGTGCGGCCGTGTCGAGGACCAGCGGACGCAGCCCGGCCGTGCGCAGGGCGGCGACGGCGAGGCCCGGCGCGTCGCCGCCCCGGTCGGGCAGGTGCACCAGGCCCGTGCCCGAGCGGGCCGCCGCCGCTGCCCGCCGGACGTCGGCCGGCTCGGCCGTCGGGTCGGCGGCGGCCTCGCCGAGCACCCCGGCGAGCCGGGCGTCCGGCCGCGCGTCGCCCAGCAGATGGGCGGTGACCCGGTCCGGGACCGCCAACACCCGTGACAGCAAAGGCCGTTCCGGTTCGGTGACCTCCAGGAGAGCGCCCGCGACCAGCGGTGCCCCCGGGGCCAGCCGGAACCGGGCCGCCGACGCGGCGGGGGCCCCGCACAGTTCCAGGGCCAGCCCGACGGTGGCCCGACGGCGTGTCAGATCGTCGTTGAGATAGCCGTAGAGGCGCTCGAACCGGGCGTCGAGATCGGGGGCCACCGCGACCAGCAGCAGATCCGTGTCCAGTGAGGAGAGGGCGAACCGTTCGGCGAGCGTGCCGAGCACGGACCCGGACGGCACCGGTATTGGCACCGGCACCGGCACCGGCAGCGGATCGCGGCCCGGCACGTCCAGGCCGCCCGCCGTGTCCAGGCCGCCCGGCACGTCCAGGCCACCCGACGCATCCAGGCCGCCCGGCGTGTCCAGGATCCGCTGCACCGCCTCGGGGGAGAGGTACTGGCCCCGGTAGGGGTCGTCGGGGTCGGGATCGACTGCGCGGCGGGCCGCGACCGCGTACCGCACCCGCTCCTCGACGCGCCGCAGCCGGGACCACAGGGGATCGGCCGGGGCGGCGGTGACGACGTCGGCGATGTCCGTCATGGCTGCCGTCCTCCCCTGCGGCGGCGGGCGGGGGCCGGGGGCCGCTCGCGCGGACCGGCGAAGCCGTCCGGGCCCGGATCGCCGGCCTCCCGGTACCGCAGCCGGCGCCCCGGCGCCGGATCCCCGCCCTGCCGGGCGTCGGCGGCGCGGACCTCGAGCCCCTCGGTCACCGGCGGCGCGGCGGCGCTGCCCGTCCCGGCGAGCGGCGCCCGCACCCGCACGCCGAGCGACGCCTTCAGCTCACCGCCGAGCGCCGACCACACGTCGGACGCGGTGGGTGCGTCGGCGCCGACCCCCGCGGTGTCCAGGGACACGGTCAGGCCGAGTTCGGCGAGCGTGCCGGTGAGCAGCCGCGCGGGCAGCGCGTCCGTGGCGACCAGCGTGGACAACACCTGCGAGAGCAACCGGTGTTCGTCCTGCGGGCGGCTCGCCCACGCCGTGACCAGGTAGGTCAGTTCGAACCAGCGGGGCGGGGTGCGCCGCGCCACCACGTACCCGTCGGCGTCGTGGACCTCGCCCGCGCCGCTGCCGCGCCGGGTGACGTCCTCCCGGATGTCGTACAGGAAGGCGCAGACCGTGGGGGCGTTGCGGCGGGCCGCCCAGTCGCGGGTGGGCGCGTCGAAGACGATCTCGACGCCGGACGCCTCCAGTCCGGACCCGGCGAGCAGCCCGCGCAGTGCCTCGTCGACCTCGTGGATCACCGGCGGGTCACCTCGTCGGGCGGCTGCACGCTGCCGGTCACCACCAGGAAGTCCGTCTTCACGGGGGAGAATCCGGGGCCGCGCGCGGTGATGGTGCGCGGTCCGGTCTGGTCCTTGGTCAGGATGAGCAACTGGCCGATGAAGGTGCCGTCCGGCTTCGGCGCGGTCGGCGCCGCGGCGGCGGTGATCCCCGGCTTCCAGGTGAACCGCACGGGCACCCCGGGTGGGAAGTCCTTGCCGCGCACCGAGGTGACGAAGCCGGGCTTGCCGATCGCCGGGACGGCGACGATCCGCGGCTGGAGGATGCGCACCGTCGTGCGTGCCGTGTTGTCGCCCAGGTCGGCGTCCGTCCCGGTGGTCGTGAGGACGCCGGTGGCGCGGCCGGTCGTGGCCCGGTCGGGGGAGAGCACCACCTGTACGACGGCACGGGACCCCGGTGCCAGGTCCGGCAGCGCGCACACCCACTGGGCGTCGCAGCCCGGCGGCTGCCCGGCGTCCGGGATGCCGGCGGGCAGCCCGACGCGCAGCCGCAGCCCGGTCGCGAGCGCGCCCTGTCCGTTGCGCACGGTGTAGGTCACCACGACCCGGCCGCCGACGTACCCGGGGTCGGGCTGGGCGCTGACCCGGACGCCGGGGCCCGCCTTCGGCGCGGGAGGCGGGGGCGGCGGGGGAGGCGGGGGCGCCGGCGGGGTGGGGCTCGGAGTGGGGCTCGGAGTGGGCGCCGGGGCGGCCGGGCGCACCGGCACCACGGTCCGGGTGCTGTTGTCGCCGGGTTCCGGGTCGACGACGCTGCCGGTGACCGTCCAGTCCACCGGCTGGTTCCCGGGGGTGAGCCCGGTCAGGGTGACGGTGACCGGCACGGTGGCGCCGGGCGCGACCACCCCGATGTCGCACTGGAGGGAGGCGGCGTCGCAGGTGCCCGCGGGGTGACGGATCCCGGTGATCGTGACGCCGGACGGCGGAGCGATCGTCAGCCGGGTGCCCGGCGAGGCGGCCGGGCCGTTGTTGACCACGTCGACCCGGATGTCCCGGGAGGTGCCCACGGTGACCGCGGGCACCGCGTCCGGGGCGTGCACGGCAAGGTTGACCGACTGCTGGATACTGGGTTCCTTCTGACGCCCCGGCAGTTGCGTGGTGAGCGGGGACACATGACCGGTGGAGACGTTCAACCGGTACAGCTTTTCAGGGCAGTTGGCGGGCTGGTCGTCGCGGGCGCTGTAGACGATCGTGCGGCCGTCCGCCGCCCAGGCCGCGTCGCGCGGCTGGTGCGGGCCGGTGACCGTCGTGTCGGGCAACTCCTGGTGGCAGCCGTCGGCGGTGCCCCGGGCCGCCTCGGGCAGCAGCACCCGGCAGCCGGCGCCGGACACCGAGGTGAGCAGCAGGCCGTTGCGCTCGTCGACCAGGCCGGCGCCGTTCTTCCGGTTGAACGCGACGAGGCGGCCGTCCGGGGAGAACGTGGGGCTGTCGTCGATGACCGTGCACCGGCCCGGACAGATCGCCGCGCTGAGGTCGCGCTGCTGGTCGAGGGCGTCCACCGGCACGGTCCAGATGTGCTTGTTGCCGCCTGCCCCGTCGATCACCTGGGTGCGGGTGAACGCCAGCGTGGTGCCGTCCGAGGACCAGGTGGGCTGGGCGTCACGGCCCGTCTGCTGCCTGGCCGGCGGCACGATCTCGTGGAGGATCGCGCCGGTGGCGACATCGGCGATCAGGATACGGCCGGGCCCCGAGGCGGAGCCGACACCGCCCGGCGAAGTCCGTGTGAGGGCAAGGTACTTGCCGTCCGGGGAGAACGTCGGGTCGGTGTCCCAGTCCCCTGGCCCGCGCCCGGCCAGCGGCATCGGCGCCGCGTTCGAGCCGTCGGCGTCGACCGTCCAGATCCGCTCGATCCGCCCGGCCGGGCCGTCCTCGAACCGGGTGACCACGATGCGGCGGCCGTCGGGCGTGTAGTTCTGCCGCTCGGTCCACGGGTCGAAGCCGGGCGCCGGGTTGAACAGGGGATCCTTCGTCGGATCCGTCTCGGTGTCGGCGGCCGGGTCCTCGTTCAGGATCGTCAGCCCGAGGTCGCGCGGGTCGCCGCCGTCCGGCCGGACGTCCTGGAGCGTCACCACGTGCGGGCCGGACGCCGAGGTGCGCTCCACCACCGCCTGCCCGCCGTCCAGCGATCCGAGCCAGGTGGGAGAGCCGACGGCGCGGTCCTCGCTGAGCACCAGCCGCGGGAGTTCCCCGGAGTGCGCCGGCACCCGGAACACATGGTCCCAGTCGCCCTCGCAGTCACAGGTGACGTCCGGGCTGAGGAACAGCACCCCGTCCCCGTCGGGCAGCCAGGCTGCCCCGTGGGTCCGCCACTGCGCCTGGACGCCCGCGAGCAGCGGCTCGTCCCCGGCCGCCCCGCCCGTCACCCGCAGCCGGGGGCCCGTCGCCGGGTCGGCGGTGGCGGTGTACGTGTACGCGATGAGGTCCCGGTGGGCCGCGTCGTCCACCGGGTTCCACACGGGTTCGGTCGCCCTGCCGCCGAGCGCGCCGGTCACCGGTTCCGCGGTGCCCCCGGCGAGCGGCCGTACATAGATCTGCGGCCCTGCCGACGGATCGGCGTCGCAGGAGTAGGCGAGGCGCTGTCCGTCCGGTGAGACGGTCGGGCTCTGCTCGTCGTACGGGGTGTCCGTCAGCCGGGTCAGGCCGGTGCCGTCGGTGCGCACCAGCCACAGGTCGCGCTGTTTCTTCCCGTCCGGGCCGCCCGGCTCCGCCGAGTCGAACACCACCGCCGAGCCGTCCGGGGTCAGCCGTGGACGCGCGGCGTCCCGGTCGGCGGTCAGCCTGCGCACCGACCCGTCGGGGGCGCGCAGGTAGATCTGCGGACGTTTGCCGTCGCGGCGGCTCGCGAACACCAGCGTGTCCCCCAGCGCGGCCGGCTGGATGTCGTTGTGCGCCGGGCCCGCCCCGAACAGGGGCTCGCTGGACGTGGTGGTGGCCACCCGGCCCAGACTGCGGTGCCCGGTGCCCGCGTAGGCGATCCGGCCGGCGGACTCGTCGGCGGCCCGGGGGCCTGGCGCGGCGCTGCCCGGCCCCGAGGCCGCCGTCACCGCGAGCAGCGGGACCAGCAGGAGCAACGACGCGCCGAATCTTCCCGGTCGGCGTCGCCCGCCGGGGCCAGCGGTGCCGTTCACGGTCCACCTCGCAGTCTCGGAACACAGGGGTGTGCCCCGCCACCATGCGGCGCACGCGCGGTGCGCGGCAGGGCGGCGGGGCCGTGCCAGGGGAAGCGCGGGGTGCGCTTTAGGGCAGCGCCCGGGTGACGGGCAGCCCTCAGATCAGTCCGTTGCGCAGCGCGTAGCCGACGGCGTGCGCCCGGTTGCGCAGTTGGAGACGCGTGGTGACCTCGTGCAGCACGTTCTTGACGGTCCGTTCGGAGTACGAGGTCTTCTGGGCGATCTCTGCCGTGTCGAGCCCTTTCGAGACCAGGCGCAGCATGTCCGCCTCGCGCGCGGTCAGCGTGGACATCGACAGACCACGCGGATCGAGCGTCGAGCGCCGCAGGCTGCCGACGTGGGTGAGTAACTTGCCGAGCAGGTCACCGGGCAGGACACCCTCACCGTTGGCCATCGCGAGCACCAGGTGGAGCAGCCGGTCCTGGTCCGCCTCGACGCGCCGCAGCACCGCCGCGACACCGCACTCGATCACCCGCTCCAGCGCCGCGGAGTCGAACGTGCCGACGACCAGACCCGTGCGGGTGGCCGAGTTGCGCTGCAACCGCTGCAGCAGGGCGATCACTTCGTCGTCCACGGCGTCGACGACCACGAGCGACGTACGGGCCTGGTCCGCCTCGCCGTCACCGACCAGTTCGACCTCGGGGCGCTGGCGCAGCTGATGGACGACACCGATGTGCAGGACCGTGTCCTGGGCGTAGACGGCCACGGTCACCCGGTGCGGGCCGGCGGCGGGAGCGCGCCCCGACGCGGCCCGGACGGACGCCGCCCGGACGGACGTGGTGGGACGTGGGGCGCTGATGAACATGAACGGGGTCTCTGTCGCGGAGCCGGACATGCTGGGTTCCCATTTCTCGAAGAGTCCGCAGAGGGGGTGTGAGGAGACCGCCGCCCGGCCGGCGGGCCACGCGCCGTGCGTGACGGCATCAACTGGCTGTCCTCTCAGGGGAGTCGGCCTCGACCGTTCGGGGCACGGCGACTGCCCGCGCGTTGCCCTCGCACCTCTCGTCGCGCCCCGTACCCGGCTCTACCGTCGTGGCGTGACGCCATCTGCAGCCCCTTTCGGCCCCGGAGCCCCCGGCCTCGACATGCCGGCCGTGACGGTGACGCCGGGCGGTACGGCCTCGACCAGCCTGACCGTCCGCAACGACAGCGACATCGTCGAGGCCTACACACTTGAGGTCGTCGGCGACTGCGCGGCCTGGGCCACCGTGGAACCCGAGCGGGTCTCCCTGTATCCCGGCACCTCCGAGACGGTGACCGTCCTCCTGAACCCGCCGCGCTCCCCGCGGGTCCGCGCGGGCGACGTGCCTCTGGGCGTCCGGGTGCTGCCCGCCGAGCACCCCGAGTCCGTCCGGGTGCCCGAGACCACCGTGCACGTCGAGGCGTTCAGTGAACTGCGCACCGAACTGGCCCCGCGCCGCCGGCGCGGCTGGCTGCGAGGCCGCTACCGGACGGCCGTGCGCAACGAGGGCAACACCCCCGCCCGGGTGACCTTCACCCCTGAACAGGCGGGCGAGGAACTGCGGTTCGGGTTCGCGCCCGCCGAACTCACGCTGGAACCAGGAGAGTCGGCGCAGACCCGGCTGCGGGTGCGCACCGGAAAACCCGTCTGGTTCGGCAGGCCCGTGGTCTGGCCGTTCACCGTCCGCGCCGCCGACTCCGAAGCCACGGAGGACTCCGGGCGGCCCGAGATCCTCGTACGACCGCCGCTGGAAGCCGAGTTCGTCCAGATCCCGGTCTTCCCGAAGTGGCTGCTGGCACTGCTCGCGGCCGTCATCGCGCTGCTGGTGGCCTGGTTCGCGCTGGTCCGCCCGGCGGTGCGCAGCGCGGCCAGGGAGGCGGCTGACAAGGTTGTCCATCCGCGGCCCACGCCCGGCGCATCCCAGAACGGTGCCACGCCGGGGACCGGACCGGGCCAGGGTACGGGCACGGGAAGCCAACCGGGCGGCCAGAGCTCGGCTGCGCCCGGGGGCTCCGGATCCGGCGGCGGTGGGGGCGGGGGCGGAGAACTCGCCGGGGCGCAGCAGAGCTCGGCCACGATCGATCTGCAGTCCGACGCCGGGCAGACGAAGACCGGTACCTACGTGGTGCCGGCCGGCACGATCTTCGGGGTCACCGACATCGTCGTCGCCAACTTCCAGGGCGACGAAGGGGTGATGACCATCACCTTCGGAGACCGGAAGATCACCACGATCGCACTGGAGACCTTCCGCAACCAGGACTATCACTGGGTCACCCCCATCAAGATCCCCGAGAACGCCACCGTCACGGTCAAGGTGACCTGTGCGAAGCCGGGCACACCGGCCACCGGCCGGCAGGCACGGAGATGCCACGAGGTCCTCAACGTGAGCGGAGTGCTCAGCGACGCCCAGCAGTGAGTGACTGTCTCCACCACATCGTTGGCCGGGCGGGACGCCAGGGAAAGAGGGGGCTTCCAATCTGTCCGAAAGGCGACCCGGCGGCGTATGCGAGGCGAAGGCGCTGTTCGGCCCGCGGGATCCAGGGAAGACGTCTTCCGCGGGTGAACGCACCGGCGTGGTCCAGGGTCTGACGACCATTCAGAAATGGCTCATCCGCGTCGGTCGAGGGTCCGCGCGCCCAGCTGCCCGGACCGGCTCGGTCCGGGCGGCGACGGCGGCCCCGCGTCACAGGTTGATCATGTGCCCCGCCAGGCCGTGCACCGCTTCCTGGACCGCCTCGCCCAGCGTCGGATGGGCGTGCACGTTGCGGGCCACCTCGTGGACGGTGAGGTCCCACCGCTGGGCCAGGGTCAGCTCGGGCAGCAGCTCGGTGACGTCCGGGCCGATGAGATGACCGCCGATCAGCTCGCCGTACGTCGCGTCGCTGATCAGCTTCACGAAGCCCGTGGCGTCGCCCAGGCCGTGCGCCTTGCCGTTCGCGGTGAACGGGAACTTCGCGACCTTGACGTCGTGGCCCAGCTCCCGGGCCTGTTCCTCGGTGTAGCCGAAGCTGGCGATCTGGGGCTGGCAGAAGGTGGCCCGCGGGATCATGGCGTAGTCGAGTTCCATGGTCTCCGCGTCCGCGAGCGTCTCGGCGGCGATCACGCCCATCGCCTCCGCCGCGTGCGCGAGCATCAGCTTCGCGGTGACGTCACCGATCGCGTAGAGGTGCGGGACGTTCGTACGGCAGCGGCCGTCGACGTCGATCGCGCCGCGCTCGGTGACGCGCACGCCGGTGTTCTCCAGGCCGTAGCCGGTCACGTTGGGGGCGAAGCCGATGGCCTGGAGGACCTTGTCGGCCTCCAGGACCTGCTGGGAGCCGTCCTTGCCGGTGACCGTGACGCGGACCTGGGGCCCCGACTCGTCGATGGCGTCGACGCGGGTGGAGGTGAGCGCGTCGATGCCCAGCCTGCGGTACTGCTTGGCGAGTTCGGCGGAGACCTCGGCATCTTCGAGCGGGGCGAGGCGGTCCAGGAACTCGACGATGGTGACCTTCACGCCGTAGTTGTGCAGGACGTAGGCGAACTCGACGCCGATCGCGCCGGCGCCCGCGATGATGATCGACCGCGGCAGTTCCTCGGCGAGGATCTGCTCCTCGAAGGTGACCACGCGGGAGGTGCGGCGGGTGCCGGGCAGCAGCTTGGGGGTGGCGCCGGTGGCGATCACGCAGTGGTCGAAGCCGATGGTGCGGGTCTCGCCGTCGAAGCCGGACACCTGGAGGGTGTGCGGGTCGAGGAAGGTGCCGTGGCCGTCGATCTCCGTGATCTTGTTCTTCTTCATCAGGTAGTGCACGCCCTTGACCCGGCCGTCGGCGACCTTGCGGCTGCGGCGGAACGCCTCGCCGTAGTCGAACGACACCTGTCCGTCGACACGGATCCCGAAGGTCTTGGCCTCGCGGGTGAAGACGTGCGCCAGCTCCGCATTGCGGAGCAGGGCCTTGGTGGGGATGCAGCCCACGTTCAGGCAGACGCCGCCCCAGTACTTCTGCTCGACGACGGCGACGCGCTTGCCCAGCTGGGCGGCGCGGATCGCGGCGACGTAGCCGCCGGGGCCGGCACCGAGTACCACCACGTCGAAGCGGTCGCTCAGCTCGTCCACCATGGAAGCCTCTTCCCTTTGGCCTGTGTCGTTCGGCTGTGTCGTCGGGCTGTGTCGCTGCCGGGGCCGTGGGTGGGGCAGGGGTACGGAGGGTCACGGCCCGGTCGCGTCCGGACTCCGGCCAGGGTTCCCCGTCGGCCGTCGTCGGCAAACAGCGGGCCCCTGGGCGTGCGTGATCTTAACCGGCGGGTTCCCGGCGCTTCTCGTCCGCCTCCCTTCTGGTTTATCCTTCAACAAAGTGGGGTGTCGTGAGGAGGTCGCACCATGACGGAACTCGGTCTGGCCGACACGGTCGGCATGCTGAAACGGCCCGGTGTCCGCACCCGACGCAGCAGCTCCGGACTCGGCTGGGACCGGCTGTATCTCTCCGCGCAGGAGGAGCAGCCCTACCACGCGGCCTTCGGACCCGCCCCCACCCACCTGGTGATCCTGCACCTCAGTGGCCCCGTCACCGTCGGCCGGGGGCAGGGCGCGGACAAGCGCACCCGGACGGTCCCGTCCGGCGGCCTCTTCCTGCAGCCGGCCGGCCGGGCCCTGGACGTCGAGCTCGGCGGCCCGCTGGAGACGATCCACGCCTACCTCGCCGACGAGGCGCTGCGCGAGGCGAACGACGGGCGGCCCGTGGAACTGTCCGAGGAACTCGGGACCAGCGATCCGCTCACGGAACAGCTCATGCTCGCCCTGGAGGGCACCGTGCGCACCTGGGAGCCGTCGGCCCGCACGTACACCGACCAGCTGACCGGGATGCTCGCCGCACAGCTCGTACGCCGCCACGGCGCCGACGCGAGCGCGCCCGCGCCGGACCCGTCCGGGCTGTCCGGGCTGTCCGGGCTGTCCGAGCGGCAGCTCGCCGCGGTCCGCGAGCTGATGGAGCAGCGCCTCGCCGAGCCGCTGCCGATCGCCGACCTCGCCGCCGCGGCCGCGCTGAGCCCGAGCCAGTTCACGCGCAGGTTCCGGGCCAGCACGGGCCGCTCACCGCACCAGTTCCTGCTCAACCTGCGCCTCGAAGGCGCCTGCCGGATGCTGCGCACCGGCTCCGAACCCATCGCCGACGTGGCCGCCGCCTGTGGTTTCTCCCACCAGGAACACCTCACCCGCGTCATGCGCACCCGCCTGGGCACCACCCCGGCCGCGCTGCGCCGCGCCGGCTGAGCAGGCCGGCCCCGGCCCAGCTTGTCGAAGCGCTGCGCCGGGGTACGGTCCCCGGAAACGGGCCTTGGCTTGACGCCCTGGCCCCGGCTCGACGTCCTGGCCCCGGCTCGATGTCTTGGCCTCTCGGCTCGGTGTCTGGGTCGTGGCTCGGTGTCCAGGCCGGGGCTCGGTGTCCTGGGCCGCGGCTTGGTGTCCGGGCCGGGGTTCGGTGTCTTGGGTCGCGGCTTGGTGTCCGGGCCGGGACTCGCCGCTCCGGTCCCGGTTCGGCGCCTTGCTCTCGGTTTGGTGCTCCGGTCCCGGTTCGGTGTCTTGCTCTCGGTTTGGTGCTCCGGTCCCGGTTCGGTGTCTTGCTCTCGGCTCGGTGCTCCGGTCCCCGGTGTGCCGCCCGCTCGGCGGCCCGGCGGCCTCGCGTCGCCGGCGGCCCGGCGCCCGAGTGCCCCGGTCTCCGAGTGCATGAGTGCCCCAACGCCGAGCGCCCGAGTACCCCAGGCCCTGGGGCCCTCGGGGCCCCAGCGTCCGGTCCGGCACCCCCGGGGCCCACCTCACCGCTCCAGGACCAGCGCCATCCCCTGCCCCACTCCGATGCACAGGGCCGCCAGGCCCGTGCCGGTGCCCGCGGTGGCCAGTTGGTGGGCGACGGCGCCGGTGATGCGGGCGCCCGAGGCGCCCAGGGGGTGGCCGATGGCGATGGCGCCGCCGCGGGGGTTCACCACGCCGGGGTCGAGTTCCGGCAGGGCGGCGAGGCAGGCCAGCGCCTGGGCCGCGTAGGCCTCGTTCAGCTCGATGGTGTGCAGGTCGCCGGGGGCGACCGCCGCCTTGTCGAGCACCTTGCGGACGGCGTCGACCGGGCCGAGCCCGAAGTACTGCGGCTCGATGCCCGTCACCGCGGCCGCCCGGATCCGGGCCAGGGGCTCGCGCCCGATCGCCGCGAGCCCGTCCTCGTCGGCGAGCAGCAGCGCCGCCGCCCCGTCGTTGAGCGGCGAGGCGTTGCCGGCCGTGATCGTGCCGTCCGGGACGAAGGCCGGCCTGAGCTTGGCCAGGGCCTCCAGGGAGGTGTCGTCCCGGATGCCCTCGTCACGGGCCAGGTCCACCCCCTCGACGGGAACGATCTCCCCCGCGTACAGGCCCTCGCGCCAGGCGCGTGCGGCGTTGCGGTGGCTGGCCAGGGCGAACGCGTCCTGTTCCGCGCGCGTGACGGCGTACTTGGCGCCCACCAGCTCCGCGCTCTCGCCGAGCGGGATGGTCCACTCCGCCGGCATCCGCGGGTTCACCATGCGCCAGCCGAGCGTGGTCGAGTACAGCTGCTGGTCCTTCGCCGGGAAGGCCCGCTCGGGCTTCGGCAGGACGAAGGGCGCGCGGCTCATGGACTCGACACCGCCCGCCACGACGACGGACGCGTCACCGAGCGCGACGGCGCGGGCCGCCTGGACGACGGCTTCCATGCCGGATCCGCACAGCCGGTTGACCGTGGCGCCGGGCACGGTGACCGGGAGCCCGGCGAGCAGCAGGGCCATACGCGCCACGTCGCGGTTCTCCTCGCCCGCTCCGTTGGCGTTGCCGAGCAGCACGTCGTCGATGCGCGCCGGGTCCAGGCCGGGGCTGCGCCCGACGAGGGCGCGCAGCACACCGGCGGCGAGGTCGTCGGGGCGTACGCCGGCCAGGGCGCCGCCGTAACGGCCGAAGGGGGTGCGGACGGCGTCGACGACGTACACGTCACGGGGTCGCTCGATCATCGGATGCTCCCAGCGGGTCTAACGAGAGAGGGTGAGGGGGGTCAGCGCGGCGACCTGATCGACCGTCACACCCGGTGCGGTCTCGACCAGTTCGAGCCCGTCGGGGGTGATGTCGAGGACGCACAGGTCGGTGATGATCCGGTCCACGCAGCGCCGCCCGGTGAGCGGCAGCGTGCACTCCTGAACGACCTTGGACGTGCCGTCCTTCGTCAGGTGCTCCATGAGGACGACGACCCGCCCGGCGCCGTGGACGAGGTCCATCGCCCCGCCCATCCCCTTGATCATCTTTCCGGGGACCGCCCAGTTGGCCAGGTCACCGTGGACCGATACCTGGAACGCGCCCAGGACGGCGGTGTCGATGTGACCGCCGCGGATCATGCCGAAGGAGAGCGAGGAGTCGAAGAAGGACGCCCCGGGCAGGACGGTCACGGTCTCCTTGCCCGCGTTGATGAGGTCGGCGTCGACCTCGTCGGGCGCCGGGTACGGCCCGACGCCGAGCAGCCCGTTCTCCGAGTGCAGGACGACGTCGATGCCCGGGGGCAGGAAGTCGGCCACGAGGGTGGGCAGTCCGATGCCGAGGTTGACGTAGTCGCCGTCCCGCAGCTCGCTCGCGGCGCGCCGCGCCATCTCGTTCCTGGTCCAGCTCATCGCTCGCGCACCGTCCTCTTCTCGATCGCCTTGTCGGCGGCCTGTTCGGGGGTCAGCGCCACGACCCGCTGCACGAACACCCCGGGCAGATGGATCTCGTCGGGACCGAGCACGCCCGGCTCGACCAGTTCCTCCACCTCGGCCACGGTGATGCGGCCGGCCATGGCCGCCGGCGGGTTGAAGTTGCGGGCGGCACGGTGGAAGACGAGATTGCCGTGCCGGTCCCCGCGCGCCGCCCTGACCAGCGCGTAGTCGGTGGTGATGGCGTGTTCCAGGATGTGCTCCACGCCGTCGAAGCTGCGCACCTCCTTGGGCGGCGAGGCCACGGCGACCGATCCGTCCGGCGCGTAACGCCAGGGCAGCCCGCCCTCGGCCACCTGCGTGCCGACGCCGGCCGTGGTGTAGAACGCCGGGATCCCCGAACCGCCCGCCCGCAGCCGCTCGGCCAGCGTGCCCTGCGGCGTCAGTTCGACCTCCAGCTCGCCCGCGAGGTACTGCCGGGCGAATTCCTTGTTCTCGCCGATGTACGAGCCCGTCACCCGGGCGATACGGCCCGCCGCCAGCAGGATGCCGAGGCCGCGGCCGTCGACACCGCAGTTGTTCGACACGACCGTGAGGCCGCTCGCCCCGTTCTCGTGCAGGGCGCCGATGAGGACCTCGGGGACACCGCTGAGCCCGAAGCCGCCGACGGCGAACGACCGTCCGTCCGTCACGTCCGCCAGGGCCTGCGCGGCCGTGGCCATCACCTTGTCCATCCCGCTTCTCTCTCCTGCCGCTGTTGCCGCTGTCCGCTACCGCGCCAGCACCCGGCGCAGCGCGCCGAGCAGTTCGTCCTGCGCCGCGTGTGCGTCCTCCGGTGCGCCGGAGCGGCGCCAGGCCACGCAGCCGTCCGGGCGCACCAGCAGCACGCCGTCCTCGGCGATCTCCCCGACCCGGCTCCACTCGCCGTACGCGTCACGGCAGTTGTCGTCACCGATGCGCACCACCCGCAGCGGCACGCCGAGTTCCGCCTCGCACGCGGTCGCGGCCGTCTCCCAGACGCCGCCCGCAAGCCCGGTCAGCACGGTGAACCTGCCGCCGCCGACGACGTCCAGCGTGGACAGGCGCTCGCCCTGCTCGTCGACGAGCCAGGCGTGCGGCAGCTTCGCTCCGGGCCGGGTGGTCGGCTGCTGCACCAACTCCCGGTCCTGCTCCCACACTTCGGCCGGACCGTCGTCGGGGATCACTGCGGAGGACGCGTAGCGCTGGTTCATCTCGACGCCGTGCGCGTTGAACTCGTAGTTCTTGAGGTGGATCGCCTCTTCCAGCAGGCGCCGCTTCTTGGCGCCCTCGGGCGTCGGCGTGCCGATCGCCGCGATCCCCTCGGCGATGTCCTCGTGACCCCCGCCGCCACCGATGCCGAGCACCTCGAAGATCGGGCCGAACTGGTCCCGGCTGAGGTTGGCGCGCTCGACGATCTGCCTCCCGACGGGGGCCCGTTCGGCGGTGTAGGTGTCGAGCAGCTCCGGTCCGGCCTCACCGCGGATCACCATCGCGAGCTTCCAGGCGAGGTTGTACGAGTCCTGCACGGACGTGTTGGAGCCGAGCCCGTTGGACGGCGGATGACGGTGCACGGCGTCGCCCGCACAGAACACCCTCCCCGACGAATAGGCGGAGGCGTAGGCGTGGTTGACCGTCCACAACGACGTCGACGTGATCTCCACCGGCAGGTCTGGGGCGCCGACGAGGTCGCGCACGATCTTCCGCGCGGACTCCTCGTCCACCTCCGGCGGCGGCTGCTCGATGTCGTACCCCCACACCAGCAGCCATTCGTTCCACGGCCGGACCATGCGGACCAGGCCCATGCCGATGCCGCCGGTCTCCGCCCCGGGCTGGAGCACCCAGTACAGGACGCTCGGCCGGTGCGCGCAGTACTGGGCGAGGTCGGCCTTGAAGACGATGTTCATGCTGCCGGCCTTGGCCATACGGCCCTCGAAGGGCAGGCCGAGCTGCTCGGCGACCGCGCTGCGCCCGCCGTCCGCGCCGATCAGATAGCGGGCCCGTACGGTGAACTCGTCGCCGCGGACCCGGTCGCGCAGCAGCGCCGTGACGCCGCTGTCGTCCTGGGTGAAGCTGAGGAACTCCGTGTCGAAGCGCACCTTGGCGCCGCGGGCCGCCGCGTTGTTCACCAGGATCGGTTCCAGGTAGGTCTGCGGCAGGTCGATCATCTCGCTGGGGCTCTTCGACGTGTACTCGCTCGCCGTCTCCGGTCCCGTGCCCCAGCTGCGGATCCGGCCGATCTCGTACCCGGTGAGCGCGGTGCACAGCACCGTGTCGCCCATGAGGTGGGACGGGCTGCCGTGGGCCAGAGCCTCGGACTCCACGCCGAGATCGCGCAGGACCTCCATGGTGCGCTGGTTGGTGATGTGGGCCCGCGGGGTGTTGGCCAGCCAGCCGTACTTCGTCACCAGCAGGGTGCGGATGCCGTAGGTGGCCAGCAGCAGCGCGGCGGAACCGCCGGCGGGGCCGCTGCCGACGACGAGCACGTCGGTGTCGTACGTGTCGTGCTCGTCGTGCTTGTCGTGCATGTCATGCGTGTCATGCGTTTCGGTGATGGACATAGGAGGCGCTCCTCGGTCATCCGGCCAGGGGGGCGAGGCGGAAGGTGTATTCGAGACGGCGCCACTCGCCTTCGACCGTGCGGCCGTCGGGGGTGGGGCCGGTCCCCGGCGCGAAGTCGACGACGAGTTCGTCCTTCACGCCGAAGACGGTGTCGCTGTCCAGGTAGGCACCGCCCGACACGAACAGCTGGGTGACGAGCCTGCGGTGGCCGGGCGCGTCGAACATGAAGTGGAGGTGGGGCGCCCGGTAGGGGTGGCGCCCGACGGCGTCGAGCATCTGCCCGACCGGCCCGTCGCCCGGGATCGGGTATTCCGAGGGCAGGATGGACCAGAACGCGATCCGGCCCGCGGCGTCGGTGCGCAGCCTGCCGCGCAGCACCGGCCCCTCCAGCTCCGGGAGCTGGACGTCGTAGAAGCCGTCCTTGTTGGACTGCCACACGTCCACGACCGCGTCCTTGATCGGCTCGCCCTCGGTGTCCGTGACCCGCACGTCCACCCACAGCGGAGTGCCGGGCAGCCCGCCGGAGATGTCGTCGCCGTGCGCGGTCTCGGGCGGGCCCTCCACGTAGAAGGGACCGAGCACCGCGGACGGAGTGGTGGTGGGCGTACGGGAGTTGGTGAGCAGATCCACGGCGCTCGACACACCGAGCGTGTCCGACAGCAGCACGAACTCCTGACGCGTCGGGTCGCAGATCTGGCCGGTCCGGGTGAGGAAGTCGATGGCGTACTGCCATTCGGCGTCGGTGACGTCGTTGGCGGCGACGAAGGGGTGCAGACGCCGGACCAGATCGCTCAGCAGGGTGCGCACCCGCGGGTCGGGGGCGTGCGCGAAACTCGCCACGACCTGTTCGGTGAGCCGGGCGAGCTTCGCCTCCGTGGAGGGGGGACCCTCGGGACGGCGACCGTGCCAGGCGCCGGCCAGCAGTTCCGCGATGCCCTCGGTGGTCAGCTCGCGCGGGTTCGGGTACGGCGTCGAGGTGGCCAGCTCCGTCGCACGGGCGAGGCCGGACTCGGGCATGCCGAGGTCGCGCAGCGAGGTGGGACCGCCCAGGGAGGCCACCAGGTCGTACACGCCGCTCGGCGCGTCGGGCACGCCCAGGGCGTCGGCGATGCGGCGCATCACGTCGGGGACCGCGGGCGCGTTGTAGGCCATGGCGTGCGGCAGGACGACGGTGTGCGTCTCGGCGTGCGGCAGGTCGAAGCTGCCGCCGAGGGTGTGGCACAGCTTGTGGTGCAGGCCCATACCGACGGTGGCCAGGCACGTACCGGCCAGCCAGGCCGCGTGCAGCAGGTCGGCGCGGGCGTCCGGATCGGCCGGGTCGGCGGCGAGGCGCGGCAGCGCCCGCGCGATGCGGGAGATCGCGTCGAGCGCCTGCTGGTCGGTGACCGGGTTGGCGTCGGCGGAGTACAGGGCCTCGACGGCGTGGGCGAGCGCGTTGACGCCGCTCGTGACCGACATGGGCAGCGGAAGCGTGAGGGTGAAGTCGACGTCGTAGACGACGGTCTCGGGCAGGATCTCCGGGGACGACTGGGTGACCTTGCGTCCGTCGCGGGTCTCGCCGAGCACGGGGGTCACCTCGGAGCCGGCGTAGGTGGTCGGCAGGATCACCTGCGGCAGGCCCGTGCGCAGGGCCAGCGCCTTCGACAGGCCGGTGGTCGAGCCACCGCCCACGGCGACGATACCGTCCGCCCCGGACTCCCCCAGCACCTGCAGAGCCCGCTCGGTCACCTCCACCGGCGTGTGCATGGCCGCGCCGTCGAACTCCGCCACCACGAGGTCGCCGAGCGCCTCGCGGACCCTGGCGGAGGCCGCCGCGAGGGGCGGGCTCGACAGCAGCAGTACCCGGGAGCAGCCGAGCCGCCCGGCCTCCTCGCCGAGGCGGCCGACCGTTCCGGCACCGAAGACCACCCGCGAGGGGTGGGATGTGTAGACGAACGTCCGCATGGAACTGTGCCTCCGCGTGTCATCCGGGGCTGGTCGATCCTTGACCACCGAGTATGCGAACGACACCCGCGGAAATTCCTGCACGAAGCACGCGCCGCGCTGCACGAAACACGCGTACACCGCAGCCCGCCCCTGCGGACGAGGGGCGGGCCGGGTTCAGAGGGCCGGGTTTTCGGCCCGGGTGACGTCAGGCGCGGTGGACCACCTCACCGCCGACCATGACGATCTCGCACACCGTGCCCGGGATCTCCTCCGGCTCGACGGCGAGCACGTCACGGGAGAGCACGACCAGGTCGGCGACCTTGCCCACCGTGAGGGAACCGCGTTCCTCCTCAAGGAAGTTGGCATACGCCGAGCCCATCGTGTACGCGTGGACCGCGGTCTCGACGTCCACGGTCTCCTCGGGCATCCACGCCTCGCCCCCGCCCAGCGGGCGCCGCGTGACGGCCGTGTACAGGCCCACCATCGGGTCCATCTCCGCGACGTTCCAGTCACTGGAGAACGCCAGGGTCGCGCCCTTCTCCTGGAGGCTGCGCATCGGCCAGGCCTTGTGCCAGCGCTCCGGGCCGACGTTGTGCGCCCAGTCCTGACCCGGCCCGGCGATCTCCGGCGCGCAGTGGCGCGGCTGCATGCAGGCCACCACGCCCAGCTCGGCGAAGCGCGGCACGTCCTGCGGGTCGCAGCACTCGACGTGCACCACCTGGTGGCGGGCGTCGCGGGGACCGACCAGCTCCCGGGCGTGCGCCACCGCGTCCAGCACGGTACGGATGCCCCGGTCGCCCGTGGCGTGCACGAAGCACTGGAACCCGCGTGCGTCGAGCTTCGCCAGCAGGTCGGCGAACTCCTCGGGCTGGTAGAAGGTCTCGCCGCTGTGCCGGTGGCAGCCGGAGTACGGTTCGAGCATCGCGGCCGTACGCGGCTCCACCACGTCGTCGATGTACAGCTTGAGCGGTCCCACGCGCAGCCACTCGTCGTCGAAGCGGCGCGCGGCCTCGGCGAACTCCTCCAGCTCCGCGTCGCTCGTCCCGCGCGGATGGAACAGCGCCGCCACCAGACGCGAACGCAGCCTGCCCTCGGTGCGGGCCCGGGTGAACAGCTCCAGGTCGTCAAGGGAGTTCTGCGGCTCGACGATGGTCGTGATGCCGAAGCGGGTCGCGTCGTCGAGGCTGCGCAGCAGACGGCCGTACTGCCGCTCGGGCGAGGCCCACGGCACGCCCAGCTCCCGCAGCGCCCGGTGGCCCGCGCGGGAGAGGCCGCGCACCGCGAAGTCCCGGACGAAACCGGTCGGTTCACCGGTGACCGGGTCCTTCTCCGGGGTGCCGAACGGCAGTTCGTGAGAGGTGCGGTCGATGCCGAGGCGGGCCATGGCGGCGGTGTTGACCCACATGGTGTGCACGTCGTAGCTCAGCACGAACGCCGGGGTGTCGCCGGTGAGTTCGTCCAGGTCCTCGGCCCGTGGCATACGGCCCTCGGGGAACACGGAGTAGTCGAACGCCTCGGCCTCGATCCACTGCGCGTCCGGGTGCTGTTCGCGCCAGGCGGCGATCCGGGCGCCGATCTCCTCAAGGGAACGGGCCCCGGCCAGCTGGACGCACGCCTCGTCGGAACCCAGACGGACATGGTTGTGCGCGTCCACGAAGCCCGGCAGGACGCGCCGGCCGGCCGCGTCGATCACCTCGGTGTCCGGGCCGATCCAGGCGTCCGCGCCGGCGTCGTCGCCGACCCAGACGATGCGGCCCCGCGTCACGGCGAGGGCCTCGGCCTCGGGCAGGCCGGGATCCACGGTGTGGACACGGGCGGCGCGCAGCACCAGGTCGGCGGGGGCGGGGGCGGGGGCGGGGGTGAGGGCGGGGGCGGGGGAGGTCACGGGTTCTCCAGACAATGCGTGGGGAAGGTCAGGCGTGCGGTGGCGGGACTCAGCAGTCCTCTTCGGGTGCCGGTGCGGTCACCCGCCAGCGGTCGTGCGGACGCCTGCGCAGGTAGAGGACGTAGTAGAGGGCGGCGATCACGATCACTGCCGCGGTGATGGCCAGGTCGCGTCCGGCCTGTTCGTAGAGCACGTAGCCCACGGAGGCGAGCACCACGACGGGCGCCAGCGGCCACAGCGGCATGCGCCACGCGGGCTTCGAGCGGTGGCGCTCGCGGCGTGCGGCCAGCGCGGCGAGCGCGATCAGCACGTAGACCACCGCGAGGATGGCGCCCGTGGCCTCGTACAGCGTCGTCAGGTCCGCGAAGTAGGCCAGCGCGGCACCGGGCAGGCTGATCGCGAGGGTGGCCACCCAGGGGGAGCCGAACCGCGGGTGGAGGCGGGTCAGGGCGCGGTTGGCCGCGGCGGGCCAGGCCAGGTCACGGCCGGACGCGTACACGACGCGCGCGTTCTGCAGCACCATCACGATCACCGCGTTCAGGATCGCCAGGGCGATGCACAGGTCGATGAGGGTGGCGGGCGTGCTGCCGGCCCAGGCGCGCACCATGTCGGGGAAGGTCGACGTGGACAGTTCCGCGGTGGACCCGGTGCCCACCACGGCGGCGACCGAGGGCACGATGATGACCGCGGCGCCCAGGAAGAGCGACCAGAAGACGGTGCGCGCGACGTTGCGGCGCGGGTCGCGGATCTCCTCGGCGAGGTAGGACGCGGTGCCGAAGCCGTTGACGACGAACATCGCGGCGGCCAGGCCGGAGACCATCACGGCGACGGTGAACGTGGACTGCCCCGCCGTGGCCTGGTGCACCTCCGGGTGGACCAGCACCGACCAGGGGCGCTGCGTGTGGGCGAAACCGAACACCGCGACCACGGCCGCCGCGATCAGCTCCAGCGCGAGGAAGACGCCGGTGACCAGGGCGTTGGACTTGATGTCCAGGACGGCGGTCGCGGTGGCCACGAGCATCACCGCGCACCCGGCGACCTGCGGGTCGATGTGCACGATGTCGGACAGGTAGTCGGCGGTGCCCAGCGCGATGACCGGCGGGATGACCACGAGCATGGCGATGGTCATCATGAAGGTGAGCCAGCCCAGGAAGCGCCCGAGCAGGCCGTCCACCATCGCGTACTCACCGCCGGAACTCGGCGTCAGCGTGCCCAGCTCGGCGTAGCACGCGCCCACCGCGATCGAGATGACGATGCCGACCGCGATCGTGAGCGGTGCGCCCGTGCCCTGACCCGCGAACAGTTCGGGGACGAGGATGAACAGGGACGAGGCGGGGGTGATGCACGACAGGGTGAGCAGGACGGCGCCCACCGGACCGAGCACGCGGGCCAGGCCGGCCGACGGCGGCTCCGCGCTTCCCGCGGTGCCGGATCGTTCACGTCCGGCCGGTGGCGCGGTGGCCGCGGACCCGGCAGCTCTGTCGGGAGGTGATGCAGGGGGGTGCGTCATGGGCGTGCGTCCCTTGCTGGGCGAGGCAGGAGAAGTTTGTATGGCGTTCAAAGTGATTGAACGCCATTCAAAATGCGGCAACCCTCCGGCGGTGTCAAGAGCCCGGCGGGAAACGGCGGCCCCGGGGAGGGGGACGGGCGAGCGGCGACGAGCCGATCACTGGGTAGGCTGCGATGCGTGGCCGCAGAAGTGACACGCAGACGACGCGACGGAGAGATCGCCCAGGAACGCATCCTGGAAGAGGCCATGCGGGCCATCGCCGAGAACGGTCTCGCCGCCCTCACCATGTCCAAACTCGCCCAGCGCCTGGACACTTCGGGCGGGCACATCCTGTACTACTTCGGCAGCAAGGACCGGCTCCTCCTCGACGCGCTGCGCTGGAGCGAGGACCGGCTCGGCGGGATACGAGAGGCCCTCCTCGCCCGCCGCACCACCGCCGTGCGCCGCCTCGACGACTTCCTCGCCCTCTACCTCCCGGAGGGCCCCCGCGACCCCAGGTGGATGCTGTGGGTCGAACTCTGGGCCCGCACGGCCGGCAACCCGGAGCTGCTCCAGGCCCAGGAGGCGATCGACCGCGCCTGGCAGAGCGACCTGGAGACCCTCCTGACCAGAGGCGCACGCCAGGGCCGCTTCGCCCTCCCCGAACAGGACGTCCCCGCCGCCGCCGACGAGATCCTCGCCCTCCTGGACGGCCTGAGCACCCGCGTCGTCCTCTCCCTGGCCGGCGCGACCCGCGACACGGTCCTCGACACGGCCCGCCGGGCGGTCCGGCGCATCACGCTGCCGGCGCGGTGACCCGCGCGCCGTCCGTGACGGGGCGGAGCGGCTCCCCGGGCCGGAACACCTCGTGGACCGCCCACCGAGGCCGGGCGGGGGCTCACCCCGCTCGGCGACCGTAGCGCCGTCGGGAGGGAACTCCGCGATGAGTTTCGGCCGGGTCGCCAGTCCTTTCCCGTGACCGTCGCAGAACGTCGTAGACGTTGCCCGGCACGAGACGCCACGGAGGACACCATGACCACCACGCCGGACGCCCCGACCACCCCGCTGCCCGGCCGCCCGCCCGTGGTCGACCAGGCCACCTGGCAGGCCGCCAGGGACGAGCTGCTGGTCCGGGAGAAGGCCCACACCCGTGAGGGCGACGCCATCGCCGCGGCCCGCCGCCGGCTGCCGATGGTGGAGTTCGACGGGACGGTCGAGGTCGTCGGCCCCGACGGCCCGGTCCCGTTCCTGGACCTGTTCGAGGGCCGTGACGAACTCGTGGTCTACAAGCACATGTGGTACGACGGCGCGCCGCACCAGGGCCAGTGCGAGGGCTGCACCACCGCGGCCTGGCACCTGAAGGACGCGGACTATCTCCACGCCCGCGGCGTCTCGTTCGCCGTCCTGACCACGGGCCGCTGGGAAGAGGTGGCCTCCTACGTCGCGTTCATGGGCTACACCCAGCCCTGGTACTCGGTGCGTGACGTGGACGCGCCGGTCGGCGACGGAATGGGTCACCTCACCTGCTTCCTGCGCGAGGGCGACCGCGCCTTCCTCACCTACTCCACGACAGGACGCGGCTGCGAGCGGGTCAACGGATCCCTCGGCCTGCTCGACATGACGCCCTACGGGCGCGGCGAGGCATGGGAGGACACGCCCGAGGGCTGGCCCAAGGGCGACAACGCGTGCTGGTTCTGGCGCTCGGACGCGGAGGGCGGGGCCACGTGGGGCCCGACCAGCCGCCCCGTACCGCAGTGGACCCGACCCGGAGTCACTCCCGTCCACACCCTCGGCCGGAAGGGCCCCCACAGCTGACGTCCCGTGGCGGCGGAAAACGCCTCGCCAGAACGGGAGTCGGTGAACTGGACTGGAACGGGAGCCGGTGAACCGGAACGGGAGCCGGTGAACTGGAACGGGATTCGGTGAACCGGAACGGAAGTCGGTGAAGGGGAACGGCGCGGTCGCTTCGTACGTTGGCCCGTTGGGGGGCAAGAGGCGGTTTCTCTTCGCCCTGCCGTTCTATGACACTGCAGAGACAAGGGAGCTCGACATGGCACTGTGGGACCGCATCAAGGACTCGGCGTCGCAGATGCAGACCCAGTTGGTGGCGAAGAAGAACGACCTCAAGAGCGGTGCCTTCCGCGACGCGAGCATGGCGATGTGTGCCCTGGTCGCCGCGGCCGACGGCAGAATCGACCCGTCCGAGCGGCAGCGGGTCTCGCAGCTGATCCTCAGCAACGAGGTGCTGCAGAACTTCCCCGCCGACGACCTCCGGCGCCGCTTCGAGGCCAACCTCGACAAGCTGACCGCCGACTTCGATTTCGGCAAGGTGAGCGTGCTCCAGGAGATCGCCAAGGCGAAGAAGAAGCCCGCCGAGGCGCGTGCGGTGATCCAGATCGGCATCGTCATCGGCGGTGCCGACGGCGACTTCGACAAGACCGAGCGTGCCGTGGTCAGGGATGCCTGCTTCGCGCTGGACCTTCCCCCGCACGAGTTCGACCTCTGACCGGACCACCCTCGCGCGACCTGGCGCCGGGGCCGACGGGCTGTACAGGCCTGCCGGCCCCGGCGCCGGCCCCCGCGCCGCTTCGGCGATGCTTCGGCGAAGCCGACATCGACCGCCTCCTCGCACCGGCCCGGTAGGGGCATGACCCAGATACGCCAGAAACCCGCCACGGGATGATCTTGCGTTGTCGAGGGCTTTGCCCCGTCACCCGTACGGCCCAGTGTCGTTGATGGTGATGTTGGATTCCGTCAGGGGCGGGGTGGGCTGTGACCTCGATCGAGAGGACCGCGTATCCGCGGTTCAAGCGGCTGATCACCGCGCATGAGCTGCATCTGTTCTTCGCGCCGAGCCGTGACGAGGTCGAGTGGGCCGCCGGCCGGACCGACTGCGACGAGCACCTCCTGGCCCAGCTGCTCGCGCTGAAGTCGTACCAGCGCATGGGGTGCTTCCCGAAGCTGGACGAGATCCCGGAGACGGTGGTCGGCTTCGTCCGCCGCGCGGTGGAGTTGCCGGAGGGCACGGTGCCGAAGGCCGCGAACCGTACGGCGGAGCGGCAGCGAACCGCCGTACGTGAGCGGACGGGCTTGTCGTACGACAAGGCGAAGGCCCGGAGGATCGCCGAGGCGGTGATGCGGAGCGAGGCCGTGTCGAAGAACCGTCCGGCCGATCTGACCAACATGGCGCTGGAGAAGGTCGTGGAGGCCGGGCTGGAGCTGCCGGGCTTCACCACGCTGGACGCGCTCGCGGCGAAGGTCCGTACCGAGGTGAACGCCTCGATCTGCGTGGGTGTCTACGACCGGCTCGGCGAGGCCGACCGGGAGCGGCTGCTGGCGTTGCTGTCGGAGAAGGACGCCTCGGGCACCACGAAGTACAACAGGCTGAAGCAGTCGGCGAAGGCGCCGAGGTGGTCGCACTTCCGCGTCCAGGCGGAGCACCTTGGGTGGGTGGACGAGCTGGGCGAGACCGGGGTGTGGCTGGTCGGCGTCGCCTCGGGGAAGATCGCGGACTTCGCCGGTGGGGCGGACGCAGCGGACGCGCCGGGGCTGCGGGACTACGGCCTGGTGAAGCGGCTCGCGCTGCTGGTGTGCCTGGTGCACAAGGCGCGGATGCGGGCTCGGGACGATCTGCCGACGATGTTCTGCAGGCGGATCGCGTTGCAGGTCAAGTGGGCCAAGGCGGAGCTGGAGGAGATCCGGGAGCGGCAGCAGGCTCTCGTGGACTCGCTGATCGGGAATTACCGTACGGTGCTCCAGCACCTCGACGCCGACAGTCCCGTCCAGGACGCGCGGGAGAACGCGGCGGCGTTGACCGCCGAGATCCTGGCGGTGGTCGGGGAACTCGATCAGGACGCCGCGCCTGACGCGGTCGCGGCCCGGCTCGGTGACGGGCTCGCACCCGCGCTGCACACCATGGCAAAGGCCCTGCGCGTGCAGGCCGGCGCCCTGGGAGCGCCGGTTGCGGCGGTGGACTGCTTCGGCGGGTTCGAGGGGCAGTACGAGCGGATCGAGAAGGTTTCCGCCCATCACGGCAACTTCTGGGAGGTGCTGCTGTACGGGCACCTGCTCAAGGACCGCTCCACCATGTACGACCTGACCAGCCGCCTGGAGCTGCGGGCGACCTCCGAAGACAACCGGGTCCTGGACGCGCTCGCGCATGCCCGCCGCCACAAGAACCTGCGCGACTACATCCCTGAGCGGAACGAGGAAGGCCGCCCGGTCGACATCTCGTTCGCCACGCTGAACTGGCAGAAGGCCGTCCGGGACAAGAACCGGCCGGGTGCCTTCGTGCGCAAGCACTTCGAGGCGATGATGTTCGCCGCGCTCGCCGAGGAGCTTCGCACCGGTGACGTCGCGGTGGCCGGGTCCGAGGAGTACGCCGACTGGAGCGAGCAGCTCCTGTCATGGGAGGACGTCGAGGCGGAGCTGGGCGACTACCTGGTGGAGGTCGGTCTCGCCGAGCCCGGCGACGACGCGCCGTACGACGCGGTGACGTTCCGCCGGCAGCTGGAGGACAAGCTCACCGCGGTCGCCGCGAGTGCGGATGCCGGGTACCCGGACAACGAGGGCCTGATCATCGACCCAGAGACCGGTATTCCCTCCCTCAAGGCCCACCGCTCCGAAGGCCAGCGCGCCTCAGCGAAGGCCCTGGAGCAGGAGATCAAGGCCCGGATGCCGGAGCGCTCCCTGCTCGGGATCATCTCCCGTACGGCGTACTGGGTGGAGTGGTGGCGTCGCTTCGGCCCCGCCTCGGGCAACGAGCCGAAGCTGAAAGACCCCTTCGGCCGGTACGTGATCACCACCTTCGTGAAGGGCACCAACATGGGCCCCTACGAGGCTCCCGGCACATCCCCGGCGTGAGCGGGCACGAGCTGTCGCTGGCCGCGAACCGGCATTTCTCCATCCCGACGCTGAACGCGGCAATCGCCGACCTGGTCAACGCACACGCCCGCCTGGACATCTCGCAGGCGTGGGGCGACGACTCCGCGGTCGCCGCGGACGGCACCCACATGGACACCTACCTCAACAACCTGCTGTCCGAGACGTCCGTGCGGTATGGCAAGCCGGGCGGCATCGCGTACCACCACATCTCCGACACCTACATCGCTCTGTTCACCCACTTCATCCCGTGCGGGGTGTGGGAGGCCGTCTACATCATCGAGGGCCTGCTGAAGAACACGTCCGAGGTGAAGCCGACCACCGTGCACGCGGATACGCAGGGCCAGTCGTTCCCGGTCTTCGCGCTCGCCCACCTGCTGGGCTTCGACCTGATGCCGAGGATTAGGAACTGGAAGGACCTGACCTTCTACCGGCCTACGAAGCGGACGGAGTACCTGCACATCGACGCCCTGTTCGGGGAGCCGGGCCGCAACTCGATCGACTTCGACCTGATCGAGTCCCAGTTCCGGCACCTGATGCGCGTGGCCGTCTCCGTGCGCGAGGGCGCCATCTCCTCCACCCTGCTGCTGCGGCGCCTACGCGCCGGCTCCCGCAAGAACGCCACCTACACCGCCTTCCGCGAAGTCGGCCGCGTCATCCGCACCGTCCAGCTGCTGCGCTACCTCTCGGACGCCCCGCTGCGCCGGCGGGTGACCGCCGCCACGAACAAGGTCGAGGCGTTCAACGGCTTCTCCCAATGGATCGGCTTCGGCAACGGCGGCGTCATCACCGACAACGACCCCGTCGAGCAGGAGAAGACCGCGAAATTCAACGCGCTGCTCACGAGCGCGGTGATCTTCCACAATGCCCTGGACATCGCCGAGATCGTGCGCCAGCTCCAGGAGGAGGGCTACGTCATCGCCCCTGAGGACCTGGTCCACATCTCGCCGTACCTGACCGAGCACGTCCGCCGCTTCGGCGAGTACTCCACTCACGAACTCGGCCTCGTGCCCGACGCGTACGACCCGCACCTCGACGTCGACTTCAGCCCGCTGCGCGGCGACGGCCCGCCCGCGCCGGACGGCTACGGCCAGGCAGCCTGATGCCGGGCGCGGCTGGGACGAACGACGAACCGATGAACAGCCCCGTACGCGCGGGCTGGCGTCTGTACCGCGTCGAGCACGCCTACGTCGACGAAAACGGTGTGGCCCACGACATCCTCGGCTTGTACGCCGCTGGCCACACCACCGCGGGACAGCGATGGACGAGTGGGACTGGTCCCAGGGACTCGATCTGTGGGACCTGGTCGACGTCGACGACCAGGTCCCACAGATCCATGCCGTCAGGCACCTGTTCGAGTCCAGCGGCCAAGGCGGAACGCGTGCGACTGTGCGCGGTGGTTACGCCAGGTGGGAGACCTGGTAGTGGGCGATGGCCCAGCCGTGGTCCGTCTGCTGGAGCAGGATGCCCAGGCTGACGGTGAGGGTGGGGCGGTCGGTGAAGGAGAAGTCGACGGCGAGGTAGCCGAGGATGAGGCTGTCGGCCGGGCGGCGGGTCTCCAGGATGCGGTAGTCGGCCCTCAGGCCGAGGGGCTGTGCGTGGTAGTAGGAGGCGATGCCGGGGCGGCCGACGGTGTAGGGGTGCAGGCCCTGGAAGACGGCGTCCTCGGTGAAGTGGGCGGCGACCTGGTCGGGCTGGTGCTGGTCGACGGCGTCCTTCCAGCCGTCGAGGACGCCGCGCAGGATCTTCTCGTCGTCCATGGTGGTCTGGTGCATGGCGGTTCTCCCGGAGGTCGGGTGGGTCGGGGTGGTCGTGTTCAGTGGCCGGCGCTCATGCCGCCGTCGACGTGGAGGATCTCGCCGGTGACGAAGGGCGCGTTCTCCAGGTAGAGGACGGCCTCGACGATGTCGGAGATCTCGCCCATGCGGCCGACGGGGTGCAGGCCGGCGAGGAACTGGTGGGTCTCGGGGGCGTGCATCGGGGTACGGATGGTGCCCGGGGATACGGCGTTGGCGCGGATGCCGCGGGTGGCGTACTCGATGGCGAGGGACTTGGTGGCCGACTGGAGGCCGCCCTTGGTCAGCGAGGCGAGGACGGAGGGGACCCGGGCGTCGGCGTTATCGACGAGGCTGGTGGTGACGTTGACGATGTGACCGCCGCCCTGGGCGAGCATCTGGCCGACCGCGAGCTGGGTGAGGCGGAAGAACCCGGTCAGGTTCACGCCGAGCACGGACGCATAGTCCTCGTCGGTGTAGTCGGTGAACGGCTTGGCGACGAAGATCCCGGCGTTGTTGACCAGGGTGTCGATCCGGCCGAAGCGTTCGATGGCGGCGGCAACCAGGCGGTCGGCGGTGGCCGGGTCGGCGATGTCGGCGGGGACGGCCAGCACGCCCGCGTCGTCGGCGGGGGCGATGGTGCGTGACGTGGCGACGACGGCGTGGCCCAGCTTGCGGTAGGCCTCGACCAGGCCGGCGCCGATACCCTGCGAGGCTCCGGTGATGACGGCAACCTTCTGAATGTCGAGCATGCCCATGACAGTTCTCCAGTGAGGGCGAGCACAAGTACGCGCTCGGGGATGGATTCCTCGACCTCGGCTCCGGCCGCCGGTCGACTCCTCGACAGTAGGCAGCACGCCCCGCGCCGGGCAACGCCGAACCGGCCCCTCCCCGGGACCGGGTTCCTCCCTGCTGAAAGGCCCAGCCTTCCAGCCCTGGTCAGCGCTCTCGGTCAGGTCCCCTGGCCGGACTCAGGCCGGTACGGGTCGCCCGCCGGGAGCCAGACGTCGGAGCCCCGCAGCCCGAGATCGCCGACGCCGTCGCAGAGTGCGTCGACCACGGCGAGCACCCCGGGACGTTGCTCGTCCGCGCGCCGCACCAGCGACCACGTCCAGTACACCCGCGGTCCCGTCACCGGGCGGTGGACCAGGTCGGGTGGGAGCGCGGCGGTCTGGCCCTTCGGCGAGTTCAGGACCGGACGGCCGAGGCGCCTTACGTGGTCGAAGAACGCGGGCCCGGTCACCCCGCCGTCCGAGATCCGCTCCACCCGGGCACCTGTGTCCTGGGACAGCTCCTGCGCGTAGTCGTTCCACGACGACCAGGACGTGGCATCCCCGTCCAGCAGCACGACGGCGTCCTGGGCGCGCACCGGCCCCGTACCGGCCTCGGGCGACACGGCGTAGAGGCGGTCAGCGCCGACCAGACGCTCCGCAAGACCCAGCCGTTCCAGGTCCCCCTGGCGCACCCAGCACACCGCGAGGTCGAGGCTGCCGTCGGCGACCCGGGACGCCTGGGTGTGGGACGGCGCGACCCACGCGTCCACATGCACCCTCGCCGCCCCCGCTACGCGGGAGGCGAGATCGGGCGGCAGCCAGTTGACGTAGCCAAGGCGGACTGGCTGCGACCCCGCCAGCCGTCCCGCCCGCGCCTTGAGGTCATCGGCCCGGTCCAGCAGGGACCGCACGTGCGGCAGTAGCGCCGTGCCCGCCGCGGTCAGCGCCACCGAACGCCGGTCGCGCTCGAACAGCACCACCCCCAGGTCCCGCTCCAGCGCCTTGATCTGCTGGGACAGCGACGGCCCGGCGATCAGCAGCCGGGCGGCCGCCCGCCCGAAGTTCAGCTCCTCGGCGACCGCGACGAAGTACCGCAACTGGCGAAGCTCCACGACCCGATGCTACGGCCGGTAGAAGGCCCCGCCTATCACCAGGAAGGACACCGGTCGTAGCGCCGGCCCGGCGCCGGGCGCACGATGAGGACACGGCACAGCCCGTAGCCCGAACCCCTGTGGGACCGCCGCAGACTTCCAAAGAAAGCAGAATCCCATGAACGAGTACCTGGTCGAGATCACCACCACCATTCCCGAGGGCACCACGCCCGAAGAAGTCGGCCGGCGCCGCGCCGCCGAGGCCGTACGCGCCCGCGAACTGGCCGCCGATGGCCACCTGGTACGCCTGTGGAGACCGGTCGGAGAACTGCGCAGCATCGGCATCTGGCGCGCCGCCGACGAGGACGAGCTTCACGACAAGGTCCTTGCGACCCTGCCGCTCCGCCCGTGGATGACCATCACGGTCACCGCACTCGAACCCCATCCCAACGACCCCGGCTCGAGTTCCTGACCACCGGCCGGCAACGCGGAGACGGTCGAGGGGCAGGTGTGTGCCCCTGGTGCGCACGGAGTGCTCCGGCACCGTTGACAAGCAGACGGTGCCCGGCCGTCGGGTCAGCATCCCAACCTGTCGTCAAACGATTGTTATCTTGAGCCGCCCGGAGGGCGTCCTTGATGTTGAACAAGCCCAGGTGAGGCCCCGGGCACTGCCTGGTGGATGTGGTTATCTGCCGCTGTCCATCACGCAGATTCCCCGGAGGTCCGATGCTTGTACAGCGCGTGGTGATGGCGTCCTCGCCCCTTGAGTCATGGACGGTGCTCGGCGAGGACGCCGCCCCGGTCGAGCCGATCGAGCGCTACCTGGCCTGTCTCACCGACATCGAGCGGTCCCCGAACACGGTCAAGGCGTACGCGCACGATCTGAAGGACTGGTTCTCCTTCCTCAGCGTCCAGGGCTTGGACTGGCGCGAGGTCCGGCTGGAGGACGTCGGAGAGTTCGTCGCCTGGCTGTGGCTGCCGCCGACGGCCCGGACTGGGGCGGTTGCAGTGCTGCCGTCGGTCGAGCACCACTGCGGCGAGACCACGGTGAACCGGAAACTCTCGGCAGTCAGCGCCTTTTACCGGCACGCCGCCCGCCATGGCGTCGACCTGGGCGGGTTGCTGACGACCTGGCAGCCGGCCGGGCGCCGCAGCACCGCGTGGAAACCGTTCCTGCGCCACGTCGCCAAGAGCCGACCACAGCAACGGCGGGCGATATCGCTGAAGACGGCGAGGAAGCTCCCCCGCATCCTTACCGCCGCCGAGGCCCAAGCCGTCCTGGATGCTTGCGAGAGGCTGCGGGACCGGCTGCTGTTCGCTGTCTTGTTCGACTCCGGCATGCGGATCGGGGAGGCCCTCGGGTTGCGGCACGAGGACTGGGCTGCCGCTGAGCGCGAGCTGTCGGTGGTGCCGCGGCTCAACGACAACGGCGCCCGCACCAAATCGGCGACGACCAGGACGATCCCGGTCAGCGCCGAACTGATCCGGCTGTATGCCGACTACATGCACACCGAGTACGGCGACCTCGACTCCGACTACGACTACGTCTTCGTCAACCTCTGGGCCGCCCCGCGCGGGCACGCGATGACCTACGCGGCGGCCTACGACCTGGTCAGACGGCTCCGACGAAGGACCGGCATCTCCTTTGACCCGCACTGGTACCGGCACACCTACGCCACCAGGCTGCTGCGCGGCGGCACCCCGGTCGAGGTCGTCAGCAAGCTTCTGGGACACGTCAGCCTGACCACTACGACCGAGACGTACGGGCACCTCACCGCCGAGGACGCCCGGAAGACGCTGGAGGCCGCCGGCTGGTTCGACGGCACGGAGGTGCGGCTATGAGCGAGACCTCGCACATGCCCGCCGACCCGGGCGAGGAGGGGCCCGAACGCCCCGGGCTCCAGCTCCACACAGGACAACGCATCGAGGAAGCCAGTCACCGAAACGGCTGGGACAGTGAGTACGACCGGGACATCTGGCGGCTGCGCGAGCTGGGGATCAAGGCCAAGACCGCTCATATCCTCTTCGCCCGGATCCCACAGCCCTGGCTGAAAGATCTGGCAAAGCGGTGGGCCCGATGGCGGCTCAGCACGGGGCTTGGCGCCGAGTCGGCAGCCTCTGCCACGCGAGCCATTACCCACTTCGCGCAGTTCCTCGCGTCCCCTGCGATCTGCGTCGTCCGCCTTGACCAGGTGGACCGGCCGCTGCTGGAGAGATATCTCGCCCATCCGCACGCCGACTACGCGGGCCGAGCGGTGCACCGGAACTTCATCGGACAGCTCAACCTCTTCTTCCTGGCCATCCGTCAGCACCGCTGGAACGACAGCCTGCCCGCAAGCGCCGTGTTCTTCCCCGAGGACTTTCCCCGTCTCGACGAGCGGCTGCCCCGGGCGCTGAGCGAACCGGTGATGACACAGCTGGAGCAGCCCTCGAACCTGGACCGGTGGAAGAACCCGGCCAACCGACTGGCCACGCTCATCCTGATGCGCTGCGGACTGAGGATCACCGACACGGTGCGGCTGCCCAATGTTCGTGACAACCCCGGAGTTCCTGCCCCAGCACCGGCAGCAGCGCCAACAGCTCCTACAGATCGTCTCGGCGGCCGAGGCCCGCGGCCAGCTCCGCATCGTCGAGATGAACCAGCAGGCCCTCGGCAACCTCGACCGGATCATCACCGCCCTGGAGGACGACGAAGCTCCCAGCGGAGCGGAGGTGGCCGATGCGGGCTGACAACTCCCGCCATATCGCCGCCGCAGCCCGCAACCGCCACGAGTACACCCGGGCCAAAGCGATCAAGGCCCTACGCGAGATCGACGCCGCAGGCACGGCCGTCACCTTCGACATCGTGGCCCGTGCCGCCAGCGTCTCAAGATCTTGGCTCTACACCCAGCCCGACCTGCGAGCCGAGATCGAACGCCTGCGGACCGAACGGCAGCGAGCCTCTACCAACCCTGTTCCGGCCCGACAGCGAGCCTCCGACGCTTCGCTCATCCGGCGCCTGGAGGCCGCCAACGAACGCAACCGCCGCCTCACCGAAGAAAACCGCCAGCTCCGACAACAACTCGCCCACGCACTCGGCGACCTCCGCGCCGCCAGGCTCCAGAGCCCACCCATCCCGGAGGCCCGCCGCCAAGGTCGAGGTTCAGCAACGATCGGGCCCTGCTGACAGGCCCCTGAGCAGCCTCACGAGCTACCTCGTGGACACTGTCCTCACCGCATCGCCCCAGGTCAGCGAGGCACAGCATTTCACAGCTCAAGATAACCTTCGTTTGCCGACAGGCGACCCACGCGTCCAATGAACCCGTGCAATCCGGGGGTTCGCGGCGGCCCGAATCCCATCAGATCCGATGGTGATTGATGACAGGGTTTGACGACGGATAGGGTTCATTCCCCCGTACGGAAGGGGCCCCGAGTGGCGAACCTGGACTACAGGCGGGTCTCGACCGACCAGCAGTCCACCGCCCGGCAGAACCTCGTCCTGGACGAGGACGGGATCGAGGACCCGGTCGTCTTCGAGGAGGACCCGGGAACCTCCAGCCGCCTCCACCCGCTCCAGCGCCCGAAGTTCCGCGAGCTGCTGAACTACGCGCGGCCGGGCGACACCGTGCACATCTCCGAGATGTTCCGCCTCGTACGCGGCACCGGGCACATTCTCGACGTGCTCGACGTCCTCCACCGCGACCAGGTGGCGCTGCGCATCCACGACGGCGCATTCTCCGCGATGGACCTCACCGCCCGCCACCCGCGGACCGCGGACCGCGGAGCTGCTGTCCACGGTGAAGTTCATGGTGCAGACCCTCGCCGCCGCCGGCGAACTCCAACGCGACCTCCAGCGAGAGCTGACCTACGACGGGCCGCGGGCCGCCGAGGCCAAGGGCAGCAAGGGCGGGCGCCGCCCCGCCGTGGCGGCCGACAAGACCGACGCCGTGCGCACCGCGTACCTGGAGGGCCGCTCGATCGCCGCCCTCGCCCGCGACCACGACGTCAGCCGCGGTGCCATCCGTACCGCCGTCGCCGACCTTCTGTCCGAGCACACCACCGACGGTCAGGAGGACGCCCCTGCCCCGGAGCTGCCGGTCACCCTCGACATGCCGGGCAAGGTTGCCGACTTCCTCCGCGCCACCGAGCTGGAGCCCGCCGAACGAGCCGCGCTCGACCAGGGCGTCACCGTACGGCGCGGCCAGGGCTACAGCCTGCGCGTCGGCACCACCCCGGCCGTCCACCGCCAGCTCCTCGCTCGCTGCCAACCCCTCGACGGCATCCAGGGCGCCCCGGCGATCCCGGCGCAACGCAAGGCCCGCCGCGAGTACGAGAACCGCGTCACCGCCCTCACGGGCAACACCCCGTAGCGAGCCCCCCCAAGGCTCCAAGATCATCCCGTGGCGGGTTTCTGGCGTATCTGGGTCATGCCCCCGGTGGGACTGATCACTCGGGCGCGGACCGGCCCGCTTCCTTGAGTGCCGGCCTCCTTGAGGGCACCGGGATCGCCTCCAGGACCATCACGGCCAGGTCGTCGTGGATCGGCTCGGTGCCGAAGGCGTGGGCGGCCTGCCTTACCCGTTCGGCGACGGCCTTCGCGCCGAGTCCGACGCATCCCCGCAGCACCGTCGCCAGACCGTCGTCGTCGTCCAACTGCCTTGTGCCGCAACGGCGTTCGGTCACGCCGTCGGTCACGCACAGCAGTGTCTCGCCCGGCGCGAGGGTGAAGGTGCTGGAATGGAACTCCTCCAGCTTGTCGATCCCGAGCAGCATCTGCGGTTCCGCGGCCGTGGCCACCGAGCCGTCCGGAGACAGGCGCAGCGGAAGCGGATGGCCCGCGCTGGCGATCGTGCATCTGGCGCCGCCGCCCACCCCGTCCGGCTCCAGCTCCCCGTACAGGAGGCTCAGGAAGCGGGAGCCCTCCTGCTCGCCGCTGAACGTCATGGCCTCGGCGGCCTCCTCCGCCATCGCGAGGTTCAGCCGGTTCAGCAGGGACTCGACACCGTGGCCCTCGCGGGCGAGCAGCCGTACGAGATGCCGGGCCAGGCCGGTGGCCGACATCGCCTCCAGATCGTGGCCGCACACGTCGCCGAGCAGGAAGCACCAGCGGTGGTCCCCCATCGGGAACAGGTCGTAGAAGTCGCCTCCGACGGTCTGGCCCTCACCGCAGGGCTCGTAGACGATCGCCGTGTCGACGCCCGGAATGGTGGCGAGGGACGTGGGGAGCTGGCCGCGCTGGAGCGTGCGGCTGATGCTCGCCTGCCGGGTGTAGTGACGGGCGGTGACGACCGCCTGGGCCACCCGCCGGGCCACGTCCTCCACGAGCCGCACGACGGCGCCGGTCATGCGCGGGAGCCGCGCCTGGCCGGTCAGGAGCACGCCGTGGCACTGCCCGCCCGCGACCAGCGGGAACGCGAACGCGGAGCCGCCCTGCTCGGCACCCTGATGGGAGGGCCAGGGCCACGGGGTACCGGCCGTGTCCAGCCGGGCGGTCGGCCGGTCCTTCTCCAGCGCCAGGCGGAGCGGGCGGATCCGCCGCTCGTCCCTGTGCCAGACATGGGAGAGCCGCATCTCGCCGCTGCCCGTGGTCAGCCATACGCCGCACCAGTCGGCGAGCCTCGGCACCAGGAGCTGTCCGGCGAGCGCCGCGACCATGTCCTCGTCCAGCTGGCCCGAGAGGAGTTCGCCGGCCTCGGCGAGGAACGACTGCGCCTCGCGCTCGGCCCACTCCACGTCGTGAGCCCGGCTGTCAAGGCGCCATCCGGACGCGGGGGCTCCGGGGCCCGGCAGCTCGCGCAGGGCGGCTTCGGTGAGATCCTGCCGTCCGGTCCCGAGCGGGCTCTTCGTCGCGCAGTCCAGACAGAACCAGACGGTTTTCCCCGCGTGCTCGTGCGTCACCCCCCACGACTGGGCCAGCGCGTCCATCAGCCGCCGGCTGTAGCCGCGTACGTCGCTGTGCGCGCCCTTGTCGTCGCGGACGGTGCCTGACGGGCTGGGGTCCACCACTTCGACCAGGACGCCCGCCCGCCCCGTCCCGCGCCGCGCGGCATCGGCCGGCGAGCCACGAGCGGTGTTCAGACGACAGACCACCTCGACCTCGAACGAGGCCTGTGCCGCGACCTCGGTGACCAGCTCGCTGACGAGGAGCACGGCGTCGTCGAGGAGGCTCTCGCCGATCGCGGGCACCCCGGGAAACCGCCGGCCGGTCCGCTCGACGAGCGCGGCGCGCAGGAATCTGCGCGCCACCGAGGGCGCGAGTTCGTCGGCGGGCACCCGCATCCGCGACACGGGATCACCCAGGTCGAGGGACGACGGCACTGGTCACCCCCTGCCGGTCCGCTGTCGGCTCATACGTGATGAATGTAGCCTAAAAACGGGCTAATCGGATCTTTTGTTTGCCGGGAAGTGGGTCGCCATGAAGCCTGCCACCCAGCCCGAGCTCGCGCCTCGTGAGCCGGAGCTCCGGGAGCAGGGGCCCGTCGAATCCGGCGGCGCGCCTGTCGCCCAGACCGGCGCCCCGCCGGACGGCGAGTGGATACGCGTGGCCGAACTGCGCCCCCTGCTCGCGGCCATGAACTCGTTCTGTGACGGCGACTTCACCGTACGGACAGAGGTGCTGCCCTCGGGGGTCGTCGGCGAGATGGCGGGCGTGCTCAACCAGATCATCATGCGCAACGCGCATCTGGCCTCGGAACTCGCGCGGGTGCGCCGGGAAGTGGTGCGCCTGGGGCGGCTCGACGAGCGGATCGCGGCCAGTCCCGGCCAGGGAGCGTGGGCCACGAACGTGGAGGCGGCCAACACGCTGCTGGAGGCGTTGGTCGTCCCGGTCGTGAACGCCACGCGCGTCCTGGACGCTGTCGCGGACGGTGACCTGACGCAGCGCGTCGAGTTGCGCGACGGCAAACGCCAACTGCGCGGCGATCTGCGCTGCCTGGGCAGCGGCGTGAACCGGATGGTGGAGCAGCTGTCGCTGTTCACCGGAGAGCTGACCCGTGTCGCCCGGGAGGTCGGCACCGAGGGCCGCCTCGGCGGACAGGCCACAGGGCAGGGCCTGGTCGGCGACTGGCGGGACGTGACCGAGGCGGTCAACACGATGGCCGCGCGGCTGACCGCGCAGGTGCGCGACATCGCCGTGGTGACCACGGCGGTCGCCCGCGGCGATCTGACCCGCCAGGTCACGGTCGAGGCGAACGGTGAGCTGCTGGAGCTGAAGCTCACCGTCAACACGATGGTCGACCAGCTGCGCGCGTTCGCCGACGAGGTGACGCGCGTGTCCCGCGAGGTCGGAACGGAAGGACAGCTGGGCGGGCGGGCCCAGGTGCCGGGCGTCTCGGGCGTGTGGAAGGACCTCACCGACAACGTCAACTTCATGGCGTCCAACCTGACCTCGCAGGTCCGCAACATCGCCCAGGTGACCACGGCGGTCGCCAACGGCGATCTGAGCCAGAAGATCACGGTGGACGCGCGCGGCGAGATCCTGCAGCTGAAGAGCACCGTGAACACGATGGTCGACCAGCTCTCCGCGTTCGCGGACGAGGTCACGCGTGTCGCGCGCGAGGTCGGTACCGAGGGCCGGCTCGGTGGCCGGGCCCAGGTGCGCGGGGTGTCCGGGGTGTGGAAGGACCTGACGGACAACGTCAACTTCATGGCGGACAACCTGACCTCGCAGGTCCGCAACATCGCCCAGGTCGCCACCGCCGTCGCCCAGGGCGACCTCGGCAAGACGATCACCGTCGAGGCGAAGGGCGAGATCCTGGAGCTGAAGTCGACGATCAACACGATGGTCGACCAGCTCTCCGCCTTCGCGGACGAGGTCACCCGCGTCGCCCGCGAGGTCGGCACCGAGGGAAACCTGGGCGGACAGGCCCAGGTCCGCGGAGTGTCGGGCGTGTGGAAGGAGCTGACCGACAACGTCAACTTCATGGCGCTGAACCTGACCTCCCAGGTCCGCAACATCGCCACGGTGACCACGTCCGTCGCGAACGGCGACCTGTCGAAGAAGATCACGGTCGACGCGCGCGGCGAGATCCTGGAGCTGAAGGAGACCGTGAACACGATGGTCGACCAGCTGCGGGCGTTCGCGGACGAGGTCACGCGTGTCGCGCGCGAGGTCGGTACCGAGGGCCGGCTCGGCGGCCGGGCCCAGGTGCGCGGCGTCTCGGGTGTGTGGAAGGACCTGACGGACAACGTCAACTTCATGGCGTCCAACCTGACCTCGCAGGTCCGCAACATCGCCCAGGTCGCCACCGCCGTCGCCCAGGGCGACCTGTCGAAGAAGATCGACGTGGACGCGCGCGGCGAGATCCTCGAACTGAAGACGACCATCAACACGATGGTCGACACGCTCTCCTCGTTCTCGTCCGAGGTCACCCGCGTCGCCCGCGAGGTCGGCAGCGAAGGTCAACTGGGCGGCCAGGCCCGCGTGGAGGGCGTCTACGGCACATGGAAGCGGCTGACCACCAACGTCAACGAACTCGCCCTGAACCTCACCACCCAGGTCCGGGCGATCGCGGAAGTGGCCAGCGCGGTCACCCAGGGAGACATGTCCCGCGCCATCACGGTCGAGGCGCAGGGCGAGGTCGCCGAACTGAAGGACAACATCAACCTCATGGTCTCCAACCTCCGTGAGACCACCCGCGCCAAGGACTGGCTGGAATCCAACCTCACCCGCATGGCCGCCCTGATGCAGGGCCACCGCGACCTGGTCGAGGTCGCCGACCTGATCCTGCGCGAGCTGACGCCGCTGGTGAACGCCCAGTTCGGTGCGTTCTTCCTGGCGGAGGGCGGCTCGCCGCAGGGCGAGGGCCTGCAGTTCATCGCCGGGTACGGCACCGACCAGGACGACGGGAGCAGCCCGCTCCCCGGTACCGGAACCCCGGGCCGCGGCCTGATCGCCCAGGCCGCGCAGGAGAAGCAGCGCATCCTCATCGCCGAGGTCCCGCCGGACTACATCACCATCAGTTCCGGACTCGGCATGGCGTACCCGGCCAGCATCGTCATCCTGCCGATCCTCTTCGAGGACCAGGTGCTCGGCGTGATCGAACTGGCCTCGCTCAGCAGGTTCAGCGATGTGCACCTGGCCTTCATGGACCAGTTCGCCAACACGATCGGCGTCTCGATCAACACGATCATCGCCAACTCCCGGACGGAGTCCCTGCTGTCGCAGTCCCAGCGCCTCACCTCCGAACTGCGGGAACGTTCGGACGAACTGCAGCGCTCCAACGCCGAGTTGGAGGAGAAGGCGGCCCTGCTCGCGACCGCCTCGCGGTACAAGTCGGAGTTCCTGGCGAACATGTCGCACGAGCTGCGCACCCCGCTCAACTCGCTGCTGATCCTGGCCCGGCTGCTCGCCGACAACCCCGACGGCCATCTGTCCGACGAGGAGGTGCAGTTCGCGACCACCATCCACCGCTCGGGTTCGGACCTGCTCCAGCTGATCAGCGACATCCTCGACCTGTCGAAGATCGAGGCCGGCCGGATGGACGTACGCCCGACGACACTGCCGCTGGTCAAGCTGCTCGACTACGTCGACGCCACGTTCCGGCCACTCGCCATCGACCGCGGTCTGGGCTTCGAGATCGCCGTCGGCGAGGACATGCCGACCGAGTTGTACTCCGACGAGCAGCGCCTCCAGCAGGTGCTGCGCAACCTGCTGTCCAACGCGCTGAAGTTCACCCACGCCGGCAGCGTGGAGCTGCGTGTGGACCGGGTGCCGGGGGAGCAGTTCGTGGAGGAGACGCTGAAGAACGCGGACGCCGTCGTCGCCTTCTCCGTCAAGGACACCGGGATCGGTATCGCCGCCGAGAAACTTCCGCTGATCTTCGAGGCGTTCCAGCAGTCCGAGGGCACCACCAACCGCAAGTACGGCGGCACCGGCCTCGGTCTGTCCATCAGCCGGGAGATCGCCGGGATGCTCGGCGGCAAGATCGTCGCCGAGAGCGAGCTGGGTGTGGGCTCCTGCTTCACCCTCTACATCCCCGCGCACTACCCCGGCGCCGCCATCGGGCAGGGCCTGGCGGGGCTGCACTCCATAGGCGTCCGGTCCACGGCTGCGTCCGCCGCTTCCTCCACGGCCCCGTCTCCCGTTCCGACCGCCGCTCCGCCTGCCCTTTCACCCGCCGTTCCGTCCACCGCTCCGCCCGCCCTCTCACCCGCCGTTCCGCCCACCGCTCCCGCTGCCGTTCCCCCCACCGTCACGCCTGCCGTGGCACCCGCCGTCCCACCTGCCGGGAGCCTGGCGCCGGCAGCCTCTGCCGAGGACGCCTCGTCTGTGCACGTGTTCGACAGCGCAGGGGGGCTGGGGGCAGACTTCCTGGATGCCGGCCGGCTGAGCCCGGACGACCTGAGGGGCAGGGGAGCCGCGGGGAGCGCCGACGGCCGCGAGGACACCTGGCCGGAGACGACTCGGCTCAAGGAATGGCTCCGCGGGCGCCCCGGCCGCGTCCTGGCGGGCCATCGTATCCTCATCATCGACGACGACATCCGCAACGTCTTCGCCCTCACGCAGGTACTGGGCCGTGTCGGCATCACCGTGAAGTACGCGGAGAACGGCCGGGAGGGCCTTGAGGTCCTGGAACGGACCTCTGACGTGTCCCTGGTCCTGATGGACATCATGATGCCGGAGATGGACGGGTACGAGACCACCCGCATCATCCGCTCCACCCCCCGTCTCGCGCACCTGCCGATCATCGCCCTCACCGCCAAGGCGATGCCCGGAGACCGCGAGAAGGCGATAGACAGCGGCGCCTCCGACTACGTGCCCAAGCCGGTGAACGTCGACCGGCTGCTGTCGATCATCTGCGATCTGCTCGACCCGCAGAACGGCCACCCGGAGCCGGGGCAGGACCGCGAACCCTCCGACGGCTCCTCCCACGGCTCCTCCGACGGCTCCTCCGGCGGCCCCTCCGGCACCGAGGACAGCCCCGTCGATCCGCCCGAGGGCGCGCCATGACCACCGGCCTGGCCGACCGGTGCAGCATCCTGGTCGTGGACGACATGGAGGAGAACCTCATCGCCTTCGAGGCCGTACTCGGCCCGCTCCACCAGCATCTGGTCCGCGCGCGCTCCGGGGAGGAGGCGCTGAAGGCGATGCTGCGGCAGGACTTCGCGGTCGTCCTCCTGGACGTCCGGATGCCCGACATGGACGGCTTCGAGACCACCGCCAACATCAAGCGCCTCGACCAGACCAAGGACGTGCCCGTCATCCTGGTGACGGGGACCGAGCCGGGCGCCGACTACGCCTACCGGGGATACGCGGTCGGTGCCGCCGACTTCATCACCAAGCCCATCGACCCGTGGGTGCTGCGCACCAAGATCAACGTCTTTCTCGATCTCCACCGGAAGAACCGCCAGTTGGCGCTGCGCGCGCACCCCGCGGACACGGACCGGATCGCGGAGATCACCGAACGGCTCGCCCAGATCGAACTGTTGCTGCGCAATCGGGAGGAACCCGGCACGGCCGGCCTCGCCGACCGCATCGTTGAGGTGGAACGCGCGGTGAGCACTCTCCTGCCCGGCCCCGGCGGCGACTGCCGGTAGTTCATCAGTTCATCAGTTCGACACCTCGTCGCGGAGGTTCCGGGGACTCCTTGGAGAGCCGGGTGCCGGCAGCCCGGAATACTCCTGTTTATGCAGGTCACACGGGACCTCTCCGTCATCATGGCATCGCGGACGGTCACTTTTTCGTGGAACCGGCATCAAATGACAAGCACAAATTCCACACATCCCTCTCTTCAGACGGGCTCTGATGGTCTAGATTGACCGTGCTTCACATGCTGGGACACGGGGCGACAAATGATGATCTATAGGTCCGGCGCTTTGGGCGGTCATCGGCCGCCCTCGCGGTGCCGGACGTGGGGATGACCGATTTCCGGAGCCCGCAAGGGGCCCTGGGTGCGCGGGGAGCACCCGAGGTCTCGACGGGTTTCCACGTAACGCGGCTGTTCGGCAGGGGATAGGGGTCCGCTGCCGTCCGGACGGACTGCTCACGCTTGGACTGCTCAGGCATGGATTGCCCATGCACGGACAGCCCATGCATGGATTGCCCGAGCAGAGCCGGAACGGCCGGAATGTGACACGCGGGAGGCGGGGGCCTCCCGTGGGGGAGGAACAGTGCGGCGCGGGAGGCGGGGGCCTGCCGTGGGCATCTGCGTTGGGCGACCATGTACCACTGGGAACCGGGGGGTTTCTGTGCGGCAGGGGGGACTTGTCGGCCCTGTTCCGTCTGCGCGCGAGCGCGTGGCGAACGGGACGATCAGCGAGCCGGTGAGCGGCTGGGAGCAGCGGTACCGCCGTACCGTGATCACCAGCGACACCGTGGCCACCGCCATGGTGGTGGCGGCGATAGGCAACTTCTTCGGGGCCCGGGACGCGGCCAACTGGCATGAGAAATGGGGGATTCTGGCCTTCGGCACCGAACTGCTGGTGCTGGGAGCGCTCGCGGTGAGCCGGTCGTGGGCGCCGGCCGTGCTCGGCCAGGGCGCCGAGGAATTCCGCAGGCTCGGACGCGCGCTGTTCACGGCGACCGTCGTCCTGGCGCTCGGCGGGATCGCCCTCACCTCGCGCAACATCAAGCTCTGGATCTTCGTCGCGATACCGGCGATCGCGCTCGTCACCATGACCGCGCGGTATCTGCTCCGCCTCAGGCTGCACAGACACCGTCAGGAAGGCCAGTGCCTGAGACCGGTGCTCGCCGCCGGCAGCCCGGCCACCGTGCGCGACCTGATCACCCGGACCCGCAAGTTCCCGCACCTCGGCTGGCGGGTGGACGCGGTGTGCACGACGGACGGTCTCGGGCTCGACGGTGACCAACTGGACGGCGTGCCGGTCGTCGGCCGGCTGGCGGACGTCGCGAGCCACGTCCGCCAGGACGGCTACCGTGTCGTCGCGGTCACCCCGGACCCGCACTGGTCACCGGACCGGCTGCAGCGGCTGGCCTGGAACCTCGAAGGCAGCGACGCCGAGATGATCGTCGCCCCCGTGCTGATGGAGGTGGCGGGCCCGCGGCTGCACGTCGACGCGGTGCTCGGGATCCCGCTGCTGCGGGTCAGCATGCCGACCTTCACCGGGGGCCGCCGGGCGGTCAAGGAGGTCGTCGACCGCATGGGCGCGGCGGTCCTGCTGATGCTGTTCGCGCCGCTGATGGTGCTCGTCGGGCTGCTCGTGCTGCTGGACAGCCGGGGCGGGGCGTTCTACCGCCAGCGCAGGGTCGGCAAGGACGGCCGCGAGTTCACCATCCTCAAGTTCCGCACCATGGTCGCCGGGGCCGACCGGGCACGCGCCGCGCTGGCCGACCGCAACGAGGGCGCCGGCCTGCTGTTCAAGCTCCGCCGGGATCCGCGGGTGACCCGGGTGGGAACGGTGCTGCGCCGGTACTCGCTCGACGAACTCCCGCAGCTCTTCAACGTACTCACCGGATCGATGTCGCTCGTCGGTCCGCGACCTCCGCTGCCGGAGGAGTCCGCCGCCTACGGCCCGGACATCCGGCGGCGGTTGCTGGTCAAGCCAGGGCTCACCGGCCTGTGGCAGATCAGCGGACGCAGCGACCTGCCGTGGGAGGAGGCCGTCCGACTGGACCTTCGGTACGTGGAGGACTGGTCGCTCGCCCTCGACACGGTGATCTTGTGGAAGACGCTGCGTGCGGTGCTTCAGGGACAGGGGGCCTACTGATGCGCGGGGGGCGTCATCGGGCCGGTGCAGGGATCGCAGGCCGCAGGGGCCTGCCTGGGGGGGAGGAACGCGTCATGAGAGTGAGCGTCTTCGGGCTCGGCTACGTGGGCTGCGTGTCGGCCGCGTGCCTGGCCGGCATGGGGCACGAGGTCATCGGGGTGGACGTGAACCGGGCGAAGGCCGACCTGGTCAACGACGGCAGGGCCCCGGTGGTCGAGGAACGGATCGGCGAACTCACCGCCGAGGTCGTACAGAAGGGAGCGTTGCGCGCCACCGGCGACGTCCGCGAGGCGATCATGCGCAGCGAGGTGTCGCTGGTCTGCGTGGGCACGCCGTCGGAACCCAACGGCAGCCTGTGCACCACATACCTGGAGCGGGTCACCGAGCAGATCGGGGCCGCGCTGGCCGAGCGCGCCGGGCAGGGGGGCCGGCACACCGTCGTGTTCCGCAGCACCATGCTCCCGGGCACCTGCCTGAACCTGCTGGTGCCGATCCTGGAGAAGTACGTCGGCGGCACCGCCGGGGTGGACTTCGGGGTCGCGGTCAACCCGGAGTTCCTGCGCGAGGGCACGAGCGTGCGGGACTTCTTCGACCCGCCCAAGACCGTCATCGGCGCGCTCGACGCGGCGAGCGGCGACGTGGTGGAGGCGCTGTACGACGGCCTGCCCGGCGAGGTGTTCCGGGTGCCGGTCCCGACGGCCGAGGCGATCAAGTACGCGGACAACGCGTTCCACGGCCTCAAGATCGGCTTCGCGAACGAGCTGGGCGCGGTGTGCCAGGCGCTCGGGGTGGACTCGCACCAGGTGATGGACGTGTTCCTCGCCGACCGCAAGCTGAACATCAGCCCCGCCTACCTGCGCCCCGGCTTCGCCTTCGGCGGCTCCTGCCTGCCCAAGGACCTGCGCAGCCTCGTCCACGCGGCGCAGCGGGCCGACGTCTCGGTGCCCATCCTCGCCCATGTGCTCACCTCCAACGCCGCGCATCTGCAGCGCGCGGTGGACCTGGTCGAGCGCACCGGCAGACGCCGGGTGGGCCTGTTCGGGCTGTCCTTCAAACCCGGCACCGACGACCTGCGCGAGAGCCCGCTCGTCGAACTGGCGGAACGGCTCTTCGGCAAGGGGTACGACCTGCGGATCTACGACGCCAACGTGACCCTCTCCCGGCTGATGGGCGCGAACCGCGAGTACATCGAGACCCGGCTGCCGCACCTCACCCAACTGCTCGCGGGGTCCGTCGAGGAGGTGCTCGAACACGCCGAGGTATGCCTGGTCGGGACCAGGGACCCGGCCGTGCTGTCGGCGCTGCCCCGTGGTGAGGGGCCCGTGCTCGTCGACCTCATCCGCCTTCCCGACGCCGAAGAGCGCCGGACCGAACCGGGATACGTGGGCCTTGCCTGGTGACGCGATCGGCGGCGACCGGCACGGCCGGCGCGCGCTGATCCTCGTGGAGAACCTGTCGGTGCCGTTCGACCGGCGGGTGTGGCAGGAGTGCACGACGCTGCGCGACGCGGGCTGGGAGGTGCACGTCATCTGTCCCCGGGGGGAGAAGCGGGACACCGAGACGGAGGCGGAGATCGACGGGGTGCGCATCCACCGCTACCCGCTGCGCGCGGCCACCGGCGGACCGGCCGGCTATCTGCGCGAGTACGGTACGGCCCTGTGGCACACGGCCCGGCTGGCCCGCAAGGTCGGCCCGGTCGACGTGGTCCACGCCTGCAACCCGCCCGACCTGCTGTTCCTGCCGGCCCTGTGGCTGAAGCGGCGCGGCGCGCGGTTCGTCTTCGACCAGCACGACCTCGTACCCGAGCTGTACCTCTCCCGGTTCGACCGCGGCGAGGACCTGCTCTACCGCGCCGTGTGCGCGCTGGAACGGCGGACCTACCGGGCCGCGGACATCGTGCTCGCCACGAACGAGAGCTACCGGGACGTCGCACTGCGCCGCGGCGGCAAGCGGCCCGAGGACGTCTTCGTGGTGCGCAGCGCGCCCGCCGTCGACCGGTTCCAACCGGTGCCGCCCGAACCGGAGTTGAAGCGCGGCAAGCCTCATCTGCTGTGCTACCTCGGCGTCATGGGCCCCCAGGACGGCGTCGACTACGCCCTGCGGGCTCTCGCGAAGCTGCGCGACGAGTTCGGGCGGACCGACTGGCACGCGGTGTTCGTCGGCGCCGGCGACGCCTTCGACGCGATGGTGGAACTGTCCCGGCGGCTCGGGCTCCTGGACCAGGTGCGGTTCACCGGGCGCATCCCGGACGCCGATCTGGTGCGCTACCTGTCCACCGCGGACGTGTGCCTCTCCCCGGACCCACGCAATCCGCTCAACGACGTGTCGACCATGAACAAGGTCCTGGAGTACATGGCGATGGGCCGGCCCATCGTCTCCTTCGACCTCCGGGAGGCACGCGTCTCCGCCGGGGACGCCGCCGTCTACGCGTCCGCCGACGACGAGGCCGAATTCGCCGGGCTCATCGCACAGTTGCTGGACGATCCGGAGAGGCGGGCCCGGATGGGCAAGATCGGCCAGGAGCGGATCGGCGGGCAGCTCTCCTGGCAGAACTCGCAGGCGTCGCTGCTCGCCGCCTACGACGCGGCCTGCCGCGAGCGCACTCCGGGTCGGCGCTCGACCCGGTCCGGACAGGGACGGGGCCGGGTCGTTGAGCGATGACACGATCCGTCTGGTCACGATCGGGCGGATACTGCGCCGGCGCTGGCGGCTCCTCGCCGTCCTCACCGTGGTCGGCGCGCTCGTCGGCTACGGCACCTCGGTGCTGTTCCCGCCGCGCTACACGGCGTCGGTGTCGGTCCTGCTGCCCGGACAGTGGGAAGAGCGCGAACTGCTGACCCAGGTGGACATCGCGACCAGCTCGTCGGTGGTCGACCTCGCCGCCGCCAAACTCGGCCGGCGGGACGTCAGCGGCAGCGAGCTGCGTCACCAGGTGAGCGCCAAGGCCGCCGACGGGAACATCATCACGATCTCCGGCACGGCCGACACCCCGGCACACGCCCAGCAGCTCGCCGACCAGGTGGCCGGGCAGTTCGTCCAGTTCGCCGCGCGGATCGCGGGCGGCGCCACCGACTCCGGCGCGGCCACGGGGACCGAGGCACTGCGCCAGAAGGTGACGGAGACCAACCGCCGCATCACCGACCTGGCCAATGCCGCCGATCCGGGGCAGACCGTGGAGAGCGTGCAGGCCCGCACCGCGCTCGAGAACCTGCGCACCTCCCTGGAGGAGGCCATGACGAAGCTGGACGAGGCCGCCCCGGCGACCGGAAAGGCCGGCATGGTCGTCATGGGTCCCGCCACCCGGCCGACCGGCGAGGCGCCGCCGACGAGGACGCAGCTCATCGCCGGCGGGGCGCTGCTGTTCTTCCTGCTCGCGGTCATCGGCCACCTCGTCGCCGCACGGACGAACCGCCGGCTGCGCACCGAAGCGGAGATCGCCGCGGCGCTGGGCACGGAACCGCTCGGCACCGTCGACGTGCCCGGTGAACGGCCCGCGCACCGGCCCAAAGGCCGCGGCCCGCGGGCCCGGATCCGCCGGCTCCTCGGCGTCGACACCCGGTGGGACATGCCGGCCCCGCACAGGTCGGGCGACGAGGACGGCAGACGGATCCGCCGGCAGCGGGTGTGCGCGCGACTGCGGGAGCGGCTCCCGGCCCCCCGGCGGCTGCTGCTGGTCGTACCGGACGGCGACGAGATCGCCCGCCGGGCCGCCGGACAGCTCGTGACCGAGGCCAGGAGCGATCCGCTGCTGAAGGTGGTGGAGGTCCCGGTGGACCGGCCGACCGTGCCGGACGGCGACACCGAGTCCGGCGCCCTGGTCGTCCTCAGCGCGGGCAACTGGACCGCCGAGGAACTCGCCGGCATCGCCGATGCGTGCGCGGACGCCCTGCACGAGGTCGTCGGCGTCGTCCTCGCGGACCCGGTCCGCGCCCGTCCGGAGCGGTCCACCGGCCACCCGCCGGACGACGCCACCCTGGCGCTCGCGGTTCGCGGCCACGCGAGGGGAGGTGCGCTGTGACGACGAGCACGCCGTCGCAGCCGCCGGCCGCCGCCCCGCTGCTCGACCTGCAGGCGCTGGTGGTGGCCGTGCGCAGACGCCGCCGCCTGTGGTACTCCATGGCGCTCCTCGGGCTGCTGGCCGGAGCGGCGATGGCGGTCCTGCTGCCGCCACCGCCGGCCGCGATGACCAAGGTGCTGGTCGCGCACAAGGAGGACCAGCCGAACGACACCGGAACGCTGATCCGCACCGACGTCGCCGTACTGGGGACCTCGCGGATCGCCGCCAGGGCCCTGCACTCCCTCAAGTCCCCCGAGAAACCGGAGGACTTCATGCGGGAGTACCGGGGCACCGGCCTGACCAACAACCTGCTGCGGATCGACGTGACAGCGGACAGCGACGCGCAGGCGGTGGCCAGGGCCAAGGCGCTGGCCGACGCGTTCGTCGCGGACCATGTGCAGCGGATGCGGGACGCCGCGCAGGCCGAGGCGAAGGCGCTGACCGACCAGCGTGACCGCATGCGCGCCGAACTCACCCAGGTCAACAAGGCGATCGGAGACCGGTCGCCGCAGAGCGCCCCCGGGGCGTCGGCGAGCATCGAGACGCTCTTCGCCCGCCGGGCCGAACTCAACTCGCGGATCGCCGACTTCGACCAGCGCGCCGCCGACGCGCGCACCGGCACGCCCGACGTCGTCGCCGGAACGCAGATCGTGGACGCCCCGCGCGCGGTGCGGCACTCCCTGGCCACATCCGCCGCCACCGACGCCGCGATCGGGCTCGTCCTCGGGCTCGTCCTCGGACTCGCGCTGGCCGCGGTCGGCGTGGTGGTGGCCGACCGGCCCGTGCTGCGCCGGGACATCGCGGCGAACCTGGGCGCCTCGGTCCTCACCGAACTGCCCCACCGGACGGGCAGGCGGTGGCAGCGCCGACGGACCCGGACGGCACGCGAACGCCTCACCACGACCCTGGCCCGCACCGTGCGCGGCTCCACGGAAGCGGTGTCGCTGCTGGAACTGGGCTGTGCGCGCACCACGGGCGTGCTCGCCCTGGACCTCGCCGGGGCGCTGGCGGACGACGGGCCCGTGGTCGTCGTCGACGGTCTGCCCGGCCGGCAGCTCGCGGACCGCCGCCGCAGACAGGGCACCCCGACCGTGGTCACCGGCGAGCGTGCCGTGAGCGCGTCGTACGAGGAGCGCCGGGTCGGCGTCGGCTCGGTGGCGCCCGGCACCGCGTGGACCGACCTGCAGTACCTCGGCACCCGGACCGTGCTCGTCGTGCGGGCCGGACACGGCAGCGCCGCATGGCTGCACACCGTGGCACGGCAACTCGCGGACCAGCGCATCGCGGTGATCGGCGTGGTGCTGATCGACCCCGACCCGCGCGACCGGACCGACGGCACGCTCTGGGACGGGCCGCACACCGCCCTGCGCGGCCCCGGCGAGCGGCAGGCCCGGCAGAACGGGGCGGGCCGGCACCGCACGGAGAGGCAGCCGATGTGGGCCGCACGAGTCCCCGACAGCGACCAGGAGGCGCGCTAGCCCATGTGTGGCATCGCAGGAACGTACCGATGGCCGGACGGCAAGGCCGTCACCGACCGGCTCACCGACACCCTCGCCCACCGCGGTCCGGACGGATCCGGCCGGTACAGCCACCCCGCCGGTGACGGCGAGGTGCACCTCGGGCACCGCAGGCTGGCCATCATCGACCTGTCCGGGACCGGCGCCCAGCCGATGGTCTCGGACGGCCTCGTCCTCACCTACAACGGCGAGTTGTACAACGCGCCCGAACTGCGTGCCGAGCTGGCGGCCACGGGGGTGCGCTTTCGCGGTACGTCCGACACCGAGGTGCTCCTGGAGGCCTGGCGGCGCTGGGGCACGGACTGCCTGCCCCGGCTGCGCGGCATGTTCGCGTTCGGCGTCTTCGACGAGCGGACCGGTGAACTGGTGCTCGCCCGCGACCAGTTGGGCATCAAACCGCTGTTCCTGATCCGACGCGGTGAGGGGCTGGTGTTCGCCTCCGAACTCAAGGCGCTCGCCGCCGCGACCGGCGGGTCGCTGGAGGTGGACCATGCGGCGCTGGTGGCCTCGCTGCTCTACTACTGGGTGCCCGATTCACGGTGCGCGTTCCGCGAGGCGGAGAAGCTGCCGCCGGGGAGCTGGCTGCGGTGCCGGCCCGACGGCCGGGTGGAGCGCGGCCGGTACTGGCACCTGAAGGACGTCGCCGCCGAGGGCCGGGAGCGGGCCCGTAGCGGCGAACAGCCGGACCTGGCCGCCGTCGTCGAGGAGTCGACCCGGCGCCACCTGCTCTCCGACGTCCCCGTGGCGACCTTCCTGTCCGGCGGTCTCGACTCCAGCTACCTGACCGCGCTGGCGGCCCGCGACCGGCCCGGGATCTCCGCCTACACGATCGGGTTCCGCGCCGAGGACGCCAGGTTCGAGGCGATGCCGGACGACCTGCGCTACGCCCGGCAGGTCGCCGAGCGGTTCGGCGTCGACCTGCACGAGATCGAGATCGCCCCGGACGTGCTCGACCTGCTGCCGCGGATGACGTACCACCTGGACGAGCCGATCGGCGACCCCGCCGCGATCAACACGTTCCTGATCTGCTCGGCCGCCCGGGAGGCCGGGGTCAAGGTGATGCTCTCGGGGATGGGCGCCGACGAACTGTTCGCCGGGTACCGCAAGCACCTGGCCAACCTGCTCGCCCTGCGCTACCAGCGCGTCCCGCGCCCCCTGCGGCGCGGGATAGCGGCGACCGTGGACCGGCTGCCGGTCGCGACGAGCCGCCGCGGCTACCGGTCGGTGCGCTTCGCGAAGCGGTTCCTCTCCTTCGCCGACCTGCCGGAAGAGACCGCGTTCCGGCGCAGCTACACCATGTACGACCAGGACGAGTTGCTCGCCCTGGTCGATCCGGACCTGGCCGGGGCGGTCGAGGACGTGCTGAGCGAGCACACGGACGTCTACCAGGACAACGACCTCGACGACTTCGTCAACCGCATGTGCCTGGGCGACGCCCGGATGTTCCTGCCGGGCCTGAACCTCGCCTACACGGACCGGTCGAGCATGGCCGCCTCGACCGAGGTGCGGGTGCCGTACGTGGACGTCGAGGTGGTCAAGGCGGCTTTCGCCGTGCCCGGCGACCGCAAGATCGTCGGACGGCAGGGCAAGGCCGTCCTCAAGGAGGCGGCCACCTCGATCCTGCCCCGGGAGATCGTCTACCGGCCCAAGGGCCTGTTCAGCGCCCCGCTGCGCGCCTGGATGAGCCGGGATCTGGCACCGCTGGTGCGCGAGGTGGTGCACGACGGCGAACTCGTCCGCTCCGGGCTGCTGCGCCGCGACGCGCTGGCGCGCATGGCCGCCGAGGACGCGGCCGGGCAGCGGGACTTCTCCAAGCATCTGTGGCATGTGCTGACGCTCGAGTACTGGTACCGCGGCGCGACCTCCGGATCCGGCCGCAGCGCTCGCTCGGCGGCTTAGAAGACGGCGTAGAAACAAGGGGACTTCGGGTGAAGCAGGTTGTGCAGAACTACAAGAGCGGCGAGCTGGCGGTGCTCGACGTGCCGGTACCGGGATGCAAGCCGGGCGGTGTGCTGGTCCGCAGCGCCTACTCGCTGATCTCCACCGGGACCGAACTCATGAAGGTGTCCGAGGCCGGCATGTCGATGCTGGGCAAGGCCCGCTCCCGCCCCGACCAGGTGGCCAAGGTCATGCAGAGCGTGGCCACCAACGGGCTGCCCGCCACCTACCGCAAGGTGATGGGCAAGCTGGACTCCTACACGCCGCTGGGCTACTCGCTGTGCGGAGTGGTCGAGCAGGTCGGCACCGGGACCGACGACGTGAAGGTCGGCGACCTCGTGGCCTGCGCCGGCAACGAACACGCGCTGCACGCCGAGCTGAACTGGGTGCCGAAGAACCTCTACGCCCCGGTGCCGGACGGCCTCGCGCCGCGGCACGCGGCCTTCGGCACCGTCGGGTCGATCGCGATGCAGGGCGTCCGCCGCGGCGAGCCCCAACTCGGCGACGTGGCACTGGTCATCGGCCTCGGGCTGATCGGACAGCTGGTGGTGCAGCTCCTCGCCGCCTCGGGCGTCCGCGTCGTCGGGGCCGACCCCGACCCGGTGCGCTGCGAGCTGGCCGAGCGTCTGGGCGCCGCGGCCTGCGGCGATCCCGCGTCCGCGGCCGTGGAGGGCGCCGTCGCCGAACTCACCGGCGGACACGGCGTGGACCAGGTGTACCTGGCCGCCGGCGGCGCCAGCAACCAGCCCGTCGAGCTGGCCGCCCGGCTCTGCCGGGACCGCGGCCGGGTCGTCGACATCGGCAAGTGCCGCCTGGACCTGCCGTGGAACGCGTACTACGAGAAGGAACTCGACGTCCGGTTCTCCCGCAGTTACGGCCCCGGGCGCTACGACCCTGAGTACGAGATCGAGGGACGCGACTACCCGATCGGCTACGTGCGCTGGACCGAGCGCCGCAACCTGGCGTGCTTCCTCGATCTCGCCGCCCGAGGCCGCGTCGACGTGGAGCCCCTCGTCTCCCACGTCGCCGAATTCGACGACGCCGTCGAGACGTACCGGCGCCTGAAGGACGGCGAACTGAAGGCCGTGGCCGTGCTGTTCCGGTACCCCGAACACGAGGGGGCAAAAGAGACGGAGGCCCTCGCGGTCGCCGTGCCCGAGGTCGCCGTGCCCGAGGTCGCCGTGCCCGAAGTCGCCGTGCCCGAAGTCGCCGTGCCCGAAGTCGCCGTGCCCGAAGTCGCCGTGCCCGCCGTGGACGTGAAGCGGAGCCCGGCCCGGTCCGCCAGAACGCCGGTGCGGCTGGCGTTCGTCGGCGCCGGGAACTACGCGACGTCGATGCTGCTCCCGCACCTGGCACGGCGCGACGGCGTCGAGCTGTCGACCGTCGTCACCACGACGGCGCTGTCCGCGGCCAACGCCCAGCGGAAGTTCGGCTTCTCCGGGGCGACCACCGATCTCGACGCCGTGCTCGGCGACGACCGAGTCGACGCGGTGTTCGTGGTCACCCGGCACAGCTCCCACGCCGAACTGACCCGCAGGGCGCTGCTGGCCGGCAAGACGGTGTTCGTGGAAAAGCCGCTGGCCCTCACCGAGGACGAACTGGCCGGTGTGCTCGCGGCGGTCGAGGAGTCCGGCAACGACCGGATCCAAGTGGGCTTCAACCGCCGCTTCGCGCCCCTGCTGCAGGAGGCCGGCAAGCGGTTCGGTACCCGGACCGGACCGGCGAGCCTGCGCTACCTGGTCAACGCGGGCCGGCTGCAGCAGGGCAGCTGGTACCTCCAACAGGGCACCGAGGGCTCGCGGTTCGCCGGCGAGGGCGGACACTTCATCGACACGGCGAGCTGGCTCCTGGACGCCGACCCGGTCTCGGTGTACGCCGTCGCCGCGTCCGGCAACGAGGACCTGCAAGTCGTGCTGCGCTACCCCGACGGGTCCACCGCCACCATCAGCTACGTCACCACCGGCGCGCCCGGCTTCCCCAAGGAGACGCTGGACCTGGTCGCGGACGGCAAGGTGCTGTGGCTCGACGACTTCGTCCGCGCCAGTGTCCACGGCCGTAAGCGGTGGGTCAGTTCGCGGCTGCCCAAGGCCCGCGACAAGGGCCAGTCCGCCGAACTGGCCGCGTTCGTCAAGGCCGTACGGACCGGCGGGCCGATGCCGGTGCCGCTACGGTCGCTGGTCGCCACCACGGCGGCCACCCTCGCCGTGCAGGTCTCGGTGGCCGGCGGCGCGCCGGTGATGCTGGCGAGGACGCGATGACCATGAGCGCGGGCTGGTACCTGCGACGCCTTTCCCGGATGGGGCCGCGGGAGGTCGGCGGCCGGGCGGGTGACGTGGTGCGCAGGCGGCGGTGGCGCTCCGCGCTGCCGGGCTGCCCGGCCGTGACCGGGGCCCGCTTCACCGCCGTCCTGCCCCCCGGGACGATCGCCGCCATCCCCCCGGACGCCGCGAAACGCCTCGTCGCCGAGGCGGACCGGCTGATGGACGGGCACGCCGAGTACTTCGGGGTGGTCCGCGACGACCTCACCGCCCCGGACTGGGCGTACGACCCGAAGACCGGGCGCCGCGCTCCGTCGGGCTACGCCTTCGACGTGCCGTACCGCGACGAGGAGACGGCCGGGGACATCAAGCAGATCTGGGAGCTGTCCCGGCACCAGTACCTCACCGTGCTCGCCGCCGCCTACGCGATCACCGGGAACGAGCGGTACGCCGAGCGCGTGGCCGAGCATCTGAGGTCGTGGTGGACGGCCAACCCGCCGCTGCGCGGGGTGCACTGGATCAGCGGCATCGAGCTGGGCATCCGGCTGCTGTCCTGGGTGTGGATCCGCCGGCTGCTCGACGGCTGGCCGGGCGCGGCCGGGCTGTTCGAGGGCAACCCGGTGGCCCTGAACCAGATCTGGCACCACCAGCGCTGGCTGGCCGCCTTCCCCAGCCGGGGGTCCTCGGCGAACAACCACGTCGTCGCCGAGGCCGCCGGGCAGTTCGCCGCGGCCTGCGCGTTCGGCTGGTTCCCCGCCTCGGCGCGCTGGCGGGGCGACGCTCTGCGCTTGCTGGAACGGCACCTGCGCGGCAACACCTTCCCGTCCGGCATCAACCGCGAGCTGGCCACCGAGTACCACGGACTGGTGCTGGAACTCGGCCTGGCCGCGCTCGCGGAGGCGGACGCGGCCGGCGTGCCGGTCCCCGCTCCGGTCCGGCTGGTGCTGCTGCGGATGACCGACGCGCTCGCGGCCGTCGTGGACAACCGGCTGAGGCCGCCGCGCCAGGGGGACGCGGACGACGGGCACGGCCTGGTCGTGGACGGCGCGGGCACCGACCGCTGGGCCTCGCTGCTGGCCACCGGGGACGCCGTGTTCGGCCGGCTCGCCTGGTGGCCGGAGGCGACCGGCACCGACGTGCGCACCCCGCTGCTGGCCGCGCTCGTCCGGCCGTACCCGGGCGACGCGACCGCACCGGCCGTGACCCGCCCGGCAAGCCGGCCCGCGCACTTCGCCGACGCGGGCATGACGATCCTGCGCGGCCCGGAGGAGATCTGGTGCCGCTGCGACGGCGGTCCGCACGGCTTTCTGTCCATCGCCGCGCACGCCCACGCGGACGCGCTGTCCGTGGAGGTCCGGCACGACGGGGTCGACGTGCTCGCCGACCCCGGGACGTTCTGCTATCACGGGCAGCCCGAGTGGCGGCAGTACTTCCGCTCGACCCTCGGCCACAACACCCTGCAACTGGACGGCGGCGACCAGTCCGTCTCAGGCGGCCCGTTCCTGTGGACCCGGCATGCGCGCAGCCGCGTCCTGGCGGTGGACACGGTCGCGGACATGGCGGCAGACACGTCTGCGGACACGGTCGCGGACACATCCGGCGGGGGTGTGGCCCGCTGGTGTGCCGAGCACGACGGCTACCGAAGCTCCGTGCACCGCCGCCTGGTGGAGCTGACGGCCGGGAGCCGGGAGCTGAGGGTGGTCGACGAGGTGCGCGGCCCGCACCGGGCCGAGGTGCGCCTCGCGTTCCACCTCGGCCCGGCGATCGCCGCGGACCTGACGGGCAACCGGGCCCTGCTCACCTGGAACCGGGACGGCGAGGACCGCTCCGCGGTGCTCGACCTGCCCGGCGAGCTGAACTGGCGGGCCCATCGCGGTGAGACCGGCCCGCCCCTGGGCTGGTACTCCGCCGGCTTCGGGCGCAAGGAACCCAGCACCACGCTGGTCGGCACCGGCACCGGCACCGGCACCGGCACGGGCACGGGCACCGGTAGTGGCACCGGCTCCGCCGACGGCGCGCAGAGCTTCACCACCGTGCTCAGGTTCCGCGGCTAGGGGGGCGCGTGGACATCAAGAGACGGCACCGGCCGTGGGGGGCGACAACCCTGGCACTGGCACTTGCACTGGCCCTGCTGACGGCGACCGGCTGTGAGAGCACGCCGGGCGCCGGGACGGAGTCGAAGACCGCGCGGTCCACGTCCGCCACGTCGGCGGCCCGAGCCGTGGCCCGGGTGTGCGCCGAGCCCGCCGAAGGGCCGGCGAAGGCGCCGGCGGGCGCGGTCACGGTCGACCCCGCGAAGGTCGGCGACCTGGCGGCGAAGACCAGGAACAGCCCCCCGCACACCACGTTCTGGCTGCGGCCGGGCATGCACAGGCTCGACCCGGACCGCTACGCCCAGGTCGTCCCCAAGGAGGGGGACCGCTACCTCGGTGCGCCGGGCGCGGTGCTGGACGGCCGGAAGAAGAACCAGTACGCGTTCGGCGGCGGCGCGCGCGACGTCACCATCCGCTATCTGACCGTGCAGCGTTTCGTGGCGCCGCCCGACGAGGGCGTCGTCAACCACGACTCGGCCGACGGCTGGGTGATCGAGTACGCGACGATCCAGCACAACTCCGGCGCCGGTCTGATGGCCGGTGCCCGCCAGCGGGTCCGCGCCAACTGCCTGCGCGACAACGGGCAGTACGGAATGAACGCGTACAAATCCGGCGGCCGTATCAGCGATCTGGTGGTCGAGGGCAACGAGATCGTGGGCAACAACACCGACGACTGGGAGCGGCGGCGCAAGGGCTGCGGCTGCACCGGAGGCATCAAGTTCTGGGACGTCGACGGCGCCGACGTGCGCGGCAACTGGGTGCACGACAACCGCGGAACCGGGTTGTGGGCGGACACCGACAACAACGACTTCCGCATCGAGGACAACGTGCTGGAGGCCAACGACGGCGCCGCGCTGATCTACGAGACCAGCTACAACGCGGTCATCCGGAACAACACGATCCGGCGGAACAACTGGGTCGAGGGCCGCAAGGCGGCGGACAGCGGCGACACCTTCCCGTACGCGACGATCTACCTGTCCGAGTCCGGTGGCGAACCACGGGTCCGGGCCCGCACGGACAGGATCGAGATCTACGGGAACGTGCTGGAGGACAACTGGTCCGGGATCACCCTGTGGGAGAACGCCGACCGGTTCTGCAACAGCCCGGCCAACACCTCCTCCGGTGAGTGCACGTTGCTGGTGCGCGACACCCACCGGTGCGCGCGGCCGGGGATCGCCACCGCACCGCTCTACTCCGACTGCCGGTGGAAGACCCAGCGGGTGGACATCCACGACAACCGCTTCGTGCTGGACGAGTCCGTCGTCAAGTGCACCGTGAAATGCGACCGGATGGCGGTGCTGGCCAACTACGGCACCTATCCGGACTGGTCGCCGTACCAGGGCGAAGGGGTGGCCGAGGCGATCACCGGCAAGCAGCACAACCGCTGGCACGACAACGTCTACGTCGGGTCGTGGACGTTCGTCGTCCACGACCCGAGCCGGGTGCTCGACTTCACGCAGTGGCAGGGCGCGCCGTACCTGCAGGACGCGGGCAGCACCTTCCGCGCCCAGGACGGTGGTTGAGATGGGAATGGACCACACGCCGACGGGCACGGACCGCACTCCGGTGAGCGCGGACCGCACGCCGACGGGCGCGGACCGCACGCCGTTGGGCACCGACCGCACGCCGACGCGCGCGGAGAACACGCCGACGGCCGCGGACCACACCCCGACGGACGCGCACCGCACCCCGACGGACGCACACCGCACCCCGAAGCTCGTCGGGGCCGTCTGGGGGCTCCTCGTCCTCAACACGCTCGGCTCCGCCGGGGCGAAGACCATCGTCCCGCTGCCCCGCTCCCTCATCCAGCTGGTCACCATGGGCGCGCTGGTCGCCGCGTTCGCGCTGGCGCTCGCCCTCAATCCCCGGCTGCGCATCCGGCCCAGCGCCTTCCTGTTCCTGCTCACCCTGCTGCTGGTGGAGAGCGTGATCTCCAGTGCGCACCTGGAGTCCGGGTTCGGCGCGCTGTTCCGCTGCGCCCGGCTCGCTCTGTTCGTCGGCACGCTGTGGCTGCTCAGCCGCTGGTGGGACGGCGGCCTGACGTTCGTCCGGCACCACATCCGGGCGTACTTCGCCGTACTCGGCTCGGTGGCCGCCGGCCTGGCCGTGTCACCGGGTGCGGCCCTGCCCGACCTCTACGGCGGGCGGCTCGTCGGCGCGCTGTGGCCGCTCACCCCGCCGCAGATCGGCCAGTACGCAGCGGTGATCATCGGGCTCACCGCGCTGCTCGTACTGGGCCGCCGCACCGACAGGACCAGCGCGGTCGTCGTCATCGTGCCCTCGCTCGTCCTGCTCGGGCTGACCCACACCCGGACGGCCACGCTCGGCCTGGTCATCGGGCTGGCGCTCGCGATCGGCTCGCTCGTGCTGACCAGCGCCGCCGCCCGCCGGTTCTTCACCTGGGCGGTGCTGTGCGCCGCGATGGCCGTCGTGGCGCTCGGCTCCGTGCTGCAGGCCTGGTTCCTGCGCGGGCAGAGCAAGGAGAACTTCTCCAGCCTCACCGGCCGGGCCAAGGTCTGGGACGCCCTGCTGGCGGCTCCCCGCACGAGCGGGGAGCAGGCGTTCGGCGTGGGCCTCGGCGACAAGTCGTTCGGCGGGCTGCCGATCGACAACAGCTGGCTGGCCGTCTACAACGAGCAGGGCCTGATCGGCGTCGCCCTCGTGGCGGCGGTCGTCATCGTGCTGGGCGGCGTCGCGCTGCTGCGGCCACCGTCGCTGCAGCGGGCCTGCGCGATCTTCCTGATCAGCTACTGCGCGATCGCGTCGTACACCGAGGCCGGACTCGGTGACGCCTCGCCGTATCTGCTGCACCTGGCCGTCGCCGCCTCACTGCTGGCGGCGCCCGCCTCCGCCATGCCCGTCCCGGCACCCGACGTTCCCCGGCGCGTCCCGCGCCGTGCCCGCAGACCGGAGGTGGCCTGACCATGCGCGTCCTCGTGGTGCACAACCGCTACGGCTCGGCGCAGCCGAGCGGGGAGAACAAGGTCGTCGACCAGGAGGTGGCGCTGCTGCGCGCGGCCGGACACCGGGTCGAGGTGTTCGAGCGACGCAGCGACGACATCGCCGCCCGATCCCTGCCCGCCAAGGCCGCGCTGCCCCTGCTCGTGCCCTGGAACCCGGCGGTCCGCACGGAACTCGCCGCCCGGCTGCGCACCGAGCGGCCGGACGTGGTGCACGTCCACAACGTCTTCCCGCTCCTGTCGCCCTCGGTCCTCGCCGCCTGTGCCGACGCCAGCGTGCCCGCCGTCGCCACGCTGCACAACTACACCCAGATCTGCCCGCCCGGCACGCTGCAACGGGACGGCCGGCCGTGCGCCGAGTGCGTCGGGTCGACGCCGCTGCCCGCCGTCCGGCACGGCTGCTACCGGGGCTCCCGGCTCGCGACGGTGCCGCTCGCGGTCAGCCTGTCGGTCAACCGGCGACGGTGGTGGTCCGGCGTGGAGCGGTTCCTGTGCATCTCCGCGGCGCAGCGCGACGTCCTGGTGCGGGCCGGCATGCCGGCGCGGCGGCTGGCGGTGAAGCACAACTTCGTGCCCGACCCCGGCCCCGACGCCCGCCGGTCGGGCCCCGGCGAGCATGTGCTCTACCTCGGCCGGCTCGCCGAGGCCAAAGGCGTGCGGCTGCTCATGGCCGCGTGGGACGAGATCGCGGCGAGCGGCGGAGTGGGCGTGCCGCTCGTGATCGCGGGCACCGGGCCGCTGGAGCGAGAGGTGACCGCCTGGGCGGCGGGCCGGGACGACGTGCGGTACGCCGGCCTGTACGACACGGACCAGTGCCGCAAGGTCATCGCGCGAGCGGTCGCCGTGGTGGCCCCCTCGACCTGGCTGGAGGCGTTCGGTCTCGTGGTCGTGGAGGCGATGGCGGCGGGGGTCCCGGTCGTCGCCGCAGGTCACGGCGCCTTCGTCGAACTCGTCGAGGACGGGGTGACCGGGCTGCTGCACCGGCCGGGCGAGCCGGACTCGCTCGTGTCCCGTATACGCCGGATCGCGGGCGAGCCGGCCCGCAACCGGGAGATGGGCCAGGCGGCCCGGCGCCGTTACGAGCAGGGTTTCAGCCCGGCCGTCGGCCTCGAACGCCTGCTGGATGAGTACCGCACCGCGATCGCGGGGCGGTCGGCACTGGCTCGCGGCGGGGACACCCGCGCGAGCAGGGGGGATGGGGACAGTAGATGACACGATGCCGACTGTGCGGCTCGGAGGCGATGGCGAGCGTCGTCGACCTCGGGGCGACGCCACCATGTGAGAGTTTCCTCGCCGCTGACCAACTGGACCGGCCGGAGCCCGCGTACCCGCTGCACCTGCGGGTCTGCACCGACTGCTGGCTCGCGCAGATCCCTCCGCTGATCACGCCGGAGGAGACGTTCGAGGAGTACGCGTACTTCTCCTCCTACTCGACCTCGTGGGTGGAGCACGCGCGCACGTTCGTCACCGACGCGGTGGCGCGGGTGGGTCTCGGACCCGACGCCTTCGTGGTCGAGGTCGCGAGCAACGACGGGTACCTGCTGAGGCACGTGGTGGACCGGGGGATCCGCTGCCTCGGCATCGAGCCGTCGGTGAACGTCGGTGCCGCGGCGCGGGACGCGGGCGTGCCCACGCTCACCGAGTTCCTGTCCCCGGACACCGGCTCGGCCGTCCGCGCCGAGCACGGCCCGGCCGACCTGGTCGTGGCCAACAACGTGTACGCGCACATCCCCGACGTGGTCGGCTTCACCCAGGGGCTGCGTGCCCTGGTCGCCGACGACGGCTGGGTCTCCATCGAGGTGCAGCACCTGCTGACCCTGATCGAGGAGAACCAGTACGACACGATCTACCACGAGCACTTCCAGTACTACACGGTCGCGTCCGCGATCCGGGCGCTGGCGAGCGGCGGACTCGCCCTCGTGGACGTCGAGTTGCTGCCCACGCACGGCGGCTCGATCCGGCTGTGGGCCCGGCCCTCCGACGCGGCCGGCGAACCGACCGGGCGGGTGGCCGACGCGCTGGCCCGGGAGAAGGCCGCCGGGCTCCAGGAGCTGTCGGGTTACGCCGAGTTCTCGGCCCGTGTCGCCAAGGTGCGCCGGGACCTGCTGCGGTTCCTCATCGAGGCCGCCGAGCGCGGCGAGACCGTCGTCGGCTACGGCGCCCCGGGCAAGGGAAACACCCTGCTCAACCACTGCGGCATCCGCCCCGACCTGCTCCCGTACACGGTCGACCGCAACCCCTACAAGCACGGCCGGTACACCCCGGGCACCCGCATCCCGGTGCTTGCCCCCGAGCAGATAGCCGCCGACAAGCCGGACTACGTCCTCGTCCTCCCCTGGAACCTGCGGGCCGAGCTGACCGAGCAACTCTCGTACGTGCACGAGTGGGGCGGTCGGCTCGTCTTCCCCATCCCGGAACTGAGCATCGCCGAGGGCGCGGTCGTGAAGGAGGTCACCGCATGAAGGTCGTTCTGTTCTGCGGCGGTTACGGGATGCGGATGCGCAGCGGCGCGGCGGACGACGTGCCCAAGCCGATGGCGATGGTCGGCCCCAGACCGCTGATCTGGCATGTCATGCGCTACTACGCGCACTTCGGGCACACGGAGTTCATCCTGTGCCTCGGCTACGGGGCCCACCACATCAAGGACTTCTTCCTCAACTACGAGGAGACGACGTCCAACGACTTCGTGCTGCGGGGCGGGCGGACCGAGTTGCTGTCCACCGACATCGCCGACTGGACGATCACGTTCGCGCAGACCGGTGTCGAGTCGCCGATCGGGGAGCGGCTGCGCCGGGTGCGGCACCATCTGGACGGCGACGAGATGTTCCTCGCCAACTACGCCGACGTGCTCACCGACGCCCCGCTGCCGGAGATGATCGACTCCTTCGCCCGGCGCGACGCCGGCGCGTCGATGATGGTGGTGCCGCCGCAGTCGTCGTTCCACTGCGTGGACCTGGGCGAGGACGGCCTGGTGGGGGGCATCACCGCGGTGAGCGAACTGCCGCTGTGGGAGAACGGCGGCTACTTCGTGCTCCGCCAGGAGGTCTTCGACCACATACCGGAGAACGGGGACCTGGTCGCCGACGGATGCGCCCAACTGGCCAAGCGCGGACGGCTGGTGGCACACCGGCACCGCGGCTTCTGGAAGCCGACCGACACCGTGAAGGAGCGGGCCGCGCTCGACGCCGGGTACGCCAGGGGTGAGCGCCCGTGGGCCGTGTGGGAACGCGACGGCGCCGCTGTGGGGACCGCGTGATCCGCCTCGGCGCCGGGCGCCTCGACCGGATCGTCGCGGTGGGCGCGCACTGCGACGACATCGCCATCGGCGCCGGCGGCACGCTGCTGACGATGTGCCTCGCGCGGCCGGGCCTGCGCGTCGACGCGCTGGTCCTCTCCGGCGGTGGCGGCGAGCGGGAGCAGGAGGAGCGGGCCGCGCTCGCCGCCTTCTGCCCCGGCGCCGAACTGACCCTGACCGTGCACAAGGTGCCCGACGGACGGCTGCCCGCGCACTGGGAGGAGGCCAAGTCCGCCGTCGAGGAACTGCGCGCGGGGACCGAGCCGGACCTCGTGCTGGCCCCGCGCACCGACGACGCGCACCAGGACCACCGCGGCCTGGCACGGCTGATACCCACCGCGTTCCGCGACCACCTCGTGCTCGGCTACGAGATCGTCAAGTGGGACGGCGACCTCGGCCGCCCTGCGGTGTACCAGCCGCTGGCGCCCGAGACCGCCGAAGCGAAGGTGCGGCTGCTTCAGGAGCACTACCCCTCGCAGCGGCACCGGCCCTGGTACGACCGGGAGGCCTTCCTCGGCCTCGCACGCATCCGCGGCATCGAATGCCAGGCGCGCTACGCCGAGGCGTTCGCCGTCACCAAACTCACTCTCGACCTGGGGGATTGAACCTTGCGCGTACTGCTGACCGGGCACCAGGGCTACCTGGGCACCGTGATGGCCCCGGTCCTCACGGCCGCCGGGCACGAGGTCGTCGGTCTCGACGCCGGCCTGTTCGCCGACTGTGTCCTCGGCCCGACACCCGCGGACCCGCCCGGCCGCCGGGTGGACCTGCGCGACGTCACGGCCGACCACGTGGCCGGGGTGGACGCCGTGATCCACCTGGCCGCGCTGTCCAACGACCCGCTGGGCTCGCTGGCGCCGGAACTCACCTACGACATCAACCACCACGCGTCCGTACGCCTTGCCCGCCTCGCCCGCGACGCCGGGGTGGGGCGCTTCCTGTACGCGTCGACCTGCTCGGTCTACGGCGCCGCCGGCGGTGACGACCTGGTGGCCGAGGACGCCCCGCTGCGCCCGGTGACGCCGTACGCGGAGTCCAAGGTGCGGGTGGAGGACGACCTGCACCAGCTGGCCGACGGCGACTTCAGCCCGGTGTACATGCGCAACGCCACCGCCTTCGGCTTCTCGCCCCGGCTGCGCGCCGACATCGTCCTGAACAACCTGGTGGGCCACGCGCTGCTGTCCGGCGAGGTGCTGGTGCTCTCCGACGGCACCCCCTGGCGCCCGCTGGTGCACGCCGCCGACATCGCACGGGCCTTCACGGCCGCGCTGACCGCGCCGCGCGACGCGGTGCACGACCGGGCGTTCAACATCGGCAGCGAGACCAACAACGTCACGGTCGCCGAGATCGCCGAGCAGGTCGCCGAGGCGGTGTCCGGCTCGAAGGTCGTGATCACCGGGGAGACCGGGGCCGATCCGCGGTCGTACCGGGTGGACTTCTCCCGGTTCCGGGCCGCGGTCCCGGGCTTCGACTGCGAGTGGACGGTGAAGCAGGGCGCACTCGAACTCGCCGACGCCTACCGGGAGTTCGGCCTGACCCAGGAGGACTTCGAGCGCCGCTTCACCCGTCTCGCCGTGCTGCGCGCGGCGTCCGACGCCGGCGCCGTCGACGACACCCTGCGGTGGCGCCGATGAACGCGGCGGCTCCCGGCGAGGAGATGCACGCGCTGGTGCGGCGGCTGTACCCGCTGTGCCGGAGCATCACCGGCGACGGGGTGCGCGCCACCCTGGACATCGTCGGCGAGTACGTCCCGCTGCGGGTGCACGAGGTGCCGACCGGGACCCAGGTCCTCGACTGGACGGTGCCGCAGGAGTGGAACATCAAGGACGCGTACATCGCCGACGCCGACGGCAAGCGGGTCGTCGACTTCGCCGCGTCCAGCCTGCACGTGCTCGGCTACAGCGTGCCGGTGTCGGCGACCATGCCGCTGGCCGAACTCCGCGCACACCTGCACACGCTTCCCGACCACCCGTCCTGGGTGCCGTACCGCACCAGCTACTACCAGCCGCAGTGGGGGTTCTGCCTGGCCCAGGAGACCCTGGACGCGCTGCCGGACGGCGAGTACGAGGTGCGCATCGACTCCACGCTCGCCGACGGCCACCTCACCTACGCCGAGCACGTGGTCCCCGGGCAGGTCCCCGACGAGGTGATCGTCTCCTGCCACGTCTGCCACCCGTCGCTGGCCAACGACAACCTGGCCGGCATCGCGGTGGCGGCGTTCCTCGCCCGAGAGCTGGCCGAGCGGACGCCGTACTACACCTACCGGTTCCTGTTCGCGCCCGGCACCATCGGGGCGATCACCTGGCTGGCCCGCAACTCGGAGCGCGTCGACCGGGTCAAGCACGGCCTCGTGCTGGCCTGCGCCGGCGACCCGGGCAGACTGACGTACAAGCAGAGCAGGCGCGGCGACGCGGAGATCGACCGGGTGCTGCGGCACGTGCTGCGCGCGTCCGAACGCCCGCACCACATCACCGAGTTCACCCCGTACGGCTACGACGAACGGCAGTTCTGCTCGCCCGGGTTCGATCTCGGCGTCGGCTCGCTCAGCCGGACCCCGTACGCCGGCTACCCCGAGTACCACACCTCGGCGGACGACGTGGACTTCGTCCGCCCGGAGGCGATGGCGGACACGCTCGCCGTCTGCCGCGAGGCATTCGCCGTGCTCGACCGCAACCGGCGCTACCTCAACCTCAGCCCCTACGGCGAACCACAGCTGGGCCGGCGCGGGTTGTACGGCTCGCTCGGTGGCCGCAGCGACGCCAAGCAGGCCCAGATGGCCATGCTCTGGGTGCTCAGCCTCTCCGACGGCGAGCACAGCCTGCTGGACGTCGCCGAGCGGGCCGGGCTGCCGTTCGACACCGTCGCCGACGCGGCCGGCGCCCTGCACGGCGCCGGGCTGATCAAGGCGTGACGCCGATGACCATCGAGGGGGAGAAGACGACGGCACGGGCGGCCCCGGCCCAGCCCGCCCGGCGCTCCGCCCGCCGGGCCCTCGTCGGCCGGCTGTCCTGGGGACTGGCCGACCAGGCGGCCTCCAGCGTGAGCAACTTCGTGGTGGGCATCTACGTCGCCCGCTCACTGGGGGTGACCGCCTTCGGCGTGTTCAGCCTCGCCTGGGTGACCTACGGCGTGGTGCTCAACGTCTCCCGGGGCCTTGCCACCGATCCGCTCGTGGTGCGCTTCAGCGGCGCGCCGGAGGCGGACTGGCGCGGGGCGGTCGCCCGGTCGACGGGGACCGCACTCGCGGTCGGCGCCGGCATCGGCGCGGTGTGTCTGGCGGCCGGGCTCGGCCTCGGCGGCCGGGTCGGGCCCGCGTTCGCCGCCCTCGGCGTCCTGCTGCCCGGGCTGCTGCTGCAGGACGCCTGGCGGTTCTCGTTCTTCGCCGCCGGCGCCGGCCGGAAGGCGTTCGTCAACGACGTCGTGTGGGGCGTCGCGCTCGTCCCGGCCATGGTGGTGGCGGCCCGGGTGGGCAGCGTGGCCGCCTTCGTGCTCGCCTGGGGCGCGTCCGCCGCGGTCGCGGCGGGGTACGGCTGCCTCCAGTCCGGCATCCGGCCCAGGATGTCCCGGGCGCGCGGCTGGCTGCGCGAGCAGCGCGACCTCGGCTACCGGTACCTGGTCGAGAACGTCAGTCTCAGCGGCGCGAGCCAGCTGCGGGCGTACGGACTCGGCGCGATCGCCGGGGTCGGCGCGGTGGGCGCCGTGCGGGGCGCCGAGCTCCTGATGGGCCCGTTCCTCGCCGTGCTGATGGGGCTGTCGCTGGTCACCGTCCCGGAGGCGGCACGAGTGCTGCGGCAGGCCCCGCACCGGCTCGGCACGTTCTGCCTCCTGCTCGGCGGGGGACAGGCCGCCGGTGCGCTGGTCTGGGGCACGGCGCTGCTCCTGATGCCGGGCCGGCTCGGCGAGCTGGCGCTCGGCGGTGTCTGGCACTCCGCCTCACAGCTCATCGCGGCGATCACCCTCGGCGTCGCGGGCGCCGGACTCGGCACCGGCGCGGCGGCCGGGCTGCGCGCGCTCGGCGCGGCCCGGCGCAGCCTGCGCTGCCAGCTGTTCGCCTCCACCTGCTACGTCGGCGGCGGGCTCGGCGGCGCGGCTGCCGCCGGCACGGTCGGCTCGGCCTGGGGCGTCGCCGTCGCGACCGTCAGCGGCTCGGCCGTGTGGTGGCTGCAACTGCGCTCCGCCCTGCGCGAGCGCCACCAGAACCCCATCCCCGAAGTGAGGACCTCATGACCGCCCACCCCAGGCTGAGCATCGGCCTGCCCGTCTACAACGGCGAGGAGTACCTGGCCGAATCGCTCGACGCCCTCCTCGGCCAGACCTACGAGGACTTCGAGCTGGTCATCTCCGACAACGCCTCCGCCGACGGGACCGAGGACATCTGCCGCACGTACGCGGCGAAGGACTCACGCATCCGGTACCTCCGCCTGCCCCGGAACATCGGCGCCACCCCGAACCACAACCGGGTCTTCGCCGAGTGCCGCGGCGAACTGTTCAAGTGGGCCTCGCACGACGACCTGTACGGCCGTGACCTGCTGCGGCGCTGTGTGGAGGCGCTGGACGCACGGCCGGACATCATCCTCGCGCACACCGGCCAGGCGGTCATCGACGGCGACGGCCAGGTGAAGGTCCCCTACGAGTACACCCTCGCCACCGACTCGCCGCACGCGCCGCAGCGCTTTCGCAGCCTGCTGTTCGAGCCCGGTGGCGACGACTTCTACGGGGTGATGCGGGCCGACGTGCTGCGCCGGGTGAAGCCGCTCGACAGCTATCACCACGCGGACCGCACGTTCGTCGCGGAGATCACCCTGCACGGCCCCTTCCACCAGGTGCCGGACCTGCTGTACTTCCGCCGCGACCACCCCACCCGCGCCGAACGCGCGAACCCCTCCAAGCGGGCCCGGTGCGTCAACCTGGACCCGCGCCGGGCAGGCCCGCTGCACCCGACACCCCGGCTGCTCGCCGAGTACGTCTGGGGCTTCGCCTCGGCGATCCGGCGGGCGCCGCTGTCCCCGGCCGACCGGCGCGCGTGCTACCGCCACCTGGCCGCGTGGATGACCAGCCGGGCCCGGCCCGGCGCCGGCGAACGGGTCGAGGACCGCGACCCCGTCGACCCGGGCCTGTTCACCGTCTGCGTCGACGCCCTCGTCGCCGGCCGCGAAGGGAGGAAGGCATGACACCGACGCACGAAACTCCGGTGCGCGTAGGGCTGTTCGGCCTGCTCGGCTCCGGAAACCTCGGCAACGACGGATCGCTGGAAGCCGTACTCGGATACCTCCGTGCCGAACATCCGGACGCGGTCGTGGACGCGCTGTGCGGCGGACCCGAGGCGGTGACGGCGAAGTTCGGGATCCCCGCGACACGGCTGCACTGGAACCGCGCGGAGTACCGGACCGCGTCCCGTGCGGGCGCGATCGCGTCGAAGGGCCTGGGCAAACTCGTCGACGTCTACCGCACCGCCGCCTGGGTGCGCCGGCACGACGTGGTGATCGTGCCCGGCATGGGCGTCCTGGAGGCCACCCTGCCGCTGCGGCCGTGGGGCTTTCCGTACGCGCTGTTCCTCCTCTGCGCGTCCGGCCGGCTGTTTCGCACCCGGGTCGCGCTCGTCAGCGTCGGCGCCGCCACGATCGGGAACCGGCCGACCCGGGCCCTGGTGCGCTGGTCGGCGCGGCTGGCCACCTACCGCTCGTACCGGGACGCCCAGTCCCGCGACGCGATGCGGGCGATGGGCGTGGACACCGCGCGCGACGAGGTCTACCCGGACCTCGCGTTCTCCCTGCCGACGCCACAGGTGAACGCGCCCACCGGCACGCCGGGTCCCGTCTGCCTCGGTGTCATGGACTTCCACGGCGGCAACGACGACCGTGCGCGGGCCGAGGAGATCCACCGGCGCTACCTCGACGGGACGATCCGGTTCGTCCGGGCGCTGGTCGAGGAGGGCAGACCGGTCCGGCTGCTCACCGGCGACACGTGCGACGGGTCGGTGGTCGCCGCTATCCTCGACGCGGTCGACTCACCGCTGGTCACCGCGGCCGAACCGACCTCACTGGCGGACCTGATGAACGAGATGGCGGTCGCCGACACCGTGGTGGCCGTCCGCTATCACAACCTGATCTGCGCGCTGAAGACCGGAACGCCCGTGCTCGCCCTCTGCTACGCGGCGAAGAGCGACGCGCTCATGGACCGGATGGGCCTCGGCGCGTACTGCCACCCGGCCCGCGAGGTCGACGCCGACCGACTGCTGGAACAGTTCCGGGCGTTGGAGAAGCGGTCGACGGAGCTGCGGCGGGCCCTCGCCGAGCGGAACGTGGTCGCCGCCCGGCAACTGGAGCAGCAGTTCGCCGAGTTGACCGAGACCCTGTTTCCGGCGGCCGACCACGCCGACGCCGACATCCACGCCCACGCCCAGGCCGACGGCCACGCTCACGCAGACGCCCACGCTCATGCCCCGCGGGAGGCTCCATGAAGGCGACCGAAGTCCCGGAGATCACCGGCGCGTACCTGTTCGAGCCGACGCCGTACGCCGACGAACGCGGCTTCTTCTGCCGCACCTTCGACGCCGACATGGTCCGCTCGGTGGGCCTCGACCCGCACGCCTTCGTCCAGGACAGCGTGTCCCGCTCGGTCCGGGGCGTGCTGCGCGGCCTGCACCTGCGCTCCGGCGCCGGCGAGGCCAAGCTGGTGCGGTGCTCGTACGGGAGGATCTTCGACGTCGCCGTGGACCTGCGACCCGACTCGCCGACGTACCGCAACGTGGCCACCTTCGAGCTGTCCGGCGAGACGCAGGCGACCCTGTACATCCCGGCGGGGTGCGCGCACGGCTTCCAGGCGCTGACCGGGACCGCCGACACCTCCTACCGGATCGACCGCCCGCACGATCCGGCCGAGGACGTGACGATCGCCTTCGACGACCCGGAGCTGGCCATCGACTGGCCGCTGCCGGTCACATCGATGTCCCGGCGCGACCGGGAGGCGCCGGGCCTCGCCGAGGTACTGAAGCACAGTGAGAAGTGAGGCCGGCGTGGACACCGAACACACCGAACACACTGAACACACCGAAGACACCGAAGACACTGAAGGGACCGGGGAGTTGCTCCTGCCCCGGTCGCGGGAGGTGAACGAGCGGCTGCACGCCGTGATCCCCGGGGGCGCGCACACCTACGCCAAGGGCGACGACCAGTACCCCGAGAACCTGGCCCCGGTCATCAGCCACGGCCGCGGTGCCCACGTCTGGGACGTCGACGGCAACCGCTACATCGAGTACGGCTCCGGGCTCCGGTCGGTCAGCCTCGGCCACGCCCACCCGCGCGTGATCGAGGCGGTGCGGCGGGAACTCGGCCGCGGCAGCAACTTCGTCCGCCCGTCCGTCGTGGAGGCCGAGGCCGCGGAACGCTTCCTGGCCACGGTGCCGACCGCGGAGATGGTGAAGTTCGCGAAGAACGGATCCGACGTCACCACCGCCGCGGTGCGCCTCGCCCGCGCCGTCACCGGGCGCCCACGGGTGGCCGTCTGCGGCGACCATCCGTTCTTCTCCGTCGACGACTGGTTCATCGGCACCACGCCGATGTCCGCCGGCATCCCGGCGGCGACCACCGGCCTCACCGTGGCGTTCCCGTACGGGGACCTGGCCGCCACGGAGGAACTGCTCACCCGGTACCAGGACGAGGTCGCCTGCCTGATCCTCGAACCCGCCGGCCACACCGAGCCACCGCCCGGCTACCTCGCCGGCCTGCGCGAGCTGGCCTACGGGCACGGCTGCGTCCTGATCTTCGACGAGATGATCACCGGCTTCCGCTGGTCCGAGGCGGGTGCCCAGAGCCTGTACGGCGTCGTCCCCGACCTCTCCGCGTTCGGCAAGGCACTGGGCAACGGGTTCGCCGTCTCCGCGCTGGCCGGGCGCCGCGAGCTGATGGAGCGGGGCGGGCTGCGCCACTCCGGCGAGCGCGTGTTCCTCCTCTCCACCACGCACGGTGCGGAGACGCACTCCCTGGCAGCCGCGATGGCCGTGCAGACCACCTACGTCGAGGAGGGCATCACCGCGCGGTTGCACGCCCTCGGCGAGCGGCTGGCCGCCGGTGTCCGCGATGCCACGGCCGCCGCGGGCGTCGGCGACCACGTCGTCGTCCGGGGCCGGGCCAGCAACCTGGTCTTCGCCACCCTCGACGAGAACCGGCAGCCGTCCCAGCGGTACCGCACGCTGTTCCTGCGCCGGCTCCTCGCGGGCGGAGTGCTGGCCCCGTCGTTCGTGGTGAGCAGCGCACTGGACGACGCCGACATCGACCGCACCGTCGACGTGGTGGCCCAGGCATGCGCGGTGTACAGGAAGGCGCTGGAGGCCGGCGACCCCGCCCCCTGGCTGGGCGGGCGCCCGGTGAAGCCCGTATTCCGCCGCCTGGCCTGACGTGACGTCAGCGAGGCGCCCGCCTGCCGGCGTCGGCCATCCGGTCGGCGATCCGGTCGACCAGCCATGCGGTCGCGGGAATCACCGCCAGCGCGGTGCACCAGCCGCCGAGGACGTCGGTCGGGTAGTGCGCGCCCAGGGCGACCTGCGCCCATCCCATCGCGGCGCCGGCGACCAGCGCCGCGGCGAGCACGAGCGACGTGCCGGCCGTCCTGCCGAGGCCGAGCCGGCCGGCCGCGAGCAGCGCCACCACGAGGGCGATCGCGGTGGCGAAGGCGGTGTGCCCGCTCGGGTAGGACAGATGCCCGCCGTGGATGGTGCGTCCCACCAGGGACTTGAGCAACGTCGTCGTCCCCACGGCCAGAGCGGCCCCGGCAACGACGAGCACCGCCGCACGAGGACGCCGCAGCAGCAGGCAGACCGCCACGATCGCCACCACCAGCGGGGCCGCTCCAGAGGGCTCCCCCAGGAAGTCCAGGGCCAGAGCGACGTGCCGCCACGGCGGTCCCACGCTGTCCGCCGTCGGCCGGATGATCCACCTGTCCACCCTGCCGGGCTCGCTGTGGCCGGCGTACAGGACCCCGAGCGCGACGACCACCACCACGGCGAGCGCCGCGATCGGCCCGAGCCGGCCGCGCAGCGACGGGGGCAGCGCCGCGGGCGCCGGCCGGCCGGTCGTTGTCGGGCGGTCCGCTCCTGCCAGGCGTTCCATCGCGAGCCCCCTGTTTCGTAGCGTGTCAGGTTCGTAGCGTGTCAGGCCCGACCCGGCCGGAGTGCCGCATCGCGCGAGGGCCGGGCCTTGGTCGCCGCACCCCTCGCCTCGCCCCTCGCCGCCGTGTTCATGCGACGAGTCTACATTTTGGACTTGAAAGTCCAAGCTGGGGGCGGGAAGCTTTTGGGTATGGAGGTCCAAAACTCTCGCTCGCGGTCACACGCGACAGCCGGCCTGCTCCTGCTCGTCGCAGCCGTCCAGTACCTCGCCCTCGAAGCCGTCGCCGCTGCCGCCTGGCGACATCCGCGCTACAGCTATGCGGTCAACTTCATCTCCGACCTCGGCAACCCCGTCCCGGGGGACGTGTTCCAGGGCCGGACCATCGACTCGCCCCTGCACCTGCTGATGGACCTCGCGTTCCTCACGCAGGGAGCGCTGTTCATCGCCGCGACAGCGCTGGTGTACCGGTCACTTGAGGGCCGAAAAGCCAAAGCCGTCCTCGTCCTCGCCCTCATCCACGGCATCGGCGTGGGCATGGTGGGCCTGTTCCCCGAATCCGCCGCCGCACTGACCAACGGCGTCATCATCGCCCACAGCGTCGGCGCGATCGGCGCCATCGTCGGCGGGAACGTCCTTCTGCTCGTCAGCGCCGCAGGCGACCGTCAACTCGGCGCCCCGACCTGGCACAAGGCGCTGGGCATCACCCTCGGCGTCATCGGCCTCGCGGCGTTCGCGCTGCTCCAGGCCGACCACACGCTCTACGTCGCCGCAGGCGGCGTCCCCGAGCGCATCGCCGTCTACACGATCGTGGCCTGGGAGGCCGTCACCGGCGTCTCCCTGCTGCGCGCGGCCACCACCAGCGCGGTTCTCGGCACGAAGGACGGCATCTCGACGGCGTGAGGCACGGTACTGCCCTCCGTGGGGCTTCGCGCATGGGCTTCGCGCGGCGGAACGCATTCGGGGGACGCGCGGCGAGCCCGACTGTCCAACCGTCCAAGATCTCTCTAGGGTTGGTGTGCGCATGCTCTGAGGGGCTGGATGGTCGAAGGGGGCCGTGTGGAAGCCGAGTTGGCGGCTCTTGCCACGTCGGGGGCGACGACGCTGGTCGGGTTGATCGTGTCGGAGTCCTGGGGGCGGGCGAAGGACGGCCTGGTCCGGTTCTTCGGGCGACGCGCCGCGGACGAGGCTGCCGCCCAGGAGGAACTGCAGTCGGAGCGGGAGGAGTTGGACAGGGCGCGCGCGGCAGGGGACACCCGCGCCCGGGAACAGGTCCACGAGCGCCTGCGGCAGCGACTGGAAGAGATCTTCCAGGACGACCCCGGCTCGGCCGAGGAACTGGCGCAGTTCTTGTCCGCACAGGCACCCGACGCGTCACGTACCTTCGTCAACCTGGTCAGCGGTGGGGTGAACTACGGCCCGGCCTTCCAGGGCTCGCACATCCACGGCGGCATCACCTTCAACGTCCGGCCGGCACCGGCGCCCGCGGCGGGTCGTCCCGTCAGACCCGACCAGGTGCCCGTCGTGACCGTGCCGTGGAGCAATCGGCGAGCCGAACTCGCGGACCTGGACGGGACGCCCGGCGCACGGGAGGGAGTCCCCGGGCCTGTCGGCATCGACGTGCTGGAGGGACTTCCCGGTGTCGGGAAGACGGCTCTGGCCTGCCGACACGCGGAGCTGGTCCGCAGCCGCTTCCCGGACGGCCAGTTGTACGTGGATTTCGCCGCCCTGCGCGACCAGGTCACGCCGATGACCGGTCCCGGTGGGGACGTGTCCGAGGCGCTGGCCATGTGTCTGAGGTCGCTGCCGGGAGGCGACCTCGGTATGCCGGACTCTCTAGCCGAGCGGGCCAATCTGTTCCGGTCGCGCACGGCCGACCTGCGGATCCTGCTCGTTCTCGACGATGTGAACCAGCCCGGACAGGTTCGTGCGCTGATCCCCAAGGGGCCGGGAAGCGCGGTAGTGGCCACGAGCCGAAGCAGGCTGAGTGAACTGGCGATGCAGGACGGTGCCCGGTTGATCTCCGTCAGGCCGCTGGACGCGCACGGCGGGCTGGAGCTGCTGACGGACCGCTGCGGAGTGGAAGCGGTCGAGGCCGAACGGGAGGCCGCGGAACGGCTGGTGGAGTTGTGCGGCGGCCTGCCGGTGGCCTTGCAGGTCGTCGCGGCGCGTCTGGTCACCGACGAGGGTCTGACCATGGCGGAACTGGTCACCGAACTCGATGCGGAGGCCGGCCGGTTGGCCGGTCTGGCGCTGGACGGAGAGGAGTCCTCCGTGTCCGCGGTTCTGGGTCCCTCGTACCGGCTGCTGCCCCCTGATGCCGCTCGGCTCTACCGACTGCTCGGGTGGCTGCCGTTCGGTGTCTTCGATGCCGGGGTGGCCGCGGTCGCCGCCGACATCGACACGAGGAGCGCGAAACGCCTGCTGCGCGTCCTGGCGAAGGCGAGCCTGGTGGAGGCCACGGGCGACGGCCGGTACCGCCTGCACGATCTGGTCCGGCTGCACGCCGGGGAGTGCGCCGCCGAGGTGGAGCCGGAGAGCGAGCGGGCGGCGCTGGCGGAGCGGGTGGGCACGCACTACCTCGTCCTGACCGCGTTCGCCGACCGGGCGCTCAGGAGGGAGCGGCTGCGGATCGCCGACCTCACGGATCTGCTGAGGGATGCCGCCGATCCCTTCACCACGGCCGGCGGGCCACCTCCGCTGGAATGGCTGGACACCGAGCGTCCCGCCATCCTGGCGGTGCTGCGCATGTCCGTCGGGTGCGGTCTGTACGTCCTGGGCTGGCAGCTCGCCGAGGCGTTCTCGGTGCTGTTCCTGTACCACCGCTACCTCGGGGCGTGGCAGGAGTCGCTGGAGCTGGGGATCGAGGCGGCCGGGGCGGCAGCGGCCCGCGAGGACACGCCGCAGGAGGTCGCGGCGGCTGCCCGAGCGGGGGAGGCCCGGCTGCGCAGCCTGCTGTCGCGTCCCTTGCTGGATCTCGGTGAGAACGACCGGGCGGGAGACCAGCTGGAGAAGGCCGTCGCCCTCGCCGAGACGACCGATCACCTCGCACTGCGCGCTTCGGTGCAGGAGTTCCTCGGCCGCTACCTGGACGTCGTCGACCCGTCCGGCGCCGTCGGGGCGTATCAGCGTTCCCTCGACCTCAACGAGCGGGCCGGGGAAACCCGTGGAGTCGCGCTCGCCACCTTCTTCCTCGGGTGCGCGCTGGACGCCCGGGGCGATCACGCGGACGCGATGGCGCTGCTGCGTCGTGCACAGCGGGAACTCGAAAGCCGTGCGGAGCCCGACCGGCGGATGGCCGCCCGGGTGAGGGCCGCCATCGGTGTCGCACACGGCCATCTCGGTGAGACCGAGGAAGCGATCCGCGAACTGCGGGCCGCGGCCGAGGCCCTGGGCGCGGAGGCGAAATGGATGGCCTACGAGGCGGAGGCCAGGGAGCGGCTCGCCGACATCGCCCAGCGGGTGGGTGGCCGTTCGGAACTGGTGCGTGAGTGCCTGACCCGGGCCGCCGAGGTGCACGAGGCGTTGGGCAACCTCTCCCGGGCGCAGGAGTTGCGGCGGCGCTCGGAGGGCCTCGGCGACTGAGGCAGGCTCCCGGGGCGGGCGGAGGCCGACTCCCTGGACGGGTGGAGGCGGGCTGCCCGGACGGAGGCCGGCTGCTTGGACGGGCGGAGGCCGACTCCCCTGACGGGTGGAGGCGGGCCGCCGGCTTATCCGATCGGCCAGGCGGGACGAATCCGCAGGACGACGTCCTCCTCCCGCGAACCACCGATCCGCAGCGTCGCCTGGGTGTCGTCCAGCGGAGCGCCCACGAGCAGGCAGGCGTGGACGACCGCCGCCGGCAGACCGGGATCCACCGCCGGGCCCGTGATCGCCGCCTCCACGACCCGGCCGTCCCGCAGGCCGACCAGATGGCCGCCCCCGCGCACCGCCGATGCCGCGAGCAGGCTGCCCGGCAGCCGGGTGAGCGTGTCCTCGATCCAGCGCAGCGCCCCGACCGACGTGGGTGCGGGGTGCCGCTGGACGAGGACCGAGGCGCTCTCGGTGAGCCGGTGGTCGCGTTCGTCGTCGGTGCAGGCCAGGTGTGTGAAGCGGGTGGGGGAGTCGGGGCGTGCCGCGCCGTACGCGCTGACGGTCGCCGGAACGCGGTGCACGGTGACCGTCGGTGCGATGCCGTTCCCGGTGACGTCCGTGGTCACCTGCCACGAGGTGACCGGCGCGGCCGGTGGATCCGGAACCGGCAGCGCCAGGGACGCCGGCGGAGGGGAGAACGGCTCCGGAAGCTTCAGCAGCTGGTAGAGGGCGGCACGGAGCCGGGCGAGAGCATGTCCCGGTTCGGCGAAGGCCTGAGCCGCGACTGCCGCGTACCGCTGGGGCGTGTGCTCGCGTACGACATCCTCCACCTGCCGGCGCAGGTCCCCGCGCGGATCGAGCCGGGGCGCGACGGCCGCCAGCGCGTGGGCGGCCGTACCTGGCACCGCGTCGCTGCCGAACGCGGCGAGCAGCAGCGGGGTGCCGGCCGCCGCCCCGTACAGCGTCACCGATCCGTGATCGCCCACGAGGACGTCCGCGGCGACGAGCGCGGGCCGCCACGCATGGACGGGAGGCATCAGCAGCAGCCCTGCGTCCAGGGCGGCGGCCTGCAGGGTACGGAGCTGCCAGGTTCCGTGGGCCGAGGAGACGTTGGGGTGGACGATCGCGCCGACTCTGGCCTCGTCGCAGGACAGTTGTGCGAGCAGACGCGGGAGGAGGTCCGGATGACTCCCCAGGAGGGAGGTCGGTCCCCAGGTGGAGCTGACCACGACCAGACGCTGATGGTCCGCGACGCCCAGCGCCTCCCGGTACGCCTTCCGGTGCGTCCGGCTGGCGACCAGCTCGTCGAAGCACGGGTCGCCGACCAGCAGTGTGCGCCCGGCAGCCTTCGGGTGGGCGGCGAGCAGCTGTTCCTCCTGCGCCGGATGCGAGATGGCGAGCCATGCCCGCCCGCTCTCCAGCAGGGAATCCGGAACGACCCCGGAAAGCCTCTCGCGCTCGCTGCGTGAATCCGGCACGAGCTTCTGGAAGCCGACCCCGTGCGGCAGCACCAGTACCGGGCAGTCGCCCTCCGGCACGTCGATGTTCTCGCTGGCGGAGAGGATGAGATCGGGGGCGATGCTCCCCAGCTGTTCCCAGGGGGCGACCCGGCACCCGGCAGCGTGGAGGAGATCGAGGACGCCGGCGTTGAACGCGGAGGTGGGGTCGTAGGCGAAGACGACGGTCACGCGGCTGTCGTCGCGCAGGAGCGGCGGCAGCGCTTCGAGGACGCGCACGGCCGAGGTGACCGTACGGACGGCTACGACCAGGGTTCGTTCGCCGTGGAAGGTGCTCCACCGGTGGGCGTCATGCCCCACGGGCACCCGCAGCGGCCGGCTACCGAACAAGGCCGCCCCCTCCGACAGGCCCAATTCCCCACGCGGCTCGCGGCTCGCGGCTCGCGGCTCGCGGCTCGCGGCTCGCGGCTCGCGGCTCGCGGCTCGCGGCTCGCGGCTCGCGGCTCGCGGCTCGCGGCTCGCGG